>CAKZIX010000019.1 GCA_936936565.1 uncultured Nocardiaceae bacterium | reverse complement strand
CGTCGCAGAGGCTTGCGCCCACTTCGAGCGGCACGGGCTGCGAGACGCGCAGCAGCGGCTCGTCCCGGTGCACGTATTTGCCCGGCATCCGCAGGATCTCGACCTCGATCCCGTGCTTTTCGGCCAAGCCGTTCAGCCCCGCCATGTCGATGAAGCGCACATAGCCCGCCCGCTTGCCGACCAGCGCCGGGCCGGTGATCCCGCCACGCAGCTCGACCGGCATCGCCCCCAGCGTCGGGCTGTCGCGATAGAGCGCCGCGGCCTCGTCGGCCACCGCCTCGATCCGCTCGACGATACCGCTCATCATATGGTCGCGCACGAAATCGGCATCGCCGTCAGCGCGCGCCGCGCGATCGCCTCGCCCTTGGGGATGTCCTTCGTCCAGACCGACGCCTGCAGGCCGTACTCGGAGTCGTTGGCCCGGCGCACCGCCTCGGCGTCGTCGGCGACGCGATAGACCGACACCACCGGCCCGAAGGTCTCCTCGGCGTACACCGCCATGTCGGACGTGACGCCTTCGAGAATGGTCGGCTCGAAGTAGTAGGGCCCGATGTCGGGGCGGGCGTTGCCGCCCACCCGCACGGTCGCGCCGCGGGCGCGCGCGTCTTCGACGTGCCTGGTGACGGTTCGCAGTTGGCTCTCGTTTGCCAGCGTGCCCACGTCGTAGCCGAACCCGAGACCGACGCCGAGTTCGAGTTCGGTTGCCGCGCGTGCGAATCGGTCGACGAACTCGGCGTAGCAACGGTCGGCGACGTAGATCCGTTCGATGCCGATGCACAACTGGCCCGCGTGGCCGAAACAGGCCCGCACGGCGCCCTTGGCGGCCTTGCCGACGTCGGCGTCGTCGAGCACGAGCATCGGATTCTTGCCGCCGAGCTCGAGGCAACACGAGATCAGCCGCCCCGCCGCCTGCTGTGCGACCGCACGCCCGGCGCTGGTGGACCCGGTGAAGCAGACATGATCGGCGCGTTCGAGCAACGGCCCGCCGACCACCGTGCTCGACCCGACGACGATCTGCCAGAGGTCGGGATCCAGGCCGCAGTCGACGAGCACGCTGCGTGCGTAGAGGGCGGTGAGTGCGGTCTGCGTGGCCGGCTTGTGGACCACGGCGTTGCCGGCGAGCAGCGCCGGAATGATGTCCACGATGCCCAGCGACAGCGGCGCGTTCCACGGCGAGATGACGCCGACGACACCCTTGGGCTGGCGCAGCTCCTGGGTGCGGGTGGCGACCGGAATCGCCCCGTCGCGGCGGCGCGGAGCGAGGAACCGCGGCGCGCGGCGTCCGTAGTAGAGCGCCACACCTGCGGCGTCGAGTGCCTCCTCGAAGGCGTGCGCGCGGGCCTTGCCGGTTTCGGCCTGGACGATGTCGAGAGCGAGTTCGTCGGTGAGGATGCGGTCGTGGAATCTGATGAACGGTGCGGTGCGCTTGGCGGGCTCCGTGGCCGCCCACGTGGTCTGGGCCCGCCGCGCGACGTCGAAGGCGAGCGCGACGTCGTCGGCGGTGCAATGATGCAGCGTCGCCAGCGCTGCACCGGTGGCAGGCGCGACGTTGACCGCGGCGGGACCCGATCCGCGCAGTTGTGCGGTCAGGCGGTCCACCACGCTGCGCGGCAGGTCTTTCTGGATGGTCTGCGAAGTCGTCACGACAGCTCCAATACGATGGGGCGCCGGCCGTGCGAGTTCGCTTGGGGCGCCGTTCGTTCGATGCCGTCACGCTAGATGTGGACGGTCGTCGTCGACCATGTCCGCTGCGGACCGAGCGATGTCATTTCCGGACATCGCGCCCCGATGCTCAGGCGGGCGTGGCGGCGTCGTCGCCGTCGGCCGGTGCGGCTTCGCGGCCGCGACGTTTGGCCTTGATCGGCGGCGGCATCATGATCCGTGACAGGTTCTCCCACAGCGCGCGGGCGGTTTGTACCAGCAACTCCCGGACCTGGTCACGCGAGAGATGCCCCTCGGCGAGCCACTCGGTGACCGCGGTCTCGGCCAGGCTGCCGAGGGCACGCACACACGCACGGACCGAGGCGGGCGCATCGTCGGGGCTGGCGAACATCGATGCCAGCGCGGTGTCGATGGCCTCCTCGCGGGATGCCTGAACCATTGCACGCGCTTCGGCATCGGGGCCCGATGCCGACAGCATCGTTGCCGCCAGGTAGCCCTCGCGTTCCCGCTCGACCTCGATCAGCCACTGGTCGAGACGCTCTTCGAGCACGTCCTCGAAGGTGCCGCTGGCGATCATGTCGGGAATCGGTGGGAACGTCGGCACCTTGACGGTGGAGCGGACCACTTCCAGGTAGAGATCGCGCTTGGTACCGAAGTAGTGGTAGACGAGCCCGCGGTTGATGCCGATTTCGTCGGCGATGTCGGCGGTCGACACCGCGTCGAACTGCTTGGTCGCGAAATGGCGCCGGGCCACCGCGAGGATCTCGGCCTTGCGGTCGTCCGGATTGGACCGCTTCCAGCGTGTCGTCGCCTTCGCCATCAGGGTCCCTCCAGTTGTTATCGCCGATCGTGCGCAACGCGCTGTTGATCCGAAGCTAAGAGCCGATCGTACCGGTAGGACCATGGATTTGCCGACATCCGGTTGTCTCGGAGTGGCTGTTGGCGCTACCGTTATTATCATGACGATAACAACGGTGTTGAGTCGGTCGGCGTTGCAGTCTGCGCAGTCGAAGATCGCGCGCAGTGTCCGGCTTCCGGCTCCGGTGCTGCGCAACGTCGCGCGGGCCGTCCGACCTGCGGTGGTCTCGCCGCTCTTTCCACTCGCGGCACGCCGCTCGCTGGTCGACATTGCGGCGTCGGCGGGCGTCGCCGTGCCGTCGGCGATCTCGGACGTCACCGTCGGTGGGGTACCCGGCGAATGGCTCACCCCGCGCGGCGTCGAATCCGGCGCGGTGCTGTTGTACCTGCACGGCGGCGGTTTCACGTACGGATCTCCGCATTCGCATCGCAACCTCGCCGCGCGGCTGGCCGCCCGGATGGGTAGCGAGGCCTTCGTGCCGGCGTACCGGCTCGCACCCGAGCATCCCGCGCCGGCCGCACTCGACGACGCGCTCGCGGCCTACCGCGGGCTGCTGGACAACGGCTTCGATCCCGCCGAGATCGTCGTCGCAGGCGATTCCGGCGGCGCGGGTATCGCGCTCGCCTTGGTGTCGGCGCTGCGCGACAATCTGGAGCCGCTGCCCGCCTCGCTCGGACTGTTCTCGCCGTGGCTGGACCTGACCCCAGACATCTCCGGCACCCGCCGCAGCGTCGGGTCCGATCCAGTGCTCGACACGAAGGCCCTGCAGTCCTGGGCGCGTGCCTACCTCGGTAACGCCGAAGCCGCCGACCCGGACGTGTCGCCACTGCTGGGCGACCTGTCCGGGCTACCGCCGACGGTCGTACATTCGGCCTCCGACGACACCGTGCGCGCGGATGCACACCAGTTCGTGGCCCGGGCGAGTGCGGCCGGCGTCGAGGTCGAGCACGTCCATTTCGACGGCTTGTGGCACGGCTTCCACGTCCACGCCGGGGTTATCGCGGCCGCCGACACCGCCCTCGATCAGGCCGGCGACGCACTGCGTTCGCTCGCCGGCATCGGCAAGTCGCGGCTGCGCGTCGCGGTCGTCGGAGCGGGCATGTCGGGCATGTGCATGGCAGCCAAGCTGCGCGACGCCGGCTACGACAACGTGATCGTCCTGGAGAAGGCGGACGAGGTCGGCGGCACCTGGCGGGAGAACCACTACCCGGGCCTGACCTGCGACGTGCCATCGCGGTTCTATTCGTACAGTTTCGCGCCGAACCCGTCGTGGAGCCGCGTCATGGCTCCCGGGCCGGAGATCCTCGAGTACTTCAAGAAGATCGCAGACGACCTGGATCTGCGTCGGCTGGTCCGGTTCGGGTCCGAGGTCACCGACGCGCGCTGGAACGGCAAACAGTGGCGCATCGAGACCGCCGACGGCTACTTCACCGAAGCCGACGTGCTGATCACTGCGACCGGATTCCTGCACCACCCGAAATTGCCCGACATCGACGGCCTCGAAAAGTTCGGAGGCATCGCCATGCACTCGGCGCAGTGGGACGACTCCGTCGAACTGGCGGGAAAGCGAATCGGCGTGATCGGCACCGGATCCACCGGAGCCCAGATCACCACCGCGCTGTCGAAGGTGGCTGCGCACCTGTCGGTGTTCCAGCGCACCCCGCAATGGGTGCTGCCGGTGCCCAACCACGAGTACTCGCCGCTGAGCAAGATGGCGTTCGAGCATGTGCCCTACCTGAACCGCACCGCGCAGGTGGGCTATCGCGCGTTGATGGAGTACACCCTCGGCGAGGCCGTGGTCCGCGAGGGCTGGCAGCGCAACATCATGTCGGCGCTGTGCCGGGCCAACCTGAAGTACGGCATCAAGGATCCGCAGCTGCGGGCCAAGGTCACGCCGGACTACAAGCCGTTGTGCAAGCGCATCGTCATTTCCTCGGGTCTGTACCCGGCGTTGCAGCAGGACAACGTCGAGGTGATCACCGACCGCATCGATCACATCGAGGAACGTGGCGTGGTCACCGCCGACGGCACGCTGCACGAGCTCGACATTCTCGCCCTGGCGACCGGGTTCGACGCGCACGCCTACATGCGGCCGATGCGCGTGACCGGCGAGGACGAGCTGACCCTCGACGAGGCCTGGGCGAAGGGGCCGCGGGCCTACGAGACGGTCGCAATGCCCGGTTTTCCGAACTTCTTCATGGTGGTGGGGCCGCACAGCCCGGTCGGCAATCAGTCGATCATCGGGGTCGCCGAGACCCAGACCCGCTACATCATGCAGTGGATCGAGAAGCTCGGCACCGGACGGATCGCGAAGGTGACGCCGAAGCCCGAGGCCACCGATCGCTTCAACGAGGCAATGCGCGCCGAGTTGCCGAACACGATCGCTGCGAGCGGCTGCTCGAGCTGGTACCTCGGCGCCGACGGGCTGCCGGAGATCTGGCCGTGGACGCCGGGGGATCACCGCGCGATGCTGCGCACCGTGAAGGACGACGACTTCGAGGTCACCCCGACGGGATAGGGATTCGGTCGCGACAACGAGCGGGCCGGGTGGCTTCTCCCAAGCCACCCGGCCCGCCTGCTATTTCGGCTTGACCAGCCCGAACACCAGCCGGCCCGCAACACCGCTGGCCTTGGGGGAGAGCCGGCGCAGCGCCCAGGCCGGCTGCACCTGCACGCGGGGGACCGGGCGGATGAGCTGACGGTGGCGGATCGCATCCACGACGGCCTCGGCAACGGAGTCCGGGCTCACCCCGACCTTGTCCATCCACTTGCGCACCTCGTCGCGCTTCTCGGCGAATTCGCCGTGGATCGGCGAGGTCTCGTGGATCGGGGTGTTCACCACGCCCGGGCAGATCGCGCTGACATGGATGCCTTTGGGGCCCAGTTCGGCGGCCAGGCCCTCGGAGAGCCCGACGACCGCCTGCTTCGACGTGGCGTAAGGCACGAACTCCGGCCATACATACAGGCCCAGCATGGACGCCGTATTCACGATGTGTCCGCCGCCGCCCTGGGCGAGCATGCGAGGCACGAAGAAGTGCACGCCGTGCACGACGCCCATCAAATTGACGTCGATGATCTTCCTCCACTCCTCGAGCGACGTCATCTCGATCGGGCCCTGCAGGCCGATGCCGGCGTTGTTGAACAAGACGTCGACCCGGCCGTCGGCCGCAAACACCTGATCGGCCAGCTTTTCGACGCCGGCGGGTTTGGACACGTCGACGCGGTAGGCGGCCGCGCTCCCGCCGGCAGCCACGATCTCCGCCGCCACCGCATCGGCGTTGGCCTTGGCAATGTCGACGACGTGCACCTTGGCGCCGAGCCGGGCCAGCAGCAAGGCAGTCGAGCGGCCGATTCCGGAACCGCCGCCGGTGATCACCGCGATGCGACCGGCGAATTCGTCGGCCGCTGGCTTGTCGAGCCCTATCAGCGCGGCGCCTGGAATTGCTGAAAACCTCACTGTTTTGCCTCCAGAGGTGTCGTTTCAGTGCTGGTGAAGGCAACTTTACACCTTGTTATCACAACGCTAATTAGATACCGTCCACGTCATGGACTTGAGGTTCACTCCCGAGCAGGACGCCTTCCGGCGTGAAGTGCGGGCCTGGCTCGCCGCCAACAAACCGGGCCCGGTGCCCGACGGCGAGGAAGCGAAGTTTCGGCACCGCATCGCCTGGCAGCGGCGCCTGCAGGCCGACGGCTGGGCCGGCGTCAACTGGCCGAAGAAGTTCGGCGGTCGCGGTGCCACCTACACCGAAACGGCGATCTTCTACGAGGAGCTGGCCAAGGCCCGCACCCCGCTGCTGGCCAACGGTGTCGGCATCATGCTTGCCGGGCCCACGCTGATGGCCTGCGGCACCCCGGAACAGCAGGCACGTCATCTGGAGCCGATACTCACCGCCGACGAAATCTGGTGCCAGGGCTTCTCCGAACCGGAGGCCGGCTCGGATCTGGCGTCGCTGCGCACCCGTGCGGTCCGGGACGGCGACGACTGGGTGGTCACCGGGCAGAAGGTCTGGACGTCGTTCGCGCAGTACTCGAAGTGGTGCATGCTCCTCGCGCGCACCGATCCGGATCCGGCCAGGCGGCACAAGGGACTCACCTTCTTCGTCATGGACATGGAGTCGCCGGGCGTGCAGCTGCGCCCACTGCGTCAGATGACGGGCGAGTCCGAATTCAACGAGATGTTTCTCGACGAGGTACGGATTCCGGCGGCCAACGTCGTCGGCGGCGAGGGCAACGGCTGGCTGGTCACCCTCACCACCCTCATGAACGAGCGGGCCGGGCTGGGTTTCGCGCTGCAGGCGCAGTTGCGCGGGTGGGTGGAAGCCCTCTTCGACGCGGCCGCACTCAACGGCAAGCTGAAGGATCCGTTGCTCGCCGACCGGCTCGCCGATGCGTACATCAAGACCGAGGAACTGCGGTTCATCGCGCTGCGCGTGCTCACCGCGGTGGAAAGCAACAAGGCGCCAGGCCCCGAAGGGTCGATCGGCAAGTGGTTGTGGTCGGAGACCGCACAGGAGATCGTCGCGCTCGGTGTCGACGTGCTGGGCGCGCCGAGCCTCGAGGCCGAATCGCTGTGGGGGTACGAGGTGCTGCGTGCGCCCGGCTACACGATCGAGGGCGGCACCACGCAGGTCCAGAAGAACATCATCGCCGAGCGCGTGCTCGGACTTCCGAAGGCTCGATGAGGAGCACCCGATGCGATTCGAACTATCCGAGGACCAGCAGGACATCAAGACGGCGGCGCGCGAATTCCTCACGGCGCGGGTCACCGGCGAGTGCCGCAGGCAGGCCGCCGGCCAGGGCCGCTACGACGACGCCTTGTGGTCGGAGCTGGCCGATCTCGGCTGGCCCGGCCTCGCGGTGGCCACCGAGCACGGCGGACAGGGCTTCGGCCTGGTGGAACTGACCCTGCTGCTCGAGGAACTCGGCTACGCCTGCGCGCCGACGCCGTTTCTGGGCACCGCGCTGGCCGCGCTGGCCATCGAACGGTCCGGCACCCAGCAGCAGCGCGAGCGCTGGCTGGAGGCGCTCGCGGCAGGCAAGGCCACCGGTGCCTTCGGCATCGAATCCACCGAACCCCAGCACGTTGCCGACGCCGGTGCCGACGTGTACGTCGTACGCGATCGGGCGGGCACACACGCGCGCCTGATCGAGGGCCGCCACGCCCGGGTACAGCTGGTGGACACCGTCGACACGGTGCGCAGGTACGGCTTCGCCCGCCCGTCACGCCACGGCGAGGCGCTGGCGGGCGACGTCGCGAGCGCGTCGGACCGGGCGCTGGTCGTAGTCGCCGGCGAACTCGTCGGGGTATGTCAGGGCGCACTCGATCTTGCGGTGGAATACATCAAGCAGCGCAAGCAGTTCGGTCAGCCGATCGGGTCCTTCCAAGCGGTGAGTCACCTGGCCGCCCACATGATGCAGGAGACCGAACGCGCGCGGTCGGCGACCTATTACGCGGCGTGGGTGGCCGACAACGGCACCGCCGAGGATCTCGCACTGGCCGCGTCGATGGCGAAGGCCGCCGCTTCAGACGCGGCGCTGTCGGTCACCGCGACGGCACTGCAGTTGCACGGTGCGATCGGATTCACCTGGGAGGCCGACGCGCACTGGTTCTACTCGCGGGCGATCATGGATGCGCGGCTGCTGGGTGGGGCGGCCGAACACCGGGCGCGGGTCGCCCGGCTCGTCGCGGCCCAACGGCGCCGCACGTTGCTGCAGGAGACGCCGGTGCAGGCCGTCTTGTTCGGCGTGGCAGCGCGGGCCGGTGCGGTGTACGGCGTCGTGCAGGACAACTACTACCGGTTCGGGCGGCGCGTTCCGGGCCTGCCCGAGTTGCCTGCGTTTCCGGACTTGCTCGAGTTGGCACAGCGCTGATCCGCGAGCCACCGATGGTGGGATAACGGCGATCGCGGTCATCGCTTGTGGCGATGACCGCGATCGACTACTTCGATGCGTGGACCGTTGCCGGTGCGGACGACCGCGAGCGGCACCGACAGCTAGGCGCGAGCGAAGGCCCGCAGTAGTGGTGCCACCTGACGCTCCACGAAGACCGCGGCGCGCATCGAGGGGTGTAGCAGGTCGGGGATCAGCCCGACCTGCTGCAAGATGCCGACCATGTCGTAGTCGGTATCGATGCGCGCGATCCGGAAGTCGTCGGTGAGCACGTAGCGGTCGATGCCGACGAAGTTCAGGTCGCGTCCAGTCGCAGCGAGTGCCGGCCACTCCGGAAGGGCAAGGGTGTGGGAGAACCGTCCGACGGCGCGCCAGGGCACGGTCACGCGCACCTGGCCTCGATAGAAGTCCCAGTACGGCATGACATCGGTGCCGCCCTGCGGGTAGAAGACGAGATCCGGTACCGCAACGAAGAAGCGGTCGGTGTAGTCGCGCAACAGCCGTGCGCCGCGCAGCACGCCTCCGGTGCCCGGGTCGACGAACGCGACGTCGTCGGTGCAGCAGCCGATGATCCCGTCGGTGTGCTGGTGCCGCCAGGCGGTGAACCAGCGGCGCAGAAAGTCGGCGCTACCCGCCGCGGGCAGGCCCGCCGCCACCAGGAACTTCTCGTGGGCCGGCACCTCGGCGAGGAATTCGTCCAGCTTGGGATCTTCGATGGCGTGTTGGGGCGATTTCGGGGTACGCGTCATTGCGTGTCAGCTCCTCGGTCTGCGGAAGCGGTGCGCTTCACTAAGACCAGATGGTCCTAGTGTGAAGCGGGTGAAGTCAAGTCAAGTTCCGTGTCGGCCACGAATTAGTTATCGTGGCGATAACAGTGCCGCACACTCGAGGGGTCTACCGATGCCGAACGTCCATCACACGGGTACCTGCGACGTGCCGCTCGATGTCGTCTGGAACTACTTGGCCGACTTTGCCAACATTCCCGAATGGCTGTCCGGGGCCACGCGCATGCAGCATCTCGGCGGGCCTGCCGGCGGCGTCGGCGGGATGTGGAAGGGCACCTTCCAGGTCCCGCCGGTGAAGTTCAGCTCCGACATCGAGATCACCACCTGGGTCGATCGCGAAACCATTGCCTACGAGTCGCGGTCGGGATTCAGCAATCAGATGACCTACCGGATCACCCCGCTCGCACCGGAGCGGACGCGCATCGTCGTCGATCTCGACTACCGGATTCCGGGCGGCCTGGCGGGCCGGGCGCTCGGCAAGGCGTTGGCTCCGATATTCGCGATGACGGTCGACCGTGCGGATGCCGCGCTACGCGCCAAGCTCGAGCAGCTCTACCGTGAGCGGATCGACAGCTAGGTGAGGTGGTCGAAAGACCTGATCTGGAAAGATCCCCGACATGGAATCCCAGACGGTGTGGCGCGGCAGCACCATGCAGGATCGCGCTACCGAGCGCCGGGAGCGGCTGGTGGCGGCGGCCTATCAACTGGTCGGCACCGAGGGTGCTGCGGCGGCAACAGTACGTGCCGTGTGCCGCGAGGCGCAGCTGAGCCGCAACTACTTCTACGAGAACTTCACCGATCGCGAGGACCTGCTGCGGGCACTTGCCGATCGGGTCGCCGAGGAGATGCGCGAGTTCGTGGTGGCCGTGCCGCGAACCGGCGGGCTCTACGAGCGCGTGGTTGCGGTGTTCGAGGCCGCCGCGAACTATTTGGATGCCGATTCCCGGCGGGTCCGGATCATTCTGCGCGAATTCGTCGCCGACGACACCCTGCGTGAGCACGCAAACCGCTCGATTCCGGGGTTCTTCGTGCTGGTGGCGGCGCACTTCGCGGACGTGTTGCCGGAGCCGGTGATCGATCCGTCGCGGCCGGAGAAATTCACGATCGGCGGTATCCAGATCTACGGTGCGGTGAGTGCCACCTTCCTGAGCTGGCTGGAGGGCCGGATCGACGCCACGCGGGGCGAGCTGGCGCGCGAGTGCGCCGATCTCGTGATGGCCGTGTTTGCGCTGCCACGCCGTTAGCGCTGAGCTAACAAGTCCTTGACATTGCTCCCACATCGCTGGATGCTCGTACTAAGACCAGACGGTCCTAGTACTGTCCGGAGGGGCAACGACGCCCCGTACGAAAGGATTTCGCGTGACCAGCGCCGAGCGATTCCCGTCCGATGTGTTGCCGATGTCCGAGCGAGCCCGTCGGTTGACCCCGGCGCAGCGCGCCGCCGGCAACGAGCTGCTGTTCCGCTACGGTGGCGACCTGCGCTTCTTCTTCGTGGTCGGTTCAGTCGCCACCATGCAGTTGATGCACCCGTCGTTCACCTCGGTGGTCGCCGACAACTCGGTGTTCTACGCCGATGTCTGGCGGCGCTGGTTCGACCGGACGCAGCCGATGCTGCAGCGTGCCGTGTTCGACGAGAACCCGGTGCCGGTCGCGCACCAGATCCGTGACATCCACACCAACCTCGAGGGCGTCGATGCCAAAGGCCGCACCTGGCATGCGTTGAACCCCAAGGTGTTTCACTGGGCGCACGCCACCCAGTACTACGGCGTCTGGCAGGTGATGGAGCGGCTGGACGGGCGGGTTCTCAACCACGTCGAGCGTGAGGCCTACTACCAGGCGACGCGACGGGTGTGGAGCCAGTTCGGCCTCGACCTCTCGGTCTCGCCGCCGGACTGGCCCAGCTTTGTCGAGTACTACGAGAACTTCGTGGAGAACGATCTCGAGGCCATCTCGGGCCCCTACGAGATGCTCGAATTCCTCACCCGGCAGGTGCCGCCGCCCCCGGTCCCCGGCATTCCGAAGCGGTTGTGGAACACCGTGTCCGCACCCGTATTCGAACAGTACGGGCGGATGACAGTCGGATTCATGCACCCGAAGGCGCGCGACATTTTGGGCCTGCGCTGGACCGAGGACGACGAGCGCTGGCTGCGCACCGTCGGGCGCAACGTCGCCCGGGTCGTGCAGTCGACGCCTCACGGCTGGTGGATCTCGCCGGAGGCTCGCGCCGCGCGATTCCGGCACGACACTTCGCTACGCGGCCGCTACCACTATCTGGCGGGCGAGGTGCTGCAACGTCCCATCCAGACCGCGTGGCGGCTGACCACGCGCTGACGAACGCGCTTCGCAGAGCCGGGCACGCCGTGGGCGTGCCCGGCCCGAGTCATGTTGTCCGCCAGTGGTTTTCGCGCGCATGCCAACTCTTGTTATCGCTGCGATAACAACGTAGCGTGAGCTGCATCACGGATGGCACCGTGACATCCCTGGCATGACGTGGAAAGGAACCGAATGTCAACCATCGAGCACGACTCGTTGTTCATCGACGGTGCGTGGGAGCCCGGCACCGGTGGCGAGCGCATCGCAGTCGTGAATCCGAGCACCGAAGCAGCGTTGGGCAGCGTCGCGGTGGCCAGCGCCGCAGACGTCGACAAGGCGGTAGCCGCAGCCCGTCGCGCGGCGGGTCCGTGGGCAGCACGCAGCAACGCCGAGCGCGCCGAGGCGATGGAGCGCCTCGCCGCGGCGCTGGAAAAGCGCGGGAGCGAGATCGCGCAGACGGTGTCGCGGCAGAACGGCATGCCGATCGCGGTGTCCAACGGCCTCGAGGCCGGATTCCCGCCGTTGCTGCTGCGCTACTACGCCGGTCTCGTCAAAGACCAGCCCACGGTCGCGCGCCGCGCCGGGCTGCTCGGCGGCCAGATCGACGTCGTGCGCAAGCCGCAGGGCGTCGTCGGCGTCATCGTGCCGTGGAACTTCCCGCAGACGCTGTCCTGGATGAAGATCGCCCCCGCACTGGCCACCGGCAACACCGTCGTCGTGAAGCCGTCGCCGGAAACCGTGCTCGACTCGCTGCTGATCGTCGAGGCGATCCAGGAATCGGGCCTGCCCGCCGGCGTGATCAACATCGTCTACGGCGACGCCGAGGTCGGGGCGCAGCTCGTCAGCCACCCCGGCATCGACCGGATCGCGTTCACCGGCTCCACCGAGGTGGGCCGGATCATCGCCCAGGAATGTGGCCGGCTGCTGCGGCCGGTGTCGCTCGAGCTGGGCGGCAAGTCCGCGACCATCGTGCTCGACGACGGCGACATCGCCAACTCGATCGAGAATCTGTTCAAGGCGACCCTGTTGAACAACGGTCAGACCTGCTTCCTCGGCACCCGGGTGCTCGCCCCGCACAGCCGCTACGGCGAGGTCGTCGACACCCTCGCCGGGCTCGCCCAGGCCTGCACCATCGGTGACGCGCTCGACGAGGCGACGATGGTCGGCCCGATGGTCAACCCGAAGCAACTCGCGCGGGTCGAGGGCTACATCGACCTGGGCAAGCAGGAAGGCAGCAAACTCGTCGCCGGTGGCGGGCGCCCCGACCGCGCGGGCTACTTCGTCGCACCGACGATTTTCGCCGACGTCCGCAACGACCAGAAGATCGCCCGCGAAGAGATCTTCGGCCCCGTGCTCGCCGTGATCGGCTACGGCGACGAAGACGAAGCGGTGGCGATCGCCAACGATTCGTCGATGGGCCTCGGTGGGTCGGTGTGGTCACAGGATCTCGATCGGGCGCGCCGGGTCGCCGAACGCATCGAAACCGGAACCATCGGCATCAACGGCTACAACCTCGATCCGGGCGCGCCGTTCGGTGGGGTCAAGGATTCCGGCATCGGGCGCGAGTGGGGCCCCGAAGCCCTCGAGTCCTACGTCGAACTGCAGTCGATCTACCTGTAAAGGAAGTACGCGGAATGTCCATCGATCCACGAGCCAGCACCGTCGACGGGGTGCTGCGGCGCAGCGCGTTGCGGGTGCCGAACCGCACCGCTCTGATCTTCGGCGAACGGCGGTGGACCTACCGCGAACTCGACGACGCGGTGAGCCGGGCGGCGCAGTATCTGCGTTCGCTCGGACTCGCCCCCGGCGACCGCGTCGCCGCATACGGCAAGAACTCCGACGCCTTTGCCATCGGCTTTCTCGCCTGCGCGCGGGCCGGTTTCGTGCATGTCCCGATCAACTACGCGCTGACCGGCGACGAACTGGCGTACCTGCTGACACAGTCCGGTGCGCGGGTGGTGCTCGTCGACCCCGCACTGGCGCCGACACTGGACGGCGTGTTGCCGGACGTCCCCGCCGAACACGTGGTGTCCCTACGCGACGCACTCGGCGCGCTCGTCGAGCAGGCGCGCCTGGGCGAGGTTCCCGTCATCGATGCCGAGGTGGCCGACACCGACCTCGTGCAGCTGCTCTACACCTCGGGCACCACCTCGAAACCCAAGGGCGCCATGATGACCCACCGGGCGCTGCTGCACGAGTACGTCTCGTGCATCGTCGCGCTCGACTACACCGACGCCGACGACCCGCTGATCTGCATGCCGCTGTACCACTCCGCGGGCATGCACTGCTTCCTGCTGCCGTACCTGCAGGTGGGTGCGACGGTGCGGCTGATGGAGGCGCCCGACATTCCCGAGATTCTGCGCCGAATCGAGGCCGACAAGATCGGCTCGCTGTTCCTGGCACCCACCGTGTGGGTGCCGCTGTCCAATCACCCGGACTTGGACACCCGGGACCTGTCCTCGCTGCGCAAGGCGCAGTACGGTGCCTCGATCATGCCGGTCACCGTGCTGAACCGGCTGCGCGGCAAGTTCCCCGACCTCGGGTTCTACAACCTGTTCGGACAGTCCGAGATCGCGCCGCTGGCGACCGTGCTGCGGCCCGAGGAACACGAGGGGCGCGAGTCCTCGTGCGGGCGTCCGGTCCTGTTCGTGGAGACCCGGATCGTGGATGCCGACGGCAACGACGTGCCGGCGGGCGTGGCGGGGGAGATCGTGTACCGCTCGCCGCAGCTGTGCCTGGGATACTGGGAGAACAAGGAGGCCACCGCGGAAGCGTTCCGCGACGGCTGGTTCCGCTCCGGAGACCTGGTCACCCGAGACGCCGACGGCTACATCACCGTGGTGGACCGGATCAAAGATGTCATCAACACCGGCGGCATCCTGGTCGCCTCCAGAGAGGTCGAAGACGCGGTCTACACGCACCCGGCCGTGGCCGAAGTTGCCGTGATCGGGGTTCCGGACGACCGCTGGATCGAGGCGATCGCGGCTGTCGTCGTCGTCAAGGACGGGGTCGAGCAGCCGTCGGCCGAAGAACTGATCGCGCATGTCAAGTCGCGCATTGCCCCGTTCAAGGTTCCCAAGTTCGTGCGGTTCGTCGCCGAACTGCCGCGCAACCAGAGCGGCAAGCTGCTCAAACGCGAACTCCGCACCTAGGCGTGAAACGAGTGGCACCTTCGCTCCGGTCACCGGAGCGAAGGTGCCACTCGCGCCGCCCTGCCACTGTGCCGAACGGGGATCGGCCCGGATCAGCCGAAGAACAGGTGCAGTTGCACCTCGCCGACCAGCGCCCCGAGCAGCGCGCCGACCGCGACGAGCTTCCATTCGTCCTGCTTGAACGCCGGCCGCAACAGGCCCTCGAACTGCTCGTTGCTCATCAGCTTCATCTTCGATTCCAGCAGGGCCGGCAGGTCCATCGCCTGTGCCGCGTACCCACTGAGTTCGTCCTGACGCTCCAGCACGCGGCGCACGACGGTGTCGGACACCCGCTTTTCGAGCCGCTCGAAGCGTTGTGTCCCGACGGCGAATTTCACGAACGGGGTTGCGGGTCCGGTCTGGGCCTCGATGGCCCGCCGGATTTCGCGGTCGATCATGGACAGGAAGATGTCCGAGCGCGGGCCGGTGATGAGGCTGACGAAGATGTTCGCGGGGCTGAGAATCTCCTCCGCGATGAGCTTGGTGTAGTCCCGGGTGACCTGGTCGCGGCGTTTGATGAACAGTCCTTGCCAGGTGAACACGCCGAAGTAGCGCTTCGGATGCACCGGCCGGAAGATCATCTGCAACGCCAGCCAGTCCGTCAGCAACCCGGTGATGGCGCCGAACAGCGGCATGATCAGCGGCGAATGTGTCAGGGCCCAGGCCAGCGCCTGCACGACGCCCAGCGCGAAGCCGAACGGGACGCCGACCCGGACGATGAACCGCATCTCCGCGCTACCGATCGTGCGGATCATCTTGACGGTGAGCGCCTTGTCGCGCACCAGCGCGTCGATCGCGAGGCTGCGGATGTCGAGCACCCGGTCGACGTTCGTCTCCAGCGTGCGCAACAGGTCGTCGATGATGCGGGGCACCGACTGTTCGACGCGGTTGACGACGGCCTTTTGCACCGGCTCGGGCATCGACTGCCAGACCGCGGGCTGAATCTCGCTCATCAGTTCCCGCGTGAGCTCGTCCACCAGCGTATGGATCGGTTGGTGCAGTTTGGTGGTGAGGTCGTCGAGATCGATCTGCGCGATGATCTCCTGCGGATCGAGGATCTGGTTCATCATCAGATCCACGGCGCTGGCCGCCATGCGCGGTGCGTTGCGGGGAATGACGCCCTGCCATCCCAGCACCGGCGGAATGCCGACGAATTCGAGGGGCCGGAACATCATTTCGACGGCCACGAGCTTGGTGAGATAGCCGATGGCGGCCGCGACCAACGGCATCATCGCGTAGATCCACCAGTTGTCGCGGATGTCGTGCGCGACGTCGAGCAGGTAGTTCATGTCGCCGCCGCGAGCTCGAACCAGGCCAGCGCGGGCTCGTCGAGGCTGCTCACAAACACCCGTCCGTTGTGCTCGCACACCCCGGTGACCAGGGCGTAATCGTCGCCGTCGGTCTGCAGGTCGTAGCGGAGCTGCCCGTGGTCGTCGAAGGCCACCACCCAGACGGTGCGGGCCGGCTTGGGCTGCAGCCGGTCCGGCAGCGCGAAGGCCAGTTGGCGGAACACGCCCGCCCTCGGCAACAGCCGGTCGAGCGCGGCGTTGCGCGGGGTGGACAGCGCTACCCACAGCAGTCCGTCGGAGCCGGTCGACATGTTGTCCGGGATGCCCGGCAAGTTGTCGGCAAACACGTCCGCGGTGCCGGCCTTGGGTCCGTCGAGCCAGTATCGAGTCAACCGGTATTCGAAGGTCTCCACGACGACGAGTGCGGACCCGTCGGCGGTCGTGGTCAAGCCGTTGGCGAAGGCCAGCCCGTCGAGCAGGACCTCGGGTGCACCGCCGGGCGCCAGGCGCAGGAGCCGGCCGGTGCGGGAATGCTCGAGGACCGCAGCCATGTTGTCGTCGAAGCCGAAGCGCTGCGAGGAATCGGTGAAGTAGATCGTGCCGTCGGGCGCAGCTGTGGCATTGCTACAGAAGCGCATCGGCACGCCGTCGACGCGATCGGCCAGTACCTCGACGGCAGCGGTCGCGAGATCGACCGCGAGCAAGCCGCGGAACGGCTCGCACACCAGCAGGCGCCCGTCCGGATGCCAGGCGAGGCCGAGCGGCCGGCCACCGGTCGACGCCAGCGTGTGGCACCTGCCGTCGAGATCGACCCGCACGATGCGGCCGTCGTCGAGTCCGGTGTAGGCGTGGCCCTCGGCATCGACAAGCACGTCCTCGGGCCCGTGGCCCGGTAACCGCAGCAGGTGTAGTGCGCCCATCCGGTGGGTTCCGGAGTTGCGCCGCGCGCGAGCGGGAATCGGCTGCGGTTGCCAGCGCTGCGGCGTGATGGCCGGACGGCCCGACAGCGCGCTCAGCGCACTGCCGAGAAACCGGTCCGAGCGTGGATTTGTTGTGTGGGACACGTTCGAACTGTACCTTATTATCACTGTGTTAATAGGACGAAGGCTGGAGCATATGCAGGGACTGATCGGCGGCACCGGCGCCGTCGTGGAACGTGTTCGCCGCACGGTGGAAAGCACCTGGCTCGAGGTGCGCGCAGCCCGCGCGCTGGTGCAGGCGGGCGTCCTCGAGATCGGCAATCCGGGGCGGCTCAAGGCGGCGGGAAAGATCTTGGGCGAATACGGCCCGGTCGGCGCGGCGCCGCGGGTCGCAGCCCTGCGGCACGGACCGCGGGTCGCGATCGTCGACGACAGCGGCCAGCTCACCTTCGACGAACTGGAAGAACAGGTGAACCGGCTGACGAACGCCTTCCGCGGCCGGGGCTTCGGCTACGGCACGGTCGTCGGCATCCTGTGCCGCAATCACCGCTGGCCGCTGATCACGGCGTTCGCCGCCTCCCGCGCGGGCATGACCGTCGTCTGGCTGAACACCGGCTTCTCGGCACGCCAGGCGGGCGAGGTCGCCGAGCGCGAGGGCATCGACGTCGTGGTCTACGACGCCGACCTCGCCGACACCGCCGCCCCGATCCGCGCCACGGGCGGGCGATTCGCGGTCGCGGTCGACGATCCCACCGCCAACGAGCTGCTCGTTCTCACCGCCGCCGCATCGCCGCAGCTGCCCCCGCCGCCGGATCGCCAGGGCCGGATGGTCCAGCTCACCAGCGGCACCACGGGGCTGCCCAAGGGCGCCCCGCGGCCGGACCCGCGATCGCTGACCATCCCCGGCGGGCTGCTCGAACGGCTGCCCATGCGCGCCCACGAGGCCACGGTGGTCGCGCCGCCGCTGTTTCACGGCACGGGACTGGTCATCGCCCTGTTGTCCATCAGCCTCGGTTCCACGCTGGTACTGCGGCGCCGTTTCGACGCCGAACAGGTGCTGGCCGACGTCGCCCGGTTCCGGGCGACGACGGTGTGCGCGGTCCCGGTGATGCTCGCGCGCATCGTGGCGCTGGACACGCAGGTCGTCGGCTCGTACGACACGTCCTCGCTGCGGGTGATGTTCTGCGCCGGGTCCGCGCTGCCGGCGTCGGTCACGCGCAAGGCGACGCACCTGTTCGGCGATGTCGTCTACAACCTCTACGGCTCGACCGAGGTGTCGGTCACGGCGATCGCCACCCCTGCGGACCTGGCGATCGCGGCGACCTCGGTGGGCAAGCCGGTGTTGGGCGCGAACGTCCGCATCCTGGACGCCGACGGCACCCGGCTGCCCGCGGGCCAGGTCGGCCGCATCTTCGTCTCGTCGACCGCGCCCTTCGAGGGCTACACCGGCGGTGGTGGCAAGGAGATCGTCGACGGCATGCTGTCGACCGGGGACCTGGGCCATCTCGACAAGGACGGCCGGCTGTACATCGACGGCCGCGACGACGAGATGATCGTCTCCGGCGGCGAGAACGTTTTCCCCCGCGAGGTCGAAGACTTGCTGGTCACCCACCCGGCGATCGTCGAAGCGGCGGTGCTCGGCGTGCCCGACGAGGAGTACGGCCAGCGGCTGCGGGCCTTCGTCGTCGCCGCACCGGCGGGCGGCATCGACGCCGACACCGTGCGGACCTTCGTCAAAGAGAACCTGGCGCGGTTCAAGGCGCCGCGAGACGTAGTTTTCGTGGCCGAGTTGCCGCGCAACCCGATGGGCAAGGTGCTCAAGCGCGAGCTTGCGACACTCGCCGGCGACCAGGCATGAAGTCGGAGTCGTTGGCGGCAGTCGGCGTCGCCCTAACGGTCGCGCGGCGGGCGCGGCGGCGTGCCTTCGCCTGGACGCCGGCGCGGCGCGCGTTGCGCCGGGTCCGCGCCGACGTCGCCGCGTTGCGGCCCGGAGACGGCATCGTCGTCGACGTCGGCGGCAGTCCGTTGGCGCTGCGCCGCGAGCCGGACGGCTCGCTGACGGGACTCGACGCCATCTGCCCGCACGACGGCGCGTGCCCGGTGGCGTTCGACCGCGAGCGCAACGGGTGGCGCTGCCCGCGCCACGGCGCGCGGTTCGGGCCCGACGGAGCAGTGCTGCGCGGCCCGGCGCGCACCGGACTCGAGCCCGTCGATGTCAGCCGTTTGGAGCGGCGCCGGGTCGGTTGACCCGGGATCCGATGGACCGGACGCAGGTCGGTCACGACAGTGCCCGAACTGGGCATTCGACGGTCGCCCGCAGAGTACGGTGGCGGTGCCGACTCGGGGTAGCGGCGTCTCGAGCGGTCGGGATGCGTGCTGAGCGTCCGCCAGCGCGCGGCGGTCCGGAAGGCAATCCGATGAGGACCATCAAGGCCTGGAGTGGGGTGTCTCGGCGCACGGTGTCGCCGGATGCCGAATGGGCGGCGCGGCGTCCCGCGCGTGGGTTGCGGCCAACCGGTGGGGCGAACGCTAATTCGTTGGGAAATCTGGCGAAAGCTGGCGTGACGACCCGCACATATGCTTATTATCATTGCGATAGTAACGCGGCTCACCATTGTGTGTCCGCGACGGAATTGCCAGCTGAACGTTGTCGACTAGGTCGAAAGGTGACGCCATGTCAGTAAGGGTCGAGCACGCCTCGCGTCGTCGGTCCCGTTGGCTGATCGGCGGCTGTGCCGTATGACCATGTCGGCAAGCACACGGCGCCCGCGAACCTCCGCGTGGCAGGTGTTGCGCACGAACTTCAGCGCCACCGTGCTGTCGAGCGTCGCCACGTTCGGGCGGGCGCTGCGTCTGGGCGCCGACGCGACGAAGGTGGGTGCGGCGGATCTCGTCCGCGGCCGCCTGCAATGGCGCGAAACGCTCGGCCAGGCGTGGTTTCTGATCACGGTCACCGCAGTGCCCGGTGTGCTCATGGCGGTGCCGTTCGGCGTGATCGTCTCCGCCCAGGTCGGCAACATCGTCAGCCAGCTCGGCGCGAGTTCGCTGATCGGGGCGGCCGGCGGCCTCGGGGTCATCAAACAGGGTGCGCCCCTGGCGACGGGCCTGTTGCTCGGCGGTGCCGGAGCTGCCGCGATCGCCTCCGACCTGGGTGCGCGCACCATCCGCGAAGAGGTCGACGCGATGCGCGTGATGGGCATCGATCCGGTACAGCGGCTGGTGGTTCCCCGAATCGCGGCCATGCTGCTGGTCGCTCCGCTGCTCAACATTCTGATCATCGTCGTCGGCATCGCCGCCGGCTACCTCGTGGCGATTGCCGCCCTCGGCGTCACACCCGGCAGTTACTGGGAGTCCTTCGGTGCCTTCACCACCGTCGTCGACGTGTGGGTGTCGATCGGCAAATCCCTGATCTTCGGCTTCATCGTCGTCGTGATCGGCTGCCAGCGTGGTCTGGAGGCCAAAGGGGGACCGCGCGGTGTCGCCGACGGCGTGAACGCCGCCGTCATCCTGTCCGTCGTGTCGATCGCCGTGGTCAACGTCGTGATCACGCAGTTCGTCACCATGTTCTTCCCGACGAAGCTCGCATGATGGCAACCGAATACACACCACCCCTGCTACGGCCGGTGTACTGGCTGCGCCGCCGGTCGTTCCCGGGGTCGGCAATCGAAAACCTCGGCTTCGTGCTCAGCTTCGTCTGGCAGGTCCTGTCGTCGATTCCATTGACGCTCAAGCACTATCGCTCGCAGGTGATGCAGACGATCACCGACATGACGTGGGGCCGCGGCTCGGTGATCGTCGGCGGCGGCACCGCAGCGGTGATGCTGGTGATGGGCGCGGCAGTCGGCGCGTCCATCGGGATCGAGGCCTGGAGCGCGCTGAATCTGGTGTCCCTGGGTCAGCTCAGCGGTCTGGTGTCGGCGTTCGCGAACACCCGAGAACTCGCGCCGATCGCGGCCGGGGTCGGGTTCGCCGCACAGGCCGGATGCCGGATGACGGCCGAGATCGGCTCGATGCGGATCTCCGAAGAGATCGACGCGGTCGAGGCGCTCGGCGTGCGGTCGGTGCCGTTCGTGGTGACCACGCGAGTGATCGCCGGTGCGGTTGCGATCGTGCCGACCTTCCTGATCGCACTGATCCTCAGCTACATCTCGACCGCGGTGATCGTCACGGCGATCCACGGCGCGCCCACCGGCGTATACGACCACTACTTTTCCCAGTTCGTGCTCGGCTGGGACGTGGTGGCCGCGGTGATCAAGGTGCTCGTCTTCGCCGTTGCCGTGATCTTGATCCACTGCTATCAGGGCTTCTTCGCCTCGGGTGGACCCGAAGGCGTCGGCACTGCGTCGGGGCGCGCGATCCGGGCCAGCCTCGTTGCCATCGTCGCCCTGGACATGATCCTGACCATCCTGCTGTGGGGATTCACCTCCCCGATCACCTTCTCGGGGTAGCCGATGCCTGCCTATGGAATGCCCGGAGTGGCTGTCGACGCGAAACGCGCCAAGCTGGTCGGCGTCGTCGCCGCGGGCGTCGTCGCCGTGGCGCTGCTCGCGTGGTATCTCGTCCCCGCCGGCGGCGACGACGACCGAATGGCGGTCACCGTACTCACCGAACACGTCGGCGACGGCGTGCAGTCCGGCACGGCGGTGCGGTTCGACGGTGTCAACGTCGGCACCGTCGACGCAGTCGAATCGGCGTCGCCCGGTCGCCAGCGCATCCAGCTGGTCTTGCGCCGCTCCCAGCTGTTCGGTCTCACCGACGCGCTGGCCATCGACTACGCGCCCGGCAACCTGTTCGGCATCACCGAGATCGCGCTGCGTCCCGGTACCGGGGGCACCGCGCTCACCGACGCCTCGATCGTCGATCTGACCGGCGCGAACGCCGGGCGCGCCACCGATGCCACGCTGTCCACGCTGTTGCAATCACTCGGCCAATTCACCGGCGACGTACTCACGCCGCAGCTCGCGCAGCTGCTGGCCAAGGTGGCTACCGGTACGCGCGCGTTCGCGCCGCTGCTGCAGGCGGTGCTCGTCACCGCGCAGACGTTCGCCGACACGCAGAAGGTGCCGGTCCCGCTGATGTTCCGCCAATTCGGTTCGACCCTGTCCGGGCTGCCGCACACCGTCGACGGCGCAATCTTCTTTCTCCACGGCCTGACCACGAACCAGTACATGCAGTCCGAGGCCAACCACAAACGCTTCGACGACACCTTCAAGGCGCTCATCGACGACGTCCTGCCGAGCCTGATCAACGTCCTGACCACCTCCGGGCAGTACCTGCCCGGTCTGGTCGAGCAACTTCCGCCGCTGCTGGACGCCTCGGCGCGGGCAGTCGGTCCGCCGCAGGCGACGAGCGCAGATCTGCGCCGGCTGATCGACAACCTCGGCGGCGCCTTCCACGAGTCCCCGAACGGCCCCGTGTTGCACCTGAACGTCGACTTGCGCGGGGTGCCGGCGCTCGCGGTGCCGCTGTTCGGTCACCTCGGAGGAGGCGGCCGATGAAATCCGCGCTGGGATTGATTCTGCGCGTGGGCATCTTCGCGGTGTCGATGCTGGTGCTGCTGTACGCGGTCGTGCAAACGATTCAGCGGCCGGTGCGCGACGAAACACGCACGTATTCCGCGATGTTCACCGACGCGAACGGGCTGCGGGTCGGCAACGACGCCCGCTTGTTCGGTGTCCGGGTCGGCAAGGTCACCGGACTCGAGCTGGCGGGGGCGCAGGCACGCGTCACCTTCACCCTCGATCGTGACCACAAGATGTTCGCCAACTCCACACTCGCGATTCGGTACCAGAACCTGACGGGGCAGCGGTATCTGGACGTGCAGCAGCCCGCAGATACCGGTGCCGAACGAACACCCGGCGAGGTGATCGGCACCGATCACACCACCCCGGCGTTCGACATCACCCGGCTGTTCAATGGTTTGCAGCCGGTACTCGCCGAGCTGTCGCCGGCCGACATCAACCTCTTCGCGACCAGCCTGCTCGCGGTTCTCGAAGGCAACGGCAGCGGCATCGGGCCGGCGGTGGACTCGCTGGGCAAGCTGCTGCAACACGTCAAAGACCGGCAATTGGTCATCTCCACGCTCGTGCGCAACCTCAGCGAGGTTGCCGACACGATGGGCGGCAAGGCGGAGAACACCCTCACGTTGGTGCAGCAGCTCATCGACCTGTTCACCGCGCTGTACGAGCGACTGCCCGGCATGGTCGAGTTCGCCTACGTCATGCCGCCCGTGCTGGATCCGATCGACGGCCTGCTGCGGACGCTGGGTCTGACCTCGGACCCCAATCCCTACCTCGACACGCTGCTGGCCACGGCAATTCCCGACCCGAAACAGCTGCTGGACACCTTGAACCGATTGCCGGCCGTGGTGCAGGCGCTCACCGCCGCCGTGCCGAGCAACACCGCCGAGGTGTCCTGCTCGCGCGGAACTGCGACAGCGCCGCAGCCGCTGCAGGTGCTCATCGCCGGACAAAGGATCGCGTTGTGCAATCGCTGAGCTTCACGCGGTGGTCCCGCCGGGGCCGGCCGCCGAAAGACGCCGCGCAGCAGCGCAGCGCCGACATCCGATGGGGGTTCGTCGGGGTCGCCGCGTTGCTGGTCGTGTTCGCGGTGCTGGGCCTGGTGTACGTCGTGAAGCTGGGCATCTCGACGTACACGGCGCACATGTCGGACGCCGCCGCGGTGCGGGCCGGTGACGAGATTCGCCTGGCGGGGATCACCGTCGGAAACGTCAAGTCGCTGGAAGCCAAGCGCGACCACGTCGAGATGCGATTCACGGTCGACAGCGAGGTGTTCGTCGGTGATCAGAGCAGTCTCGACGTCCGGATGCTGACGATCGTCGGCGGCCACTATGTCGCGCTGGTGCCCGCGGGCAACAACCCGCTCACGCAACCCATTCCGGTCGATCGGGTGATTTTGCCGTACAGCCTGCCGAAGATCTTCCAGGACGCGATCAAGCCGGTTCGCGAGATCGACGGCGAGGTGCTACGCAACAACCTCGCCGCGTTGGACGCCTCCCTGCGCAAGAGTCCGCAGTCCCTGAACGACGTACTCCAGGGTGTCAACAGCGTGGTCGACATCTTGAACCAGCAAAACCGGGACGTGTCGCGGGCGTTCGAGCTGGCCGACGAGTATCTGACGGCACTGCAAACGAATCCCGAGGTGACCAGGGGCATCATCCGGTCCCTGAAGAATCTGGCCGACCTGATCCTCACCTACATCGACAGAACCGAGGCCACGCTGCGGACCCTCGCCGATGTCGTCACCGGCGTTGCGCCGCTGGCCCGAGCCTGGGAAACCCAGCTCCGACCGCACGCGCAGGTGCTCGCCGACGTGGTTCCGCTGCTCGACAACCTGGTGAACCGGTTGCGCGAGTTGCTCGCCACAGTGCTGAAGTTCGGCGAAAAGCTGCGTCCGCTGCTGCCCCCCGGCGGCGGCATCGCCATCGACCAGTCGGGATCGGTGGTCACCGGTCTGGAGCTGTGCATCCCGATGCCGGGAAGGAAATGCTGATGCTGCACCGGATGTTCGGCTCACGGGCCTTCGTGTCGTTCGGGATGGTGGTGGTGCTCGTGCTCGCCGCCGTCGCCGGGTTCAAGCTGCTGAATCCGACCCCGAAAATGCAGGCCTACTGTGCCCTGATGCCGGACAGCATCGGGTTGTTCGAGGGCAGCGCCGTCACCGTGCTGGGCATCCAGCAAGGCTCGATCACGAAGATCGAGCCGGTCGGTGCGCAGGCGCGAGTCGAGTTTCTGCTGCCGGCGGATCGAGCCCTGCCGACCGACGTGGGTGCGACCAGCGTGTCCGACACGCTGATTGCCGACCGCCGGCTGGCGATCATCGGCGCCGAACCGGACGGGCCGGGCTGGGACGCCGCGCAGTGCATTACCAAGACATTGACCCCGAAGAGCCTGACGCAGACGTTCGCCGCGGTCGCCAAGCTCGCCGACGAGCTCAACGGGGCAGGCGATCCGGGCCGCCCGAACCTGGTCAAGGATTCGCTGGCCGCAATCGACACGGCCACCGACGGCACCGCCCCCGAGGTGAACAAGCTGATTCACAACCTCGGTGCCGCCCTCAACTCGCCCGATGCGGCGATCGGACACCTCGGCGCGATCGTGAACTCGCTGGCCGCGCTGCTCGAATCGGCCGATCGCAATTGGAGTGACATCAAACTCGCGATCACGCGGATGGCGGAAATGCTCTACGACATGACCGAGCGCGCGCTACCGCCGGTCCTCGAGACCATTCTGAAATTGCAGGATCTCCTGCCGATGCTCAACGACCTGACGATCATGTTCGGCGGGCCGCTCTTGCGCCGGCTCAACGCCGTCGAGAACCTGCCGCAACTGCTGTCGTCCGGGGTCGCGGGACTGCGTGACGTAATCGCCATGATCCCCACGCTCACCGATGCGTTCACCAGTGCAATCGACCCGCAGACCCGACAGGTGACACTGGCGTATGCGCCGCCGCGAGTCGAGGTCCCGGCGCCCGACGCCGCGCGCATGTGTGCCGCGGTCAACGCGATCGCGCCCGGCCGGTGCGCCGACAACGGCAAGGGCATGGCGACGGTCGATCTGGCCCGGCTCGTGCTCGGATCGGTAGGTGCACGATGAATCGGTTCGTCCGAGCGGTCGCCGTGTTGTCCGTCGTCGCGCTGGTCGGTGCGGGTTGCGCGTTCGATCCCGCCGAGATGCAGGTGCCGGGCACAACGGTCAGCGGCGACACCTATCCCATCGACATTCAATTCGCCAACGTGCTCAATCTCCCACCGGGGGCGAAGGTCCTCGCCGACGGTGTCGAAGTGGGCAACCTGACCGGGCTGGAGGTCCATGATCCGGCCGGTGCCGGCCGGCCCGACCGCGACGGCGGTTTCGTCGTCGCGCATGTCGAGATCAAGGCTGCCGTACAACTGCCGCGCACGACGTCCGCGCAGCTGCGCCAGGCCACTCCGCTCGGCGACGTACACATCGCGCTGACCACGCCGAAATCGACGGACTCCGGGCTGCTGGTCGCCGGCGACACGATCCCGAAGTCGCAGACATCGCAGGCGCCGCAGATCGAAGACACCATGGCCGGTCTCGCGACGGCCATCAGCGGCGGGACGGTCCAGTCGTTTCAGGACATCGTGCGCCAGCTGAATGCGGCGCTGCCGAACGATCCCGCACAGACCGCGCGGATTTTCCAAGTGCTGGGCAAGGACGTCCAGGACCTGGCCGCCGATCTCGGTTCGGTCGACGCGCTGCTGGACGGCATGACCGCGACCTCCCAGGTGTTTCTCGACAATCGCGACAAACTGCGGGTAATGCTCACCGATGAGGGTGTGCGGCATACCGTTTCGGTGTTTGCCTCGGTCATCCAGATCATTTTGATGATGACCCTGCTCGGCCCGATCGCGCGGAACGCGGTGTGGCTGGGACCGCTGGTGCAGTCGCTGGATCGCACCGCCAAGGCCGTGGTTCCGGTGTTGTTCGCCGGCAATCCGCTCGACGTGTCGGCGCCGTCGAATCTGAAGCGTCTCGTCGACCTGATTCAGAACAAGTTGATCCCGTTCGCCGAGCTGGGCCCGAAGGTGAACGTCACCACCGCCAAGGTGTCCGCCGCCGACAAGACCGACCAGATCGTGGACGTGCTGCGCATGATCGGAGTGGTCCGATGAAGGTGAAGTCGGCGGTCTCGTTGGCCGCGATCGCGCTCGTGCTGGTGCTGGGCATCGCCTACATGGCGTTCGGCGTGCTCAAGTACGAGCCGTTGAAGGAGTTCACCACGCTGCGGATGCAGCTGCCCACCTCCGGCGGTCTGGGGCCGCGGTCGCAGGTGCTGCTCTCCGGCGTCGAGGTGGGCAAGGTGGTCGAGGTGGCCAAGGTCGCCGACGGCGTCGAGGCGACGGTCCGGATCGAGTCCCGGTTCAAAATTCCGGTGGACAGCATGGTGCGGATCGAGAACCTGTCCGCGCTCGGGGAGCCGTACGTGGTGTTCGCGCCCGCCGGCGAGGGCGGACCGTACTTCGAAAACGATCAAGTGATCGCGTCGCGCCACATTCAGGCACCGGTGTCGATCCCCGATCTGTCGCTGCGGGTCGTCGATGTCATCGAGGAACTCGATCCCAAGGTCGTGCGATCCCTCGTCGACGGGTTCTCCACTGCGATCCAGGGCACCGCGAACGAGGTGCCCCGGCTGGAACGCTCGACGAAGTTGTTGGCCGCCATGCTGCTCAGCCGCACCGATGCCATTCGGCAGTTGCTGGTGCATCTGCAGACCATCGCCGGCGACATGAGTTGGCTCGGCCCGTCACTCGAGTCGGCGGGACCGTGGTGGCACAAGATGGGGATCCGGTTCGACGAAGCCGTGCGGTTCGCAGGGGAGGGCGTTGTCGCGCGCCGCGATCCGCGGGAGTACGTCACCGGCGACGGTCTCGGGCCCACCCTGCGGGTGCTCGACGAGGTGCTGCACAAGACCGGACCGGGCCTGGCCGAGCTTGCGCCGGTGCTGGCGCCGATGACCGCGCAGATGACGAGTGCCATCGGCCGGATCGACATCGCCACGCTGCTCGGCCTGGCGGTGCGCACCGTCGGCGACGGCGCGATAAACCTCCACATCGGCGTCAAATAAAGGAGCACAACAATGGCGACCGCAACCAGCGAACGAGACACCGACACCGGCGAACAGGCCGCGGGGCCGCGGGCCGATCGGCGCGCCATCACGATCCGCGTCTCGACGGTGCTGACCTGGGCGGTGATCGCCGCTTCGGTGGTGGCTGCCGGCGTATTCGCCAGCCTGTGGCTGGGCGCAAAGAACGACCTTGCGCAACGTGACGGCCGGGCGGCCGACGACAAGCGGGTACAGCAGATCGCCACCGACTACGCACTGGGCGCATCGACGATCGACTATCGCGACACGAAGGCGTGGTTCGACAAGTTGAAGGCGAACACGGCGCCGCCGTTGGCCGCGAAGTTCGACGCGTCGGCGCCGCAGCTCGAGCAGATCCTCATGCCGCTGCAATGGACGTCCAAGGCGACCCCGATCACGGCGGTCGTCCTGTCGGAGAACAACGGGGTCTTCAAAGCCAACGTGTTCCTCAACGTCACCTCGACCAGCGCACAAACTCCGCAGGGCGTGCAGACCACGGTCACCTACTCGCTGACCATCGACAAGAACAGCGACTGGAAGATCACCGACGTCGGCGGGCTCGACGGTGCACTTCCGGTGAAGTAGTCCCGCACCAACCCCGCGCGCCGACACCGCGAGCCGGTCCGGCCGCTGCCGCGGCGTGCACTGATGCCTTGTCCCACCCACGAGAGGGAGTCCGTCCCTGCTCGACCCCAAAAAGGAGCTCAACGTTGAGAATCCGTTCACTGCCTCTCGTCGCGTCCATCGCGACCTCGGTCGCGATGGGCGCCACGACCATGCTGTCCGTAGCGTCGCCCGCGCACGCCGACCCGGACCCCATCGTGGTCGCCCAACCGTCACACAACGTGGCGCATCCCGACGCGGTCACCGAGTGGTGGTATGTCAACGTGCAGGATCCGGCCTCGGGGCAGAGCCTGATCCTGACGCTGATGCAGAAGCCGTCACCGTCGGCCGCCGCGGTGTGGTTCGGAAAGCTCGGCGCCCAGTACAACCAAACCCTGCCCGCGACGCCGTACGCCGTCACCAGCGGGCCGAAGATCTGCGGATCCGCGGGATGCATCGAGTACGTCGAGTCGCGCAACTCCTGGCACGTCACATACGCCTACGGCGGCACGTCCGCCGATCTGTGGCTGAACCAGCCGAAGCCCGGGGTCACCAGCACCACCATGTTCGACGGGAAGTCGTTCAAGTGGACCAATCCGGTCGCCACCAGCAGCGTGACCGGGTGGGTCAAGCCCATCGGCCACCTCTTCCCGATCTCCGCCGACGGCTGGCGCGGCTACCACGACCACAACTGGGGCACTTCTCGATGCTGGACCAGACCACGCCCGGTTTCGACTGGGCTGTCTCCCACGAGCCGGGCGGCACCGTCTCGGTATTGGGCGGTGTAGTCGACAGAAGCAACCGGTACCAGGGGTTGCTTGTCGAGGCCGGACCGGGCGGCACCCGGTTCTGTCGCGCAGTCGGGCAGACGGGCTCGGCTGCCCTGCAGCTCACCGACTGGTCGCTCAGCAGTGGCTATTACCCGTACCCGCGGACCGTGACGAGCGGCTGCACCGACGGCGGCGGCCTTGCGACGCAACAAGTCCGTGGTGAGCGCTCGCAGGCGACGCCAGCGCTGATCGCCAATGCCTCGACGACGGTAGGCAGGTCGGTGCCCGGCTCCATCGGGCTGATGGACCACTTCCGCGCTGCCGCGTACTTCGGCCGCTGAGCCGACGCCTGGCCGGCGGCGCAGAGCAGGACTCGTGGCCTTTCCGGTGCAGCTCGACGAATCGATCCCCGCGCATCGGGGCATGTCCGGCGACTGAGCTGTCGGCCGGCGTAACCTCGCCACCGGTGTCCGGGGTCCGCGGACTGCCGCTCACCCCCAACGACTTCCAGCGCTGACGGCGGGATCCGGGAGTTCGGCGTCGGCCTGCACTTGGAAAACCACTGTCACGCGTAGCGTGTCGATGAGGAGGCGGCGGCCTGGCGAGGGCTGGCCACTACGGAGAGCGTCCTATCGGATTTGAGTGGAGGCACGCGCATGTCGGCGACGAAGCTCCTGGTGCTCGGCATCGTGCACCTGTCCGGCGGCGCGCACGGCTACCAGGTGCGGTCCGAGCTGCAGAGTTGGGGCGCGGAGACCTGGGCCAAGATCAAGCCCGGCTCGGTGTATCACGCGCTCAAGAAGGCTGCCGCCGACGGACTCCTCACCGAACACGCCGAGCCCGGCCAGTCCGGACCGGAGCGCATCCTGTACCGGGCGACGGCACGGGGCCGCGACGAGATCGTCGAACTTGTCCGCGACGGTCTGCGGCGCACCCATGACCCGGACATGCTCAACGCGGCCATCACCATGTTGCCCATGCTGACCAGGGCGGATGCCATCGTGCACGTCAACGAGCGGGTCGCGCGGCTCGAGGCGGAGCTCGTTGGGCAGGCCAAATTTTGGGAGAACCCGAACCCCGACACCCCCGAGCACGTGCGGGACCAGGCTGAGTTGTGGGCGGGACATGCGCGCACCGAGCTCGAGTGGGCGAAGAGCTTGAGCAAACGGCTGTCCGACGGCGCCTACATCATGGCCGATGACCCGGACTCGTGGCGTTCCACGCCGCCCGGACTCTGACCGCGGCTCTACTCAAACTTGACTAGCTAGCCATCTTGGCGCATCCTTGATGGTGTAGTCAAATTTGACTAGCCCGTTCGCAACGCCGAGAGAAGGAATCGAACCCGTGGGAAAGCTCGCGATCGAGACGAGCCCGGAACTCGCGAAACCGGCCCGAAGTGCAAGTGACGGAGGGGCAGCCCACGTAACACAATCCTGGTCGACATGCTCCGACGGTGACGACCACGCATCGAGAAATGGAGAGAAGCAGTGAACGAGATGACACTTCGTGTGACGTCCGCCGACGGTACGAGGATCGCCTACGACCGGAACGGCACTGGCCCGGCGGTGATCCTCGTCGGCGGCACCCTAGACGACGGCGCTGAGAACGCGCCGCTGGCCCGGCTCCTCGCCAACCATTTCACGGTCTACAACTACGCACGGCGCGGCCGGGGCGCCAGCGGCAACACACCGCCGTACACCCTGGCACGGGAGGTGGAAGACCTCGACGCGCTGATTGCGACAGCCGGCGGCTCAGCTCACGTGTACGGCGCCTCATCTGGCGGCGCCCTCGTGCTGGAGGCAGCAGCGGCAGGTTCGGCGATCGACAAGATCGCGGTGTGGGATGTGCCGTACGTGATCGGGGACGACCTGTGGCCGAGGTTCAACCAGTACCTCGCGGACACCCACGAGGCATACAAAGCCGGCCGGGACGAGGAGCTCCTGGAGCTGTTCATGAGGCTTACCGGTGGACCCGACGCGGACATCGCGGCTGGCAAACAACACCCGTACTGGGCCTCGTCCGTCGCGCTCGCCCACACGCTCGTCAAGGACGCCGTGGTCCTCAATGGCTACAAGATCCCCACGAACCGACTTGCCCGCATCACTCAGTCGGTCCTGGTGACCACCGAGGGTCCGACCACCGAGCCCCAGTTCGCAGGCCTCCCGACCGACTTCTTCGACCGCTCCGCGAAAGCGATAGCCGCTGCCACCCCCCAGACCGAACGACACACGCTCGACGGGCAGGGACACGTCGTCGACCCCGAACTCATGGCCCGTGTACTGAAGACGTTCTTCAACCAGTAACCCGTCGACTGATCAGGTCGCGACGGTGGGGTCGCTTCGGAACGCAGGCCCGTCGGCCACTCCAGCATCGGTCGGTGAGCGGCGACTCCTGAGTTCCGGAGTTTCGCCGCGTGTTGGCGCGAACGCGATCTGCAAGCCTGCGATCCCTTCCCCATGACGGGTGCGCCGATGACGCGGACCCTGCGCGCGACTTCTACGTCGCGGTCTTCGGCTACACGTTGGATGTCAACCCGGACATGCCCGAGCTCGACTTCACGTTCCTGGATGGCCACGAGATCGGCGGCATCGCCGGTGACCCAAAGGCCACGAGGCGAGACCGAGGTCGGCCAGACACCACAGCAAACATGAACTGTGTCCGCTGAGGAAGGCGAACGTGCTACGCAAACCCCTGACGCTCTGCGCAATCAGAGCGTCGATTCCTGTCGCGCCGCGACTCGACGACCTGTCCAGACTCGTTTGTACCTGGTGACACGATCCCTACCGTCACCCCCGTTAGCCGGTCCGGCCGCCGGAAGCGACGGCGGTCGTCGTCCGGAACTCGCCGGGCCGCTCGCCGGTCCAGCGCTTGAACGCACGTGAGAAGGCTGCGGCGTCGTGGTATCCGAGGCGAGCGGCGACCTCTTGAATCGTCAGTTGCCCGTCGCCGAGCAGTTCGAGGGCCATCGTCGAGCGCACTTCGTCGGCAAGCTCGCGGAACGAGGTGCCCTCGGCGGCGAGCTTGCGCCGCAAGGTGCGCTCGTCGACGTGCATTTCCGCTGCGATCTGTTCGATCCCGAGTTGTCGGTCCAGCTGCGAGAGCAGCCGCGAGCGCACATGGGCACCGATGCCGCGGCGGCGCTGACGCCGCTGCAGCAGTTCGGCACACTGCGCCTCCAGAGCGCGTCCGGTCACCGGATCCGCTTGCGGGAGCGCCTTGTCCAGCAGCTCGCCGGCGAACACGAGGGCGTGCTCGCCCGCGTCGGAGACGACCGGATTGCCCCCGGCGATGCGCCGCAGCGCCAGTGCCCGGCCGCCGGTGAACGCGGTCTCGACGTGAAACCCGTATCGGTTGCCGATGACTGCCGGTGCCAGCACGAGCAACTTGGCCAGTTCGCGCTCGACGAAGAAGGCCCGCACATCGTCGGGGATCTCGCTGTCGTCGAAGACCACCCGCGCCGCGTCGGCGCGTTCGAGGTAGACCGGGCGGATGAACGCGAACGACAGTCCGGCGTACCGCGTGCCGAGGCGGACCATGTCGCGCACGGTGGGGCTGGTCAACAGTGCGAAGCCCCACACGCCGAGCCCGCCGAGGGTGTAGCGGCGGCCGGCCTCGACGCCGAGGCCGGGCCGATCATCCAACCGGCGCAATAGATTTCGGGCTATTGCCAGCTCCTGACCGGCCTCGATCTCGAGCTCGGGGTCCTGCAGGTCCGCGCTGCGCAGCCCGGTTCCGGACAGTACGGCGCGCGCGGTAACGCCGTGCTGCTCGCCGACCTCGACGAGAATGCGAGCGGCGACCACGCTGCGCGTGTGATCCCAGGAGGGGGCGGCGATCGAATCCATCATGTCCGGAAATGACATTACCGGGTCCGTCGCGGACATCGCCAGCCGACGTCGGCCAGACGTAGATTTCGATGTCATGAGCAGTCTGAACCATGTGCGATCCGGGTCGGGGGAGCCGTTGATCTTGATCCACGGCACCGGTAGCCGGCTGCAGGTGTGGGATCCGGTGGTTCCCGCGTTGCGCAACCATTTCGACGTCGTCGCCGTCGACCTGCCCGGCTTCGGGCAGACCCCGGCATCGGGTGCCGGAACGGTCGGCTCGCTCACCGGCGCGGTCGCCGACTTCGCCGACGAACTGGGCCTGCAGCGTCCCCATGTGGCGGGCAATTCGGTGGGCGGTTCGATCGCGCTCGAACTCGCTGCGCGCGGCGTTGCCCGCTCCGCGACGGCGTTCTCGCCCACGGCATTCTGGTCCACTTCCGGCAACCTGTGGTTCCAGGCCGCGATGCGCGGGGTGCACGGGCTCGGTACGGCGCTGCGTCCGGCACTGCCCGCATTGCTCGGCAACCGCGTCGGGCGCACGGCGTTGTTCGGGCTGTTCGTGGGCAAGCCGTGGCACCTGGATCCGCGGACCGCGCACGAGGATGCGACCGGTGTGCTGGACGCGGCAGGTTTCGCCGCGCTCATGCGCTCGCTGCGTACCTACTCCGCCCGCACCGGCGTTGCGGACGTACCGGTGACGATCGCCTGGGGCGCGCGGGATCATCTGCTCACCTACCGAACCCAGAGTCGGCGTGCCCGTGCGGCGCTGCCGAACGCCAACCACACCACCCTTGCCAGGTGCGGCCACATCCCGTTCTACGACGATCCCGAACAGTGCGTGGCGACGATCCTGGCCACGGCTTCATGGAAGGCGACATCATGACCCGGACCCGCACACCGCGAGTGGCGATCATCGGCGCGGGTATGTCCGGCGTCGGAATGGCAATCCGGCTGCGTCAGGCCGGTATCGACTCGTTCCATCTGTACGAACGCAACGCCGACGTGGGTGGCACCTGGTTCGCGAACAATTATCCGGGTCTGGCGTGCGACGTGCCGTCACGCAACTACCAGTACACGTTTGCGCCGAACCCGAACTGGTCGGCGCTGCACGCCTCGGGCAGCGAAATCTGGCAGTACTTCGACGATCTCGCCAAGCAGTACCGGCTGCGCGAGCAGGCCACCTTCAACACCGAAGTCACCGAAGCGCGCTGGACCGGTACCCATTGGATTGTCACCACCGAGCGGGGCGAGTCCGCCGACTACGATTTCGTCATATCGGCGACCGGCGTGTTGGTGCGCACACGTACCCCGAACATTCCCGGCCTGGATTCGTTCGCCGGTCACCGGTTCCACTCCGCGGAATGGGATCACTCCGTGCAGACCGACGGTAAGCGGATCGCCGTGATCGGAACCGGCTCCACCGGGCTGCAACTGACCAAGGCGCTGGCGCCGCGGTCGGCAAAATTCGAGCTGTATCAGCGGACTCCACAATGGATTCTGCCGTGGACCAACTTCGGTTATCCCCGGCTCGTGCGTGCGGCCCACCGGCGTTGGCCCAGCCTGTTCAAGCTCGAAGGCTGGTCGTGGGACTGGGTGACCGTCAAGCCGTACGGCAACGCGATGATCAAGGACGGCTGGGAGCGCAAGGCGATCGCCAAGGCCTGCGAGATGCATCTGAACACGATCTCCGACCCGCAGCTGCGCAAGCGGTTCACCCCGAACTACCAGGCGGGCTGCAAGCGCCTGGTGATCGGCAGCGGCTTCTACAGCCAGTTCGAGAAATCGCACGTGCACCTGGTCGACACGCCGATCGACCACGTCGAACCGAACGGCATCGTGACCACCGACGGGGTGCGCCACGAGCTCGACATCATCGTCACCGCAACGGGTTTCGATACCCAGATGTACACACGGCCGATGGAGCTCGTCGGGCTCGACGGCATCCGGCTGTCCGAACTGTGGCGCAAGCGCATCTTCGGCTACCGGTCGGTGGCGCTACCGGGATTCCCGAACGTGTTCACGTTGATCGGTCCGCAGTCGCCGTTCGGCAACCAGTCGCTGTTCGGCGTCGCGGAGACCCAGATCGGGTTCGCGATGGACCGCATCCAGGAGTGGCGCCGCGGCGAGTTCGACGCGATGTCGCCTACCGTCGAAGCCACCCAGATGTTCAACGACGACGTCCGGGACGCAATGCCGAACACCATCTGGGTCACCGGTGGCTGCGACAGCTGGTACATGGGCCCGGACGGCACCCCGACCATCTGGCCGTGGACCGTCGAACGCCACAAACGCGACCTCGCACGGGTGCAACAGCGCGACTGGATCGTGCAGCGCAGCCCCTCCTGAGCGGCTGACAGTCACCGCATGAGCGCCGTGCCTGCGGCGACGATCAGGCCGATGTTGATCGCCACGAACGTCGCCCCAGAGATCGCCCGGTAGGTCACCGTGGCCGCCCACTGCTCCCGAAAAGCGAGCGGCAGATACAAGGCGGGACTCACGACGGCTCCCGCCAGCAGGACGGCGGTCGACCAGGTCGGCCTGTCGGGAACGGCAAGGTCGACGGCGATGAGAATCGGTCCCCACATGAGACACGCCAGGTGAGTCTGGAGCAGCCGGCGGGGGCTGCGAATGCCGAGCCGGGTCACAACCTGCGGAAAGGCGCTGCGCAGCACGACAAGCCAGCCCGACAGCGCACCAGCGGCGAGCATGCAGAGCGCGAACTCCGTGGTCGCTGACGTCGTCATCGGCGACGCTCCGCAACGATTGCGACCGTGCCTGCCACCGCCGACGCCACCGCGAACGCGACGGTGCCTCCCGCTGCCTCGCGCCGCTCGTCCCGGTCGATCGTCAGTGCTGCCGCGTCGCCGGCGTCGGCAACTACTCCCAAGCCCAGTCCGGCGCGCCGAACGGCATGCTGGGAGCTGAGGGCGAGCGCACCCAGCGCGACATCGCGGATTCCGAACATGCGCGCCAGGGCCCGCTGATCGGCGGCGACCAACGCTGGGCCGCCCACACCTGCGACGATGCGGTCCGGACGCACGAGCGCCGTCATTCCAACGGCCACGCGCACAACGCCCAAACAGCGGGAAATCCAGATCACCGTCATCGCGCACCGCGAATCGTGACGAATCGGCGCCGACCGGTCCAGGGACCGACCCCAGAACGCCACCAGCGCAACCAGATTCGTGGCCGTCGCAGCAGCAGCAGCGACATCGGTAGCGGATCGAAGGACGAGATGCGCCGAGTGACCAGCCCATCCTCGCTCAGCATCAGATGATCCACCGCCTCGAAAACGACCGGCTTTCCGGCGGCCGACGCGGTAAGTCGTAGCCGGATGAACAGCGAGTCTCCGCGCCCCGCCCAATCGAGTACCTCGCCCTCGAGGTCGGGGAGGAGCTGCAGCAGTCGGCGAACTTCGTCATGCCACAGCGCGATTCCGCGACCGTTGCGTAGCAGCGGCTGCTCCAACTCGACGTCGTCGGCCATCAGTCGGTCCCACGCATGCGGCTGCGGTGCTCGCCAGCCGGCAGCGAACAGATCGACGGCATGTTCGAGCGGCTGCTTACCCAGTGAACTCACATCATCCTCAGTACTGTTGGTGTTCGAGATACCGACAGTATCGAATGCTACCGTTGGTATCGTGACCGATGTCAAGCCGCAGCGTCTCGAATACGTCGAGCAGACTCGCCGGTCGTTGCTGCAAGCGGCAGAGCGCTTGTACACGTCGAAGGGCTACAACGCCACGTCGATCGACGCGGTCGCGGCGGAAGCACGTTTCACCAAAGGTGCGGTCTACCGGCACTTCACCGACAAGCAGGCGCTGTTCACCGCAGTCTTCGAGCAGGTCGAAAGCGACACGATGGCGTCGCTGGAAGCGCGACTCGGCGATGCGGCGGTGTCATGGGGGGCTGCCGCGGGTGCGTTGGCAGGATTTCTCGACGCGTGCGTCGAGGAGCGGTACCGCCGCATCGTGTTGGAGGAAGGCCCGACGGTGCTCGGGTGGGCGCGCTGGCGTGAGCTCGATCAGCAGTACACCGGTCACGTGCTGGTGCAAGTGTTGTCGGGACTGATGGATTCTGGGCTCATTGTGCGCGAGCCTGCCGACCTGCTGGCGCGCCTGTGCTGCGCGACGATCGCCGAGGCCGCATTGTCCATTGCGCAGGCCGACGACGACGACCGCGACGCGATCAAGACTCGAGCATTGCACACGATGCTGCGTATGCTCTCCGGGCTGCGCGCTACGTCAGAATCGCCCGCGCTGTAGCCAGCCGAACGCGGAACGCATCGGGTACCCGGCGGGACGCGTTTCCGTCGATCACAGGGCCAACGTTGTCGCGTCGACGAAAGTGAAGGCTTTGCCCGGAGCCGCGTTCGAGGCGTCGGCAACTACTTGCTAAAATATGCAAATAGTGAACCCAATCTGTCGCGGCGCCGGAAAGGAGCTCGCATGCCGGGGCTTCCGCAGCCGCTGTATCAGATGAAGGCCGAGTTCTTCAAAACGCTCGGGCACCCCGTCCGGATTCGGGTTCTCGAGCTGCTGAACGAGCGTGAGCGGCCGGTGTCGGACCTACTCGCCGAGATAGGCATCGAGGCCGCCAATCTCTCGCAGCAACTGTCCATCCTGCGGCGCGCCGGACTGGTTGTCGCGCGCCGTGAAGGACTGTCGGTCACCTACGAACTCACCTCGCCACAGGTCGCGGAGTTGCTCGCCGTGGCACGCGCCATCCTGACCGGAGTCGCAACCGGCCGCGCCGAAGCTCTCGAACAGTGACCGGACACCCTGGCAGCGAACATCCTTACGTACACACTCACCGAAGTCCGGAGGCCGGCATGACCGACCGCACCACACCCACCCTCGGTCAGCGCCTGCGCTACATCGCCGGCGCCACCCTGCCGCCGTCGATGTCGGACTGGGTGATCCATGACCTGACCGGACCCGGCGCCGCGCGCCGCTACCTGCTGCGCTTCCTCGTCCCGATGATCCCGCCGTTGTGCCTGTTTCTGCTCATCCCCGGGCCCCTGTGGATGGGCCTGGCGATGATGGCCCTGCTGTATCTGCCGCTGATCTATTTCACCGTCGCGCTGATGTACGTCTACCGGCGCGCCCGCCTCGTCAAACACGGCCTGGACCCCGAATTGGCCGTCCAGCGCGAAAACCAGCGCAACGCCGACGTCCGCGAGGCCTACGAACGGCGCCACGGCCGCGGGTGAGACCACCGCTGCGGCGCACCGGTGGTGGTCACACCTTGTTCGAGAGCGCGGCTTTCAGCAGTTCGGTCAGCGAGGTTTCCGGGTCGGCCAACTGGCTCGGATCGACCGCGACGCGCTCGCCGATGCCGCGGCGACTGAACATGAACTCCTGTGGCCGATCGACGCAGTCGGCCGCGATCAGTTCGCCCTGTTTGAAATAGAAGCAGGCGAAGCTGCGGCCGTCGGCTGGATCGCCGCGGAGCACGACGCTGTCGTAGCCGTCGTTGAGTCCGGCGATCTGCAGCTTGAGCTCGTACTGATCGGACCAGAACCACGGCAGCGCCGTGATGGTTTTGACCTTGCCGCACATCGTGGCGGCGGCGACCTTCGCTTGCTCGCCGGCGCTGGGCACCGACTCCAGGCGCAGCCGCCGGTCGTAGCGCGGCATGTGGTGGTTGGTGCAGTCGCCGGCGGCCACGATGTCGGGGTCGCTGGTCTGGGCGTGATCGTCGATGACGATGCCGTTGTCCACCGGCAGGCCCGCGGCCTCGGCGAGCTCGGTGTTCGGCACCACGCCGATCCCGATGACGACGAGATCGGCCGGCACGAGCTCGCCGTCGGCAAGGCGCACACCGCGCACGTGATCGTCGCCCTCGATCGCCGAAATCGTTACGCCGGTACGGATGTCGACGCCCTCTTCGCAGTGCACCCGCGCGTAGAACGCCGACACTTCCGGCGCCGTGACGCGCTGCAGCACGCGTTCGGCGCTCTCCAGCACAGTGACCTCGACGCCCAGCTTGCGCAGCGACGCCGCGGTCTCCAGACCGATGTAGCCCGCACCGATGATGACGACGCGGCCGGCCCCGGCGATCCCGCTCCGGATCGCCTCGATGTGCGCGGCGTCGCGCAGGTAGTGCACGCCGGCCAGCTCCGAGCCCGGCAGCGGCAGCAGCCGCGGCCGGGCACCCAGACACAGAGCGAGCTTGTCGTAACCGAGCTGCTCGCCGTCGCTCAGCGCGACCGTATGCGCCTGCCGATCGATGCTCGTCACCGTTGCGTGCCGGACCGTGATGTCGTTCTTGGCGTAGAACTCCGACGGGCGGATGAGCAGGTCGTTGAGCGTCGTCTTGCCCGCGAGGTAGGTCTTCGACAGGGGCGGGCGGTGGTACGGCAGCGCGGGCTCGGCGCCGATCATCAGGATCTCGCCGTCCCAGCCGTCCTGACGCAGGCTCGCGGCCAGCTGTGCGCCGGCGTGGCTGGCGCCGATGATGATCGCTCGCACCGGTCAGGCCTGCTGCTTCTTGGTGAGCTCGACCATCATCTTCGCGTAACCGCGCACGAAGGTGGACTGCACGATCTCCGGCTCGCCGACGACCTTGATGTCGTCGAAGCGCTCGAGCAGTTCCTCCCACAGGATGCGCAACTGCATCTCCGCCAGACGGTTACCCATGCAGCGGTGAATTCCGAAGCCGAAGGCAATGTGGTTTCGGGCGTTCTTGCGGTCGATGACGAGCTGGTCGGCGTTCTCGAAGTGGCGCTCGTCGCGGTTGGCCGACGAGTACCACATGATGAGTTTGTCGCCCTTGCGGATCTGCCGGCCGCCGACCTCGGTGTCTTCTTTGGCGCGGCGAGCCATGTACGCCAGCGGCGTCTGCCAACGGATGATCTCGGACACCGCGTTCGGGATGAGCTTCGGGTCGGCCTTGAGCTTGGCGAACTGGTCGGGGAACTTGTTGAGTGCGTAGACGCCGCCGCTCATCGAGTTGCGGGTCGTGTCGTTGCCGCCGATCACGAGGAGCACCAGATTGCCGATGAGCTCCATCGGCTTGTCGATCATGTTCGCCGTACTCGGGTCCGACTGCATGAGGCTGATCAGATCGAAGCCGGGGGCCTCGCCCGCCGCGATCCGGGCCGCCTTGTCGTTCCACAGGTCGAGGATCTTCTGGGCGTAGCCCACACCGGTTTCGAAGACTTCGTCGATGTCGGAATCGCCGCCGGTCGCCGCGGGCACACCGACGACCATGTCGCCCATGACCGTCAGGTCTCGACGCTCCTCGTACGGGTAGTCGAGCAGCGTCGCGAGCATGCGCGCGGTCAGCTCTTTCGACACCAGGTCGACCCAGTCGAACGGCTCGCCAACCGGGAGCTCGTCGAGCACCTCCTGCACTCGCGAACGAATGAGCGCTTCGAATTCCTTCAGGTTCTTGGGTGCGACGACGCCCTGGACCGCGTTGCGCTGCCGGTCGTGCTTCGGCGGGTCCATCGCGATGAACATTCGAACGTCGAGTCCGGCAGGAGGCTTGCCGATGATGATGTACGGCTCCGCCGAGAACAGGTGGTGGTTCTTGTCGACGGCGAGGATGTCGTCGTAGCGCGTGATCGACCAGAACGGTCCGAACGGACTGGTCTTCTGATAGTGCACCGGAGATTCGTCGCGCAGACGCTTGAAGTGTGACTCCCACTGGCCCTGGCGGTACAGGAACGGGTTGCTCATGTCGAGGTCGGCGAGCGGAATCGTGGCGGCATCGGGGATCGGCTTCTCGACGAACGTCGGTTGCCGCTCGGGCTTGTAGACCGCGCGCAGCGCCCGGTTGTAGGCGTGCGCCCCGCGGACCAGCAGCGGCAGCGGCAGGTTCGCCTCGACCTTGCTTCGGACCAGGGGGAGCGGGTTGACCGACTCGACTTTGCCGCGCAGCAGCGGGATCGGGTTGACCGACCCGACGGTGTTCTTCACCCGATTGATAGCGCTCATGATTTCACTTACCTCGTCGTGGCTCGAGAGTTGTCCGGGCTGACTTACATCTGGAATTCGGGGAGCTTGACGGTCATGCCGTCCATCGCCTCGGTCACCTTGATCTGGCAAGCCAGCCGCGAGGTCACCTCACGTTCGGGTGTCATGTCGAGCATCTGCAGCTCTTCGGGGCTCTGCTCGCCCGTCTGGCGAAAACACTGCTGCTCGAGAATGACGTGACAGGTGCCGCAGGCGCATTCGCCGCCACAGTCCCCGTCGATGCCCGCGACGCCGTTGCTGGTCGCGAGCTGCATCAACGACTGCCCCTCCACGATCTCGGCCTCGTGCGATTCGCCGTCGTATGAAACGAAAGTGATGGTTCCCATGCCGTCCCTGTCTTCGATAGCCGAGGGCACGCAGAGGCTGGATCGGCCTCGTTGCCGCTGTGAAACTGCCCACGTAGAGCTTTACGCGATGATGCCATATGTACATCGGGTTTACAACAGAGTCGTCTATGTCGGCGCGGCAAGTCAGCCCGCCCCACCTGACGCGGTCCACAACCGGCCTGTGGTGACACTCGCGGAAACTCTCGCGAGGGTGGCGGTCCGGTTGTTCACGGGTGGTTCGCTTGACGGCCGAACCGGGCGCGGACGGCGACCATACGCTGAGTCCGTTGCGTTCGGCGAAGAGGGATTTCACCGCGATGACCACCACACTCGTGCGACCACCGAGCGCAGTGGGGGCGCGACGGTCCGGACTCGTCGCACCGTATGTCCTGGTGTTACCGGCCCTACTGTTCCTGGTGGGGTTCGTGCTGGTTCCGTGCGTGCTGGTGATCGTTTTGTCGGTCACCGACTACAACCCGCTGACCGCGCAGGCCAGCTTCGTCGGGCTGGACAACTACCGGGCCGAAATCGAGTCGGGCGAACTGCAGCGCGGGGTCGCGAACACCGTTCGGTACGCGCTGCTGGCGGTGCCCGTCACCGTGGCCGGTGGCCTGACGGCGGCGCTGGCGATGCACGAGTTGACGCATCTGCGCGCGCTGTGGCGCAGCATCTACTTCGTCCCGACGGCCACGACGCTGATCTCGATGGCGATCGTGTGGCGCTGGATTTTCGCCGACCACGACGTGCTCAACGACCCGGCAACCGCACTGCCGGCGTTGGCCGTGGTGGGGATCTGGCAGCAGACGGGGTTCGCCACCATCGTGTTTCTCGCGGCTCTGGAATCGGTACCGGTGGCGCGGCTGGACGCCGCCCGGATGGACGGTGCGCCCTGGTCGTCGCGGCTACGGCATGTGGTGCTGCCCGCGCTCGGACCCGCCACGGTGTTCTGCGTGGTGGTGTCGGCGCTGGAAGCGCTGCGGGTGTTCGATACCGTCGCGATGATCACCGCCGGTGGCCCGGAGGGCAGCACCGAGACGTTGACCTACCAGATGTGGCAGCGCAGTCTGCGCTACTTCGATGTGGGAGGCGGTGCGGTGCTCACGGTCGCCTTGTTGCTGCTGACGGCGGGATTCACCGTCGTCTACCTGCTGGCCGGGGGCCGGCGCGCGGAGAAGGCAGGCACCCGATGACCGGGCTCCGGCAGGTGGGGCTGCACGCGGCGCTCGCACTCGGTGCGGTGTTCTTCCTGGCGCCGTTCGTGATGTTGGTGGCGGCCTCGTTCAGCCGGCCCGAGGATCTGGCCGCGCGCACGCTGCTGGCCTCGCCCCCGACGCTGGACAACTACCGGGCCGCGCTCACCTCGGTGCCCCTGGTCCGCTACTTCGCCAACAGCATCGTGGTGACGACGACGATCCTGGTGTTCCAGATCCTCACCGGGCTGCCCGCCGCCTACGCGCTGGCCCGGGTGCGTTTCCGCGGCGCGTCGCTCGGGCTGGGAATGGTGTTGCTGTGCTTGATGATTCCGCACCAGCTCGCCGCGATTCCGCTGTACGTGTTGTTCGCTCGCCTGGGCCTGATCGATACCCGGGTGGCGCTGATCGCGCCGTTCGCGGTGTCCGCGTTCGGCATCTATCTGTTCCGGCAGTTCATCCTGACCATCCCGGCCGAGGTGTTCGACGCCGCGCGCATGGACGGCGCGTCCACCGTGTCGGTGCTGGCGCGAGTGGTGCTGCCGATGTGCCGGCCCGCGATCCTGGTGTTCGCGGTCGCCAGCTTCACCGGTCACTGGAACGACTATTTCTGGCCGTCCTTCGTGCTCACCCACGACCGCGCCGCGACGGTGCCCATGGGGGTGGCCTCGTTCACCATCGCCGAAGGCGGCACCGACTACGGCGTCCAACTTGCCCTTGCCACCATGTCCGTCGCCCCACTACTTGCGGGATTCGTTGTGGCCCAACGATATCTCGCCCGCGGCCTCGCCCTGTCGAGCGCCGAGAACTGACTTCGCACTATCGGAGGAGAAGACCATGCGAAAGCCCCTGTTCACCGCCACTGTTGCCGCGTGCCTCGCGTTCGCCACGGCCTGCTCCGCGGCGCCGGAACCCGAGCCCGCCGTGGGTGCCCCGACCAGCCCGCTGCGCATCGTGTCCGGGCAACTCGCCCAGAACGGTGAGTTGCTGCGAAAACTGTTGCAGGGCTTCGACGACGCCAACTCCGACATCAGCCTCGACATCCAGCTCGACAACAAGAAGGACGTCGAGATCTCGCAGTCGGTGATCGCCCAGATCCAGGCCGGCAACGCCCCCGACCTGGTGCGCGTGACCAGCGCGACATTCCGCGCGTTCACCGACGCCGGGGTGGCCAAGCCGCTCACCACATGCTTCGAGTCCGATTCCGCGCTACTGGCCGCCGTCGACCGCGAGCAGCTCGACAATCTGCGCGTGAAGGGCGAAATCTATGCCGCGCCTTGGTATGTCACCAAGCCGGCACTGTTCGTCAACGACAACGCCTTCCGGGAGGCGGGCCTGGATCCGCGCAAGGCGCCCGCCACCTGGGCCGAAATCGAGGAGGCCGCCGCCAAACTCGCCGCGCCCGAACGGAATCGGTTCGGCGCGCTGACGTACTTCGGCAACAGCTTCCTGTTCCAGGGTGGGCTGTTCTCCGGCGGCGGCACCATGGTCGACAGCGCCGGCAAGGCGCCGGAATTCAACGGCCAGGCGGGTACCGCCGTGCTGCAGCATTGGCGAAACCTGGTGGACCGCAAGCAGATGCCGGTCGTCGACAACTACTTCGCCGAGGCCGTCGACATGTTCAAGTCGGGCAAGGTGCCGATGCTGGTGAGCTCGAGCTCCACGTTCACTGCGGTGCGCAGCGCCGGCTTCCCGATCTCGGTGGCGCCGTTCCCGGTGCCCGCAGGAGGTTCGCGCAAGGTCCCGGTCTCGATCAACGGGTTCGTGATGCTCACCGCCGACCCGGCCCGCCAAGCCGCGGTGTGCAAGCTCGTCAAGAGCCTGCTCACCCCGCAAGCGGTCACCGACACCGTGAAGGCGACCGCGACGGCGCCGCTGAACAAGCAAGCCGGCGCCGATCCCGCCCTGCTCGGCGGCTACTTCGCCGAGAACCCGGGCTTCGCCGCGGTCAACGCGCAGCCGTCGACTGCTTGGTACACGTTCCCGGGCAGCGCGAACGCGGAGTTCGAGGTGAAGTACGCCGAGGCCCAGTTCGCCGCGCTGCGCGGCACCAAGTCGCCGAAGGAAGCGCTCGACGCCGCGGCCGCACGCATGCTCGGCAAGTAGCCGATGCATGCGACCCGCCGGGCCCCCGCCCGGCGCCCCTGGCTCGCCATGGCCGTGGCGGCGCTGGTCGGCGCGTCCGGCCTCGGGGTGCCGGTGGTGCGCGCGCTCAATACGGTCAACATCCCGCTCGGGCTCGAGGCCGGCCTCGCGGGCGGCCTTCAGGCCGGAGCCGGCGCCGAACCAGCCGGGCACGATCTGGCGCGACTGGGTCCAGCCGAACACCCACGGGATCGCCCGCAGGTCGTCGAGGGTCGCCACCCACCGCTCCGCCACCTCGGCGATGACGGTGATGCGGGCGCGGGTGTCCTCCGACCGCTTGGTGTCGTGGGTGGTCAGCGTCGTCAGCGCGTGCGGCCACGACGCCTGCCGCCGCGAGAACGCGTCGTGGAACGCCTGCGGCGCAAGCGAGAACTGCGACGGGTCGCCGCCGACCTCGTTCAGCGACGTCAGCCGGCTGTAGCGGTAGAACGCCCGGTCCTCGACGCCATTGGCCATCACCGG
>CAKZIX010000018.1 GCA_936936565.1 uncultured Nocardiaceae bacterium | reverse complement strand
TACCGATAGAACTTCCCAGTCCTCCGGGCGCACACCCATAATTGGCCCATCATCAATCGTGAACAGGCCCATTGTCGGCGATCCAATAAACGACGCCACAAATGTGTTTGCCGGATTCTGATAAACATCGCGCGGCGAGTCGACCTGTTGCAGCACCCCATCCTTCAACACGGCCACGCGGTCACCCATGGTCATTGCTTCGACCTGGTCATGCGTCACATACACAGTGGTTGTTCGCAGCTTCTTCTGCAGGGAGAGAATCTGGGACCTCGTCGAGACCCGGAGTTTCGCGTCAAGGTTCGATAGCGGCTCATCCATGCAGAACACCGCGGGATCGCGAACGATCGCCCGGCCCATCGCGACGCGTTGCCGCTGCCCACCCGAGAGAGCTGCAGGTTTGCGGTCAAGCAGATCGGTGAGCTCCAGCATCGCCGCCGCCTCGTGGACGCGCCGTCGCGTCTCCTTCTTCCCCATTCCACGGTTGCGGAGAGCAAAGCTCATATTCCCCTCAACCGTCATGTTGGGGTACAGCGCGTAATTCTGAAACACCATCGCCACGTCGCGCGCCTTCGGTCGCACCCCGTCCACCACGCGATCCCCGATCGACAGCGAGCCGCCCGTCTGAACGTCGAGACCGGCCAGGATCCGCAGAAGCGTCGACTTCCCGCATCCCGACGGTCCGACGAGGACCATGAACTCGCCGTCGCGGATCTCGAGGTCGATGTCGGCGACCGCCGGAGTTTCTGCGCGCGGATACCAGCGCTGGGCTGCTTCGAATCGGACGGTGGACATGTCGGGTACTCCTTGTTTGTTGCACCCCAACGCTTTTCAGCGCGGAATCGGGGTCGGATAGGTCTGCCGGCGCAGCGTTTCGGCGGCGTCACGGGTGGGGATGGACGGCTGGGCGTGATGACGGCCGACCGAGAGCGCAGCGGCGGCACTGGCGAGGGTGAGCGCGTCGTCGATCGGATCGCCGCCGGCCAGCCGCGCGGCGAGTACGCCGCAGAAGGTGTCGCCGGCGCCGGTCGTGTCCACCACGGTGACCTGCGGTGCCGGCACCCACGCGGTATCGGTAGGGGTGGCGTAGACGCAGCCGTCGGCGCCGAGCGTGACGACGACCGCCGGCACATCCTGCAGCAGCCGGGGTATCGCGTCCTGCGGCGATGCCGCACCGGTCAGGGCGGCGGCCTCGTGCTGGTTGACCACGAGCAGATCGACCAGCGGCAGCACCTGGGGCGGAATCGGTTGTGCCGGTGCCGCGTTCAGGATGACCATGGGCGCGTGCTCGGCGACGGCGCGCGATCCAGGTCAGCGGCGTCTCGAGCTGGCACAGCAGCACGTCGGCGGAGGCGACGGCCGCCAGCGCTCGGGCGTCGAGGGTGTCCAGGTGCGCATTCGCGCCGGGGGCTACCACGATGGCGTTCTGGCCGTGCGCATCGACGGTAACCACGGCGAACCCGGTCGGGGTGTCGGGCACCGTGGTGAGAATCGTTGCGACTCCGGCGGTTTCCAGGCTTTGCTGCAGTTGCCTGCCGGTGGCGTCGTCGCCGATGCGGCCGACGAACGTGGTCGCCGCGCCGCCCGCCCGCGCCGCGGCAACGGCCTGATTGGCGCCCTTGCCGCCGGGCGAGCGGGTCGACTGCGAGGCCATCACCGTTTCCCCCGGCACGGGGTGCTTGGCGACGTGTACCGCGATGTCGAGGTTGATGCTGCCGACAACGGCGACCCGTCCGTTCATCGCGCCGCGCCCACCTGTGCGACCTGCTCCAAGGCCCGCAGCTCGGCTCGGACCCGGTCGATATCGCGGGCCCGGATGTCTTCGGTGACGTCGGTGAGCATGGTCACCCACTTGTCGAAGTCGAGCTTGCTCGCCGTCACGACTGCGTCCAGCCAATCGGTGGCGACGACCTCGCGGCCGCCCAGCCCACCGGCGATCGATCCGGCCATGCTGGCGATCGAGTCGCAGTCGCGCCCGTAGTTGATCGAGCCGAGGATGGTGGCGCGGAAGTCGGCACGGTAGGCCAGCAGCATCCCGAGCGCCACCGGCAGCTCTTCGATCGACTTTGTGCGCGAAGGCAATCGGGCATCCATCGCCGGCTGGCGGTACTGCTCGCCGACGGTGTCGAACGGACGGATCGCATCGCGCAGTGCGGTGCCGATGTGGTCGTCGGAGGCGCCTTCGGGCACGTTGCGGGCCGCCTTCGCGACGGCCTCGAGCGCGGCCCTGGTGCCGTCGTGGGCGAGCTCGACCGCGACGTCCACGACGTCGTCGACGGTGGCCCCGACGGTCAGCGAAGCGGCCACCGCGGCGGCGAAGACGCCCGCCGCCTCCCGTCCGTAGCTCGACTGGTGCGCCCCGGCCATGTCGATGGCCTCGTCGTAGGCGCGGCGCGGGTTTCCGGCGTTGACCACGCCGGTCGGCGCCATGTACATGGCCGCACCGCAATTGACGATGTTGCCGACGCCGGCTTCGCGCGGGTCGACGTGGCCGTACTGCAGTCGCGTCACCATCCACTTCTCGGCGAGGAAGATGCGCTGCAGGCGCACCGCCTCGCGGCCCATCTCCGGAATCCAGGTCCAGTCGGTGAGCAGCAGCGGCACCAGGTCCGCGGCCATCGCGAACGCATCGAGATGGTCGCGCCGTTTGGCGTACACCTCGATCAGCGCCTGCGTCATCAGGGTGTCGTCGGTGATGTGGCCGTCGCCCTTGTGCCACGGGCTGAACGGCCGGTGGGTCTCCCAGTCGTCGTAGAACGGCGGGACGATTCCGGTGATCCGCCCGCCGTAGCGCTGCTGGATCTGTTCGGGGCTGAAGCCCTCGGTCGGTCCGCCCAGGGCGTCGCCGATGGCGGAGCCGGCGAGCACGGCGGCGATCCGGTCACGAAGCCAGGTCATGGATGTCTCCTCGAATTCGAAGTGGTTGTGCGGCAAGCGGTTATCGGCCGATCGACTTCCAGCCGTCGGTGAGCGACGCGGCCAGCTCGGCGCGCGACATCCGGCCGGCGAAGTACTTCTGCAGACCCGGCGTGAGGTACTGCAGCTTCCACTGCGGGTAGTTGAGCGTCTTGGTGAACGGCGCACCGCGCAGACCCTCGGTGGCGGCGAGCAGCGGCTTCCAGATGGGCTTGTTGGCGGTGTTGGCCGCCAGCCGTTCCAGCGCCGGGCGCGACACCGGCCGCAGCCAGTCGGACTCGGCCAGCCGCGCCTGGTTGTCGGCGTTCATGTAGAAATCGAGGAACTGGGCGGCTTCCTGCGGGTGCCGGCTCTGTGCCGCGATCGACAGCGTCTGCGGATTCGCCGCCTGCGCGGTGCCCTTGCTACCGGCCAGCGGTGGCAGCACGGTGAAGTTGAAGCCGGCCGGTGCCGCGGAAGTCAGTTGCTGGGCAAGGTAACTGGCACCCATGAAGATCGCGTACTTGCCTGCGAAGAAGCCGGGCACGGTGTCGGCGGTGCTTTGCGTCGCGGCGACCGGGTCCATCGACTTGTCGTCGATCAGCATGTTGCGCAGGACATCCGGGACCGCGAGCTCGCCGTCACCGACGGAGATCGACGCGGAGCCGTCGTCTTCGACGTCGAAGAATCCGCCACCGTAGGCGAGCGCGGTGTTCACCACCGCCGAGGCCGGCTGCTTGAGCCCCCACCCGACGCCGTAGCGGCCGTCGGCGGTGAGCCGCTTCGCCAGCGCGCGCAGCTCGTCCCACGTCAGGCTGGTGTTGCTCGGCATCGCGACGCCGGCTGCGGCCAGGGCGTCGGTGTTGACGAACGCGACGTAGGACTGCACCAGCGTCGGCACCGCGACCACCTTGCCGCCGATCGTGGTGATATCCCAGAACTCTTTGTCGACAGCATTTTTCAGCTCGTCGCTGAGGTAGGTGCTCAGGTCGGCGAGGTAGCCCTGGTGCGCGAACCCGGCGATGTCGGAGGCTTCGTCGTAGATCAGGTCCGGGGCGGTGTCGCTCTGGAACTGCGTGACGAGCTGGTCGTGCACGTCGTCGTAGTTGCTCTGCAGGATCTCCACCTGCACATCGGGATTGGCCCGATTCCACTGGGCGACGATGTCGGCGGTCGCCGCGACCGTGCTGTCCTGGAACGCCAGGCTCTGGAACGTCAGTTTGACGGGTCCGCCCTCGCCGACGCCGCTGCAGCCGGCGGCCAGCAAGCTCACGGTCGCGGCACACACGGCCGCAACCACACTCAGTCGTTTCATTTTCTTACCTCCTGCGATGGTGGGAATTGCTAGCCCTTGACGGCGCCCGAAAGCAGCCCAGATGTCAGCCGGCGCTGCGCGAATGCGAAGAAAGCGAGGCTGGGCACGGTGGCCAGCAGCGACGCGGCGGCCAGCGGGCCGAGTTGGACGATGCCCTCGGCGCCGACGAACCGGGCCAGCGCCAGCGGCAGCGTCTGGTTCTGTTCGCTGCGGATGGTGACGAGGGCGAAGAAGAAGTCGCTGTAGGCGGTGATAAACGAAAACAGGCTGGTGGCAACGATTCCCGGAGCCAGCAGTGGCATCACGACCGACCGGAGCACGCGCAGCCGGCTCGCGCCGTCAAGTGCCGCCGCCTCTTCGAGATCCACCGGGATGGCGCTCATGTGCCCCTGCAGCATCCACAGGGCGAACGGCAGGCACCAGACGGTGTAGACCATCGTCAGCCCGTACAGGCTGTTGATCAGTCCGAACTTGGTCAGCAGCAGGAACAGCGGAATGACGATCAGAATGAACGGGAACATCTGGCTGAGCAGGATCCACGCGAACGACACCTGCCGCAGCCGCGACCGGGTCCGCGACAACGCATAGGCGGCCGGCACCGAGATCGCCACGACGATCACGGTGGACGCCAGCGCCACCAGCACGCTGTTGGTGAGCGCGCGCAGCAGGTTCACCTTCTCCAAGGCCGCGGTGAAGTTGCCGAAGTACGCGCCTTCGGGGAGTAGTCCGGCGTCCAGCGACTGCAGCTCGGGGTTGGTCTTGAACGCCGCGCTGAGCAAGAAGAACAGCGGAAAGGCAAGGAAGAGAATGTATCCCGCCAGTGCGAGGTATTGCAGGGCACGACCGGCGTGCCGTCGCGGCCCGAGTACCGAGGTAGTCATTGCTGGCGCTCCTTGGTTTGCTGGCGGAGGTAGAACAGGAGGAACAACGCAATGACGACGACCATCACGTTGCCCATCGCGGAGGCGTAACCGAAGTGGCCGTATTTGAAGGCCTCGTTGTATGCGAAGAGCATCGGCAGCATCGTGTCGCCGCCCGGACCGCCCGCGGTGAGCACGTACACGAGCGCGAATTGGTTGAAGTTCCAGATGAAGTCCAGCGTGGTGATCGCGTAGATCACCGGCCGCAGCCCGGGCAACGTGACGTGCCACAGCCGCCGCAGCACGCCGGCGCCGTCCAGTGCGGCCGCCTCGTGCAGTTCGCCCGGCACGTTCTGCAGCCCGGCCAGCAGCGTGACGGTGGTCTGCGGCATGCCGGCCCAGACGCCGACGACGATCACCGCGGGCAGCGCCCAGTTCGGATCTCCGAGCCAGTTGATGTCGTCGGGCAGCCCGACCGATCCCATCATCTTGTCCACGGGTCCGGCGGTCGGGTTCAGCATCAGCCGCCACATGATCGCGATGATCACCGGCGGAATGGCCCAGGGCACCAGCGCCAGTGTGCGGGCCACGGCCCGGAACCGCAGATTTGCGTTGAGCAGCAACGCAAGTCCCAGCGAGGCGAGGAACTGCAGCAGCGTGACCGAAACTGCCCAGATGATGCCGATGCGGAACGAGGACCAGAACAGTTCGTCGCCGGCCAGCCGGGTGTAGTTGTCGATGCCGTTGAAGTTGACGGGCCGGTTGTAGCCGGCGCTGGCGTCGGTGAAGCCGAGCATGATGCCGCGCAGCAGCGGGAACACGCTCAGCGCCAGCACCGGGATCAGGGCGGGCAGCACCAGCAGCCACGTCTGCCGGCCGCCGAGCGCGGCCCCGGCTGCCGAGGTCGGCTGCTTGCGCGCGAACAGCGTTCGGCGCCTTGCGGTGTGCTGCTCCGGCGACGGAGGCCGTCGTAGGTCGGCGTACATGGTCAGTCCTTCACCGTCGACGATTCACGAATGGTCAGAAACGGGTTCACCGTGAGGGTTTCGGGAGCGCGCGCCGGATCGGCGAAGCGCTGCAACAGAAGCCGGGCCGCGAGCCGGCCGCGTTCGGCCGCCAGCAGCGAGACACTGGTGAGCGGCGGGTTGTAGATCGAGGCGATCTCGGTGTCGTCCATGCCCGTCACGGCGACGTGGCCGGGGACGTCGACGCCGGCCGCGACGCAGGCGCTGATCGCGCCCATGGCAATCAGGTCGTTCGCGCCCACGATGGCGTCGAATTCCGTTCGGGCGAGCAGAATTTCGGTGGCAGCCTTGCCCGCCCCGGCGGTGAAGTCCGACGCCTGCACGATCAGCTGCTCGTCGACGGCCAGCCCCAGACGTTCGGAGGCGGCGAGAAACCCGCGGCGCCGGGCCGATCCGGGGTTGGTGTCCAGCGGGCCGTTGACGAATGCGATGCGCCGCTTGCCGAGCTCGAACAGGTGGTCCACGGCAAGCTCGAGGGCCTGCGCCGAGTCGACGCCGACGCGGTCGATCGCGGCGTCGGCGTCCAGCCTGCCGATGACCACCACCGGTATGGACGACTCCTGCAGCGCGCGCCGCAGTTCGGCGTTGACGCGCAGCGGGGAAATGATGAGGCCGTCGCCGAAGCCGCCGGTAAGGCTGCGCACGAGCGACATGACCGAGCGGATGTCGCGGCCGGTGGCAGTGACGTTCAGCCGGTAGCCGACGGATCCGATTTCCTGCTCGATCGCGCGCAGCATCTCGACGTAGTTCGGGTTGCCGATGTCGTCCACTGCAAACACGACTTGGCGGGTGCCGCCGAATCGGAGCGAACGCGCCGTCGAGTCCGGGACGTAACCGAGCTTCTTGGCTGCGAAGCGGACCTTCTTCACCGTCGCGGGGCTGGCCGTCTGCCCGGCCAAAGCGCGAGAGGCGGAGGCGAGTGAAACGCCTGCCAGGTCGGCGACGTGTTGCAACGTCGGCTTCTCGATCACCGGGGGTCCTCTCGTTGGAATCGTTTCCAGCAGTAGCGCGTATTAGCGGTGGGTTGTGATTGACATCACACGGTACACGCGCCTGTGAGCTGGGGCAACTAGCTGTGGAAAATTGTGGAAACGTTTCCACAATCAGTGCCCCAGCTGCGTTCAGCGCAACCTGTGGCGGGATCGGAAGGCAGACGGAACCAGTTCGCCGTCGGGGTGCATCGCTGCTCGGTGCCGGCGTCGATGGCGGCGCGCTCACGGTCTCGGTGGTGCGCTCGCCGTGCTGCGGCAGGGTGCGGCCATCGGCGGACTGCGCTCGGGCGCCGACGGTGCGGAAGGACTACGACATGTTCGGAAGCGAGCCGAACGGCTTCGGCCGATCGCTGGGCGCGGGCGGGTTGCTGGGAAGCTGCACGGCCGCAGCGCATTTGCCGTATGACGGCGACGGCGAATCGACCCGCGTAACAGATCTTCGTGTGCCACGATCTAGACGGCACATCATGCAACCACTCCGGGAACGTGGTCGGGGACACCCGGACCTGCGAAGGAGGATTCATCATGCGCACGTTGGCCAAGCGATCGATCGTCGCTGCTCTGGGCGCCGCGCTCGTCGGCGTCGTACCGCTCACCGCCGCCGGCACGGCGTCCGCGGAGGTGCCTCAGGCGTGTACCGTCACGTCGATCTTCGGTACCTCCGCCTACTCGACCTGTGGAACCAACGGTCGGCAGCGGGTGTACATCTCCTGCTGGAACTGGTCGGCCGGATCCAGTGGCGCGTGGTACGAGCGCTGGGGCAACCCCGTCGACTTCGGCGGGCAGCAGTCGTGGTCCAGCTGCGACGTCCCGTTCAGCCTGCGGTCCTGGGGCATCGCCTACTTCTGATCGGCCTGCGCGAACAACATCGCCGGGTCCTCGCTCGCACCCCGGCTTTCCTGCACGGGGTGCGAGTCCCTGGACGTACAGTTGACAGACGGTGTGCCACCGCTCCGCTGGCTCGTGGAGGTCGGAATGGATGTCTTGCCCAGCATGGATGTCGTGTTCAAGGCAATCGACAAGGTCGGCTCGGTGGGGGAGGTCGGGCTCGACCGGATCCGACGCAAATACGAGCCGCTGCCCGATTACGGCTTCTTCGGCCCAGGTTCGGTCACCTGGAAGGTCTGGATGTACCCGAGTTCGGCCGTCATGGGCTTTCAGCGGGCGGTCACGATCGAGTTTCTCGACCCCAATCTCAATGCGTCCGTTGTGAATTCGGGCGGCGTCAAGTCGCGCCCGCGCAATCGCTACGAGCGCACGATGCGATACTTCGCGCTCGTCGCCGCCGGGGACACGGCGGCCGCGACGAAGGCGGCCGACATTCTGGTGAAGGTGCATTCTTTGGGTATCGGAAACGACCCGGTCACCGGCGGCCGCTACGACTCGAATTCCCCGAGCTCGCAGCTGTGGATTCATATGACGGCGTGGCATTCGATTCTCTACTGCTACGAGGTATTCGGACCGGGCCGGTTGTCCGACGCCGAGGAAACCGAATACTGGGAGCAATGCGCAATCGCGGCGCAGTGCCAGACGATCAGCACCGACGAGGTGCCGCGGTCGCGCGCGGAGGTCCGCACGTTCTTCGAATCGTGGAAACCGAAGCTTGCCGCGTCGCAGACGGCACAGTCGATGGCCCGGATGATTCTCAACACCGAGGTTGCGCTGCCGCCGAATCAGCCAGATTGGGCGACGCCGCCGTTGCTGCTGCTGTCCCGGCTGGCGGCGATGGCGACGATCTCGACGTATCCGCAGTACATGCGCCAGCTGTTCGGCATTCGGCAGTCGGCGGCCGAGGACGCGATCGTGCAGCCTGCCATGCGTGCGCTCATGACCGCGATTAACAGCAACATGCATTTGTACGACGCGGTGTGGTCGTGGTTGGTGCCCGGCGTCGCGGACATCGTGATGCCGGCCGCGCTCGGCATCCCGGCCACCAATCCGATCACGATGACGCCGCGTGCGGCGCAAAAGCTCTATGGCTACGACATTCCCGCCGAGGCGCACCTGGACCTGCGCCGCAAGCAGGAGCGCAAGGTGTTCGGCGAGCACGTGGCCCCCAGTTACGAGGGGCTCGAGGAGTCTGAGGAATTCTTCGGACACATGCGGGGCGTGCCGCAATAGGCCGCCGGACGATGTGTCGATGAGTCAGTCCGCGCGGAGCGTGATCGAGCACCTCGTCTACTGATCGACCGGTGGGTAGGTTGGTGGCGCGGGACAGAGCGTCCATTATCGACGCCGAAAAGGCTGAAACTGCCTGCTGCGCGCCGAAAGTGGGCGCTCAGTCCCACGGTCGAGTCACCTGCCGGAGGGGTTGGGTTGTTACGGATTGCGTCGGGATATCTGCTGACCGCCGGTGCCGCGGTCCTCGTCGTCGCGTTCGTGTTCGCGCCCCGCATGCTGGCGGGCGGCGACTTCGCCGACGAGGCCGAGCTGCGCACGGCGTTCGGGGAATCGTTCGCCGCGCAGTGGCGCACCGGAGCGGCCACGCCGGAGCTGGACGCGGTGGTCGACTACTGGTTCCGCTACCACGTGGCGAAAGCCGCGCTTGCTGCGCTGCTGCTGGTGGTTCTCGTTGCGCTCGCGGTCGGAATCTGGAAGCGGTTCGCGCACAACCGAATAGGTACTGGGCGCCGCATCGCGCTGGCGGGCGCGGGCAGCGGCGTCACGCTGCTCGGCCTGCTTGCCCTGCTGACGGTGCTGGCCAATGTCCAAGGCGCGCTGGCGCCGTATGCGTCGCTGCTGCCGATGCTGTCGGCGCCCGAACTCGCCGACGTGCGCGGACCGTTGTCGGAGGTGGTGCACGCGGACGCGACGCCCGGGCCGGTGCTCGACGCGATGATCGGCGACTTCGCCCGCTTCCACGCGGTACTCGCCGTCGTTGCGGCCCTCACGGTGGCAACTCTGGCGGTTCTGGCGTGGACGGCCTGGCGGCTGCGCGGCACCGGGACGACCCAGCGAATCGTTGTCTCCTACGGTGTGCTGTCGGCGCTCACCGCGGCGGCGCTCGTGGTGGTGGTCGTGGCGAACACGACGACGGCGGCCGATCCCGGCCCCGCGCTACTGGCCTTTGTCGACGGCGGCTGGTGAGGGCACGTCGAGGTCGACGACAAGCGGCGTGCCACCTTCCAGCCACGCCAGGTGCAGCTCCACGATCTTCGCTCGCGTGGGAAAACCGCTGCGGTGCACCATGTTCTCCGGGTAGTCGAACGGGTGCGTCTGGGTGAAGGCGCGGCGCAGGGCCGCGAGCTCGGCGGCGTCGCGCGGATCGCGGGCGACCCCGGTGAACCGCTTGCGGCCGAACCGGAGCGTGACGGTCGGGTGCGCGCGGATGTTCTTCAGCCAGAGCGTGTGCTCGCCGGTGATGGCGACGAGGTAGGCCCGCGCGCCGTCGCGGTAGGCGCGCACGAACGTCGAGCGAGGTTGCCCGGACTTGCGGCCGGTTGTCGTCAGTTCGGCGACCCCGGTGGGCATCCGGACGGCGAACCAGGGCCGGTGAATGGACCGCAGCCCGCGGGTGAAGATGCGCAAGGCGCGGGGGGACCAATCGGTCAGCGATGCGCCGAACCGCTCCAGGGCGTACCGGCCGTCGCGGTACTGCAACGACTCGGGTACGGCTGTGGGTTTGTCGTGATCCATCGTCATCCCTCTCGCCGAGTTCAACGATAGTGCGGTGTCGGCCGAGATGGACGGCGATGTCGCGTAGCTGCGGTCGCCGAAACGATGGGCGGGGCGGGCGGGCAGCGGCATCAAGACGATGCCGCTGCCGGTGCGCGCCGGTGCGGGTGGTGTTCTTCGCCGCGGGCGGGCGCTACTTCTTGGCGGCCTGCAGCACGACGGCACCGAGCAGGCTGGTCGCGATGGCCAGCGTGACCGCCTTCTCCACAAGCGGAACGCGCTGGTCGGCGGCGACGGTGTAGGTGATCGTGGTGCGCTCGGTGCCCTGCGGGGTGAGCACGATCTCGCCGGTGTAGTTCTTGAGCGGGACGCCCGACAGCGCGCGGTAGGCAAGGCGGCGCTGCGGCTCGAACCCGACGATCTCCTCGACGATGGTCGGTACGGACAGCGGTCCCTTGAGCTCACGCACGGCGCCTACGCCGTTGCGGGTGTCTGCGCCGTCCTTGAGAATCGCGGCGCTGAGGCCGGGGGCCCACTTGGCCATGCCCTCGTGATCGGCGATGATCGCCCACACGCGGTCGATCGGGGCGTTGACGGTCTTGCTGACGGTGGACTGCATATCGGGCCTCTCAGGTCTGCGTGCGCGCGCAGCGCACGTTCCGGACACCGGCGGTATCTGGATGGCGCGCAATTTACTCCTGTCGGCCGATGCCGTCGCCTTCGGGATACATTCGCAACGGTCGCGCAGCGGAGAAGGGATGTACGCGATGACGGTGCTGCCCGGAGATTCGGCCGTCGCCCGGCTGATCGTCGCGATCTGCGGCGGCGTGCTGATCGGGGCGCTGGTCGCGCTGCTCACACACGGTTACATCGGCGTTCTCGCCGGTATCCTCGCCGGCGCCGCCATCTTCGTCGGCGCGGGCTGGATTGCCTTGTGGCCCAAGGATGCCGAGAGCACCCGGCGCAGCGTCGAGCGTGAAGACTTCCGTCCCGGCGTCGAGGAGGCCGTCGTCGTGGCAGCGGCGCTGGGCGCACTGGTGGCGATCACCGTGTTGCTGGTGCTGTCGAAGACCGACGACAGCGGCGCGGCCGCCGCGCTGGCGTTCGGTGCGGTGTTCATGTCGTGGGCAGGACTGCACCTGATGTACGCCGCCCGGTACGCCTACCTGTACTACGACGGCACCGACGGCGGCATCGACTTCAATTCCGACGATCCGCCCAGCTACCGGGACTTCTTCTACTTCAGCTACAACCTCGGCATGACCTATCAGGTGTCGGACACCAACGTCTCGAACGTGACGATCCGCGGCGTGGTGCTGCGCCACTGCCTGCTGTCGTACATGTTCGGAACGATGATCCTGGCGACCACGATCAATCTGGTCACCAACATCGTCAGCGGCTAGCTGCCCCGCGCGTCCGGTCTGGCGGGTCGCATCGCAACCGTGCGACGATGGCGGCAGGCGCGAGCCGATCGAGACAAGGAATGCCATGATCGAGCATCCCGAGCTCAGAGTCGTTGTCCCGCCCACCACTTGGGACGGTGTACCGAAGGCTGGTGCGCCGCGGATGCGCCATCTCAGCGGTGATTGTCAGCATTTCACCTGGCCGCACGGCATCGTCGGCACCCCGCAGCCCGCCACCGACGACGAAATGCGCGCGCTGCCGCCGTGCTCGGATTGCGTGGCGCGGCACGGTCAGCGCACTTCGCTGGCCGTGCGCAGTGCCCCCGATCGGCCCATCGGCGCGACGTGTGCCAGCTGCTTCTGTGAGTTGCCGGTCACCGGACAGTGCGACAACTGCGACTGACGCGGCCTCGCCCCAGCGGCGCCACTGAACTGCAAGGATCGAGCCGTGGACATTCCAGCGCTCGGCGCCGACGGCGAGTATCGGCCACGCAAGCACGACACCGTGCGCGACTGCGCGGGTGCGGCCGTCGCGGAGCTGAGCATGGTTGCGCCGCTGTACATCGCGCGCACCGTAGACGCGCAGCGGCAGCTGCCGCCGCTGCCGCCTGCGCAGCGGTGCGCGGCACTGGCGCAGGCGCGAGAGGTGTTCGGCGGTGCCGGATTCGACGACTACCTCACCCTGGCCAGCCGGGTGTCGGGGCTACCGATCACGGTGACGCGGGCCGGGGCACAGGCGGTACTCGACGGCCTCGCCACGGCGTTCGACGCGATCGAACCGGCCCGTCCGACGGGCGCGGTGCTCGATCGGCGCAGCATCGGTGGCGGCGCGGTGTGGGCACGACGCGGCGAGGTGCTCGGCGTGCACGCATCCGGGAATGCGCCCGGTGTGCACGGATTGTGGCCACAGGCCCTGCTGCTGGGCTACCGCGTGGCGGTGCGGCCGTCGCGCCGCGAGCCGTTCACCGGACATCGGCTGGTGCAAGCGTTGCGCGCGAGCGGGTTTCGGCCCGGTGACGTCACCTACCTGCCCACCGGACACGACGGTGCCGACGAGTTGATCGCCGCCGCCGACCTGAGCATGGTGTACGGCGGCGCCGATGTCGTCGACAAATATGCCGGTGACGCAACGGTTTTCCCGAACGGACCCGGCCGGGCCAAGATCCTGATCACCGCCGAGCAGGACTGGCGTGCGCACCTCGACGTCGTCGTCGACTCGATCGCCGCAGTCGGGGGCACCGCCTGTGTGAACGCGACGGCGGTGCTCTACGAAGGCGACCCCCGGCCGCTCGCGCAGGCGCTCGGTGCGCGGCTGAAAGCCATGGCACCCCTGCCTCTTTCGGATCCGCACGCAGTCCTGCCGGCGCAGCCGCTGGACACCGCGCACGCCACTGCGCGGCTCGTGCGGCGCGCGGGCGCCGCGGCCACGCCCATCCTCGGCGCAGACCAGGTGGTGGCCGATCTCGGCGACGGGCAGGCGGTGCTGCGTCCCGCGGTCCACCTACTGGGCGAACCGGAGCCCGACACGCTCAACGTGGAGCTGCCGTTTCCGTGTGTGTGGGTGGCGCCATGGCGGCGCAACGAGATTGCGCCGCTGCGCAATTCGCTGGTGCTCACCGCCATCACCGACGACGAGGCGCTGGTGGACCGGCTGCTCGCCGAGCCGACGATCACGAACCTCTACGTCGGTCCGGTACCCACTCATCACAGCGAACCGGCGATCCCGCACGACGGATTCCTCGCCGATTTTCTCATGCGCAACAAGGGATTCAGCCGCCGCTGAGCTCAGTACACGCCTTCGACGACCGGTTCGCCCGCGAACTCCGCCACCGGCGCGACCTCGGACACCGAGTCGCCGATCTGCCCGTCGAGTCCGGGCACCCGGATCGCTGTGTCGCGTTCGAGATTGTTCGGCAGGAACATGCCTTTGCTGATGTGGTTCATCACAACCTGCCCGCGTTCGCCGTACGGGACGTCCGCGCCGGTGTCCGGATCGATCACCCGGAAGAACACGTACGGCGAGCGCGGATCGAAGACGAACGAGTCACCGTCGCGGCGCGTGTGCGCCTGGGACATGATCATGGTGCTGCCGTAGGCGAGCGCGAAGGTGGTCTCGGGGAAGATGTCGGCGAACAGATCCAACGTGTCCGGGTCGACGTGCGCGCCCGACAGCAGCAGGTAGCGAACCTGCGAATTCACAAGATCGACAAGCGAATTCACGCGGGCGATGGCATTGAGCAGCGGCGGTGTGGTGTGCAGATTCGCGATGCGCTGGGTGCGCAGCTGGTAGCCGGCCTGGTCGAGGACATGGGCGACGTAGCCGGGCACCTCACGCGGGGACAGCCGTTTCACCCAACGAGGGTCGAGGTCGACGGTGAAGTACGTCGACCCCAGCCGCTGCGCCACCAGCCGGGCGTAGTAGCCCACCCCGTGCGGGCCGCTCGGCATCAGGCCCAGCCACCCGCCGCCGCGCACGTAACCGCCCGACAGCATGTCCTCGACGTGCCAGCGGATCGTCTGTTCCGCCCAATCCGGGAGTTGCACAGTGCGTTTGGGGGCCCCGGTGGTGCCGCCCGACTCGAACACCTGGGGCACCACGCTGCCGTAGCCGCGCGGAATCAAATCCTCGACCGCGACGTTCCGCAGCTCGTCGACCACATTGGGAAATTTGCGCAGATCGGCAAACCCGGTGATTTCGGTGCGCGGATCGAAGTCCAGGCGCGCGGCGGTGCGCAACCAGAACTCCGAACCGGTGTCGGCCCCGAAATGCCACTGCAAAGCGGCGTGCAAATAGGCGTCGGGATCCGCGATGGGGGTATCTCGGGGCAGGTCGAGCAGCGCGAAATCGGCCATGCAGCAATCCTTTCGCGGCGGGCACGGCTCGGCAAGGGTGCGCGCTCGTACACTCGACACATGATTCTGATCTGGGGGTTCAAGGACTATCTGACGCAGTTGGCGGTGCTCTTCGCGACCTGCAATTTCTGCCGTCATCAGGGCGGTCAGGTGATCCGGCGGCGCACCCGCAAATTCACGTTCTTCTTCATTCCGCTGTTCACCACCAGCACGCGGTACACCCAGCAGTGTGCTTTCTGTGCCGCCGAATCCGAGATTTCCGCCGAGCAAGCCGACTGGGCGACCCGGCAGGCCAATATCGGGTCCGATCGTCCGGACCCGAACGTGCTGCGCGACTGAAATCCGTACACCCTAGTACATTGGTCCCAGGATTTGGGAGCTACGCGCACATCCTCTGCATTGCTACCGTCGATTCGGTCGAAAGGTGGTGCTACCCCTAGCGGAGGATAGGTGGTTTCCCGGATGTTCGCACGCGCCGTCCCCGCCGACAATGGAGGGGTGAACTTGGACCGGATCGAGAATGAGTTGCGTTCGGCAGCAAGCTCTCTGGCGGACGGCGATCCGGCAGCCATGCGGAAATTGGTCGCCGTGGTGTGGCCCGGAATCGTGCGGTACTGCCGGGCGCGCATCGGTGCCGACGCCCGGGGCTGGCGCTACGCCGATGCCGTTGCGGTGAAATCCTGCGAAGCCGTTGCCCAGCAACTGATCCATCGGCACCACTCGCGAAAGCCGTTGACGCAGTTCGTCTATCGCACGACGGCGCGGATCGTGGATGCCGAGAACCCGCTCCCGCCGAACGATTTCGCCGCCCTGGAACCGCGCACCCGCGACGTCATGATCTTGCGAGTGGTCGAAGGTATGGCCACCGATGACGTCGCCACCGTGCTCGGAATCCCGCGCGCGCGAGTGCAACTGTTGCAGCACCAGGCCCTGGTGCAGCTGAGCCCGCAGGCTGCCGCCGGCTGAGCCGGCACATGGATACCGCCGGCTGAGCCGGCACATGGATACCGTCGGCTGAGCCGGCACGTCTGGCACCGCCGGGTGCGGCTATGGTCGGACTCATGGCGCGCATGAATCCCCGTGACGCGCTGATGTACTGGCTGTCGGCGAAGATTCCCAACGATCAGTTCCTCGTGTATGCGTTCGCCGGCGTCACCGACGGCGTCGAAGCGATGCGTGCGCACGTGGCCCGCCGGGCGCCCCGGATCGCGGATCTGAGCGTCGCGCTGCGCGACGCGCGCTGGGATTATCCGCACTGGGTGCCCAAGTCGTTCGATGCCGCCGACGTGGTGGTGCACGAGGGCACCGGCCTCGACGACATCGTCGGCACCGCCGTCGATCCGCTCGGGTCGCCGTGGCGGCTGCACGTGCTGCCGGGGGAGCCGTTGCTGGTGGTGCTGCAGCTGTCGCATGCACTGGCCGACGGACGCCGCGGCGCGGCGGTCGCGCGCAAGCTCTTCGGGCCCGCCGAACCCGACGATCCGCCGCCGCCGGACTCGTCGTCGCCGCTGGCACCGCTCGGGCTGCCGCGGCAATTCGCCGGATTCGTGGCGGCCGGCCGGCGCGCGCACCGTGCCTATCGGGAGACGGTCCGGCTCACCGCGGCGGGGGATCTGCCGCCGCAGCTCGACGGGCGTCCGCTGTCGCAGCTCAACGTGGCAGGGGCGGGGCATGTGACGCGCGTCCTGCCCGTGGACCTGAAGAACCCGGCCACCACGGTGACGGTGGCCGCGCTGACCGTGGTGTCCGAGGCGTTGCGCCGGCACCTCGACGAGGTGCCGCCGCGACTCGGCGCGGAGGTGACCGTCGCCAATGCGGGCACGCCTTCCGCGCGCAACCACTTCCGCAACGTCGGTGTCGACCTGTTCCCGGACGAGCCGGACCTGCGTCGCCGCGCGGAGCTGATCGCCGCGGCGCTGCGGGAGCGGGTGCGCCGCTCGGGACATCCGGCGGTGACCGGGCAGGGCGCGGCGCTGTATGCGATGCCGGCACCGATGTTGCGGGCCGGGGTCGCCCGCCACGACCTGACCGTCACCCCGGCCACGGTGTCCGGCCACACCGTCTTGACGAGCGTGGACCGGGGCCCGGCCGACCTCCGGTTCGGCGGCGGCACAGTCGTCTACACGGCGGGGTTTCCGGCGCTGTCGCCGGCGATGGGTCTCACCCACGGCCTGTACGGCATCGGCGGCGCGCTCACCCTGTGCGTCCATGCCCGTCCGGCGGCGCTGCCCGATCCGGACGCCTACCTGACAACGGTGCAGGCAGCGGCGGCCGATGTGGGCAGTGCACTTCGCCACTAGCGTTGGCCAAAGTCTGCTACGTTCCGGCTGGTAGGCGAAATGGGGGCAGATTTGCGCAAACACGTCCGGACCGGTGCTGGATGACCGCGGAACTGCGGGACGGTTTTCACCGTTACCGCTTGTCGCCGTCGGCGCTGGCGTCTCCGGCGGTGATGGCACGCACCTGCGGGGTGCTGTATCTGCTCGGCGCGGGCCCCGGATACGTGCTTGCCTTCATGCAGCAGCCGGGTCTGGGCCGGTACGCGCTGCTCGCCATCATCACGGCCTCGCTCGGGATCGGTCTGTGGCTGGCGATCTGGTCGGCGTCGCTGCCGCCGATCGCCACGGAGATCGCCGGGCAAACCGGTCTCGCGATGCTGAGCGTGGCGATTCTGGTGGCGCCCAGCGATCTCGGGGCACTGGCGCTGACCTCGTTCTTCACCTTCGCCTCCTGCAACGGCGCCTTCTTTCTGCCACCCAGGCGCGCGGCGTTCCAAGTCGGGCTGTCGACTCTGTTGTGCGTCGTGATCGTCACCATCCGCCCGGGGCTGCCGTGGTGGTCGGGGCTGGCCACCGGCACCGTCACGCTGGTGTTGGGCGGTGCCGTGGGCGTGCTGGTACGGATGGCCTCCGACGCCGACATCGACTCGCTGACCGGACTGATGAACCGGCGCGGCTTCGACAATCGGCTCGACGCCGAGCTCGCCGCGGCGGTACGGACCGGTCGCCGTCCGGTGGTGGTGCTGTTCGACCTGGACCGGTTCAAGGCGATCAACGATGCGCAGGGCCATCGGGCGGGCGATGCCTTGTTGCGCAGCGTGGCGCGGGCCTGGGAATCGATGCTGCGGCCCGGCGAACTGGTGGCCCGCTACGGCGGCGACGAGTTCGCGCTGCTGCTGCCCGGCAGTACCGAGGCCGAGGCCGTGAACTTCACCGACCGGCTGCGGCTGGCAGTGCCGACGGGCTGCTCGGCAGGGGTGACGTCGTGGGAGGTCGGCGAGTCGGCGTCGCGCATGGTCAGCCGCGCCGACGTCGCGCTGTACCGCGCCAAGCAACGCGGCCGCAACCGGACCATGCTGGAACCGTCGCGCCGCGCGCCGATCGCCTCGGAACTGCGCGCGGCCATCGAGCGCGGCGACGTCGACGTGCATTACCAGCCGATCGTCAGCCTGATCGACGGGCGCACCGTCGGCTACGAGGCGCTGGTGCGCTGGGAATCGGCGATCCACCCCGGCATCGCACCGGCGGAGGTGATCCGCATCGCCGAGGAGAACGAGCTGATCGCCGCGCTCGACCGCCTGGTGCTGCGGCGCGCCTGCTGCGACGCCGTCGACCTGCGCCAGCTCGGCGGGCGTCCGCTCACCCTGCACGTCAACGTGTCCGGACTGGACCTGGCCACGCCCGAATTCGCCGACGGCGTGGACGCCGTCCTCGCCGAAACCGGCTGGTCGCCGCGGGCGCTGGTGCTCGAGGTCACCGAGACGGTGCTCGACGCGGACGCGCCCCCGGCCATCGAGAACCTGCGCGCCCTGCGGCACCGCGGCATCCGCATCGCGATCGACGACTTCGGCACCGGCTACTCCTCGCTGAGCCGCCTCGGCGCGGTGCCCACCGACATCCTCAAGCTCGATCAGGGCTTCGTGTCCTCGATCGCGACCGGTTCGGACACCTCGCGACTGCTCGGTGCCATCGCCGCACTGAGCAACGCCCTCGGCCTGGAGGTGATCGCCGAGGGTGTCGAGAACGCGCACCAGGCCTCGGTACTCGCGGCGCTGGGATATCCGTACGCGCAAGGCTTCTACTACGGCAGGCCGCAGCCCGTGCGGTTCGCGAGCACGCGGCGGGAACTCGTCTCGCGGTAGCGAATTCGCCGTTTCGGCTGCAACCCGGCGCGTAACCTAACCCGGGTGACGGATGCAAGCACGCGGACGTGGATCGGCTACGACGTGTTCGGGGAGCGGCTGTTCCGGCGTGCGGTCACCGCGGAGCGGATCACCACGGCGCTGCAGGCCGTCGCCGGCCGCTCGCTCAAGGTCGGCCCGATCACCATCGGCATCGCCGGGATCGTCGCCGAGGCTCGCTCGGGGGAGCCGATCGTGCTGGGCCGCCACGGCGACGAGGTGGCCTTCGACGTCGAGTTCCCGGTTGCCGTGCACGGCGCCATCCGGCTGTTGCAGCAGATCCGGGTCGAGGCCTCGATCGACATCGACCTGGTGCTGCACGCCCGCGCGGCGGCGCCGCTGCTGATCGTGATGGACATTCCGCGCGTCGGCGAGGACGACCTGCGGATCTCGATCAAGGGCGAGGCGCTCGGCGCGGCCTGGGAATGGCTGCTGGATCCGATCAGCCAGCTACTGCGCGGCGAGGTGGCCCGCTGGCTCAACGCCGTGCTGTCGGACCCGGCCACGGTGCGCCGGCGAGTGTTCGACGTCGCCGCCCTGATCGACGAGCGCGAACCCGACGGCGTACCCGATCGCAACTTCGACTGGATCTCCTACGGCGAGTTCGGCCGACGATTCTTCCGCCACGCCGTCACCGGGGCCCGGGTGGCCGCGGCGATCGCCGACCTGGACGGACGCACCATCGAGATCGCGCCGATGAAGGCCGGCCCGCGCGATCTGGCGACGGTGTCGGCCACCGGGGTGGTGCAACGCCCGCGGGTGGCCACCCGGCCGCAGACCGAGCTGGTCGAATTCGACGTCGAGCTGCCGGTCGATCTGGATCTCGTCATCGCACTCGGAGTCGAAAACCATTACAAGGCAGACATTCTCGTCAAGCTACGGCTGGTCACCCGGGCCGCCGACGAGCTGCTCGTCGTGGTGGACGTGCCCGCGGTGACCGCCAAGGACATCGAGATCGATCTGCAGAGCAAGAGCCTGTCGGCCACCGTCCTCGGCATCGTCGGCGGGGTGAAGGATCAGATTCGCGAGCGCATCGTGGCAGTGGTCAACGAGGAGCTCGCCGACGCCGGCGCCCGGACCGTCGATGTCGGCGAGCGCGTCGACCAGGCGTAAATCAGGTGCGCACGTGGAACCAGCCGCGGGCATCGATGGTGTCGTCGCTGTTGGACTGCTCGGGCAGACCGACGCAGTCGTAGGTGCCGATGAGCGTCACGTCGTCGATCGAGGTGATTTCGACGGTGCAGTGCTCGTGGAAGGAATCCGGGTAGTACTTGCCGTCCATGCGCACCGCCACGAAGCCGTCGACCACGCCGACGCCGAGTGTGTCGCTCGTCATGGTGACGAGCAGCTTCTCGCCGCCCGCGGCCACGAAACCGGTGTCGAAGGACTGGTTGCCGGGGTCGGCGTTGTTGCGTTCGGCGGTGTCGATGTCGAAGGTCAAGCATTGGCCGGCACCGTCTGCCGGTGACACCTGGGCGGCCGCAGCGCCGTCGGTGTAATCCACCGCAGAGGTGGGTGCCGCGTCGGTGCTCCCGGCGGGCACCTCGTCGCATTCGCCGCCCGGGGCGGCGGCACTGGTGGTGCTCGAACCGCCCGCCTCAGGATCGCCGACGACGGTGCCGATCACGATCAGCAACGCCAGTACCCCCACGACGGTGGCAGCGACGGTGCCCGCCACGATCCAGCCGACGTTGCTGCTCTTCTTCGGCGGATACTGTTGCGGCCCGGCGATATTCGCGAACGGCCGGGGCGGGGTGGCCGGATGCGGCGCGCGGACCGTCGGCGCCGGGCCGGACTGCGGGCCGGTAATCGGTTGGGGACCACCGGATCGCCAGGCGACGGTGGGCACCGCAGCGGTGATCGGGTGCGATCCGGTGAACGCGGCCAGCGCCTCCGCGGCCAGCTCTCGGCACGAGTTGTACCGCTGCACAGGGCTTTTCGCCATCGCGCGGGCGATGACGGCATCGAGCGCCGACGGCAGCGCCGGATTGTGTTGCGAGGGCCGCGGCGGCGGCGCGGTGAGATGGGCGTGCATCACCGCGACGGGCGTTTCCCGCACGAAAGGCACCGAGCCGGTGAGCATTTCGTAGAGGGTGCAGCCGAGAGCGTAGACGTCGACCCGATGATCGATGTGGGTGCCTTCGATCAATTCCGGTGCGGCGTAGGCGATCGTCGCCAGAAACGAACCCGTCGACGTCAGCGCCGCGGTGTCGTCCAAGGTGCGGGCGATCCCGAAATCGGCCACCAGCACCCGGTCGTGCTCGTCGTCGCCGCCTTCTCCGGCGGCCAGCAGCAAGTTGGCCGGCTTGATGTCGCGGTGCAGCAGACCTTTGCGGTGGGCGTAGTCCAGCCCGCGCGCGGCTTGGGCGACGATGTCGACCGCACGGCGCGGCGGCAACGCCGACGGTCCCTGCTTGACGAGTTTGGCGGCGTCGGAGCCGTCGACGAACTGCATCGAGATCCAGGCCCGCTCACCCTCGATGCCGCGGTCGTAGATGGACACGATGTTCGGGTGGTCGAGGCTGGCGGCAATCTCGGCCTCGCGCTCGAAGCGCGCCCGGAACCCCGAATCGCTGCCCAGCGAGACGTCGAGAATCTTCAGTGCGTCGCGCCGCGGCAGCCGCGGGTGCTTGGCCAGGTACACCGCGCCCATGCCGCCCTGGCCGAGCAGCCGCTCGATGCGGTACCCCGCGAAATACGATCCCGGCTCGAGAGCCACGTCAAACCTCCAAAGTCGAGCGGCGCCGCGCCCGGTCGTCCCACCAAGGGAATCGGTGATTGTCCAGCGGGTGCAACAGTGTGCGCTCGACCTTGTCGGTGGCGCAGAAGACTCGCATGCACCAAGCATGGTGCCGTCGCGACGGGGCGGGGAGGGGATTACTACTCAGGCCGCTCGAGGGGAATCCTCGGCGTGTCGTCGGTACGGGCAACCAAGTGGTTGCCCAAGGCGGGGCGGTTCCCTTTAGGGTGGAAGCCACGTTCCGCAACGCTGCGTCGAATGGAGTTGAGTTGACCCAGGTGGAGTTGGCCGAATCGCGTCCTCGGGATACCGAGGCGCGGCCGCGCCACGACCCCGCATGGATCAGTTACGAGGAATTCGGGGAGCGGTTCGTGCGCGCCGCGGTCACCCCGGAGCGCATCGCCGCGGCGATCAAGGACATCGGCGGCCAGGGTCTGGTGATCGGTCCGCTCAACCTCGGACCGGCCGCCCATGTGGGTGCCGAAGGCAAGCTCGGCGCGCCGAAGGTCATCGGCCGCCACGGCGACGCGGTCGCGTTCGACGTCGAAATCCCGGTGTCGTTGTCGCTGCAGGTGAAGCTCGGCCGCGAAGTGCGCGTCGGCGTCGGCGTCGAAATCGATCTCGTGATCGAGGCACGCGCCGCCGATCCGCTCTACATCGTCATCGACATTCCGCCTGTGTCGCACCGCAATGTGCGGCTGGTGTTCCGCGCGGAGGGTCTGGGCCCGGCGCGGCGGTTCATCCTCGAGCCGATCGGCAAGGGCATCCGCCGCGACGTCGCATCCAAGGTGAACGCGATCCTCGCCGATCCGGCAGCGGTCCGCGACCGAATCTTCGACGTGGCGTCCTTCGTCGACGAGGTGCACGCGCCGCCCATCGACGAGTTCGATCACATCTGGATCTCCTACCGCGATTTCGGTCGCCGGTTCATCTGGTACGCCGTGGTGCGCGAGCGGGTGGAGGCGGCCGTTCAGGAACTGTCCGGCCGCAAGATCGACATCGGCCCCATGCGGGCCGGCCCGCGCGACATCGCCGGTGTCATCGCGCAAGGCTCGGTACGTCCGCCGCGGGTGCTCGAGCGGGATGGCTCGCTGGTTGCCTTCGAGTTGCTGATCCCCGTCGCAATCGACTTGGTGATCTCGATCGCGCGCGACAACCACTACCAGGCGGAGATCGACATCCGGCTGCAGTTGGTCACGCGCTGCGCCGAGCCCCTGCAGATCGTCATCGACGTCGCCGAACCGCGACCCGAAGACATCGAGATCGCGTTGAAGTCCAAGGGGCTCTCGGCCGCCGTCGTCGGCATCATCGGCGGCGTCAAGGCACAGATCCGCGAGGCGGTGCTGGCGGTGGTGCGCGAGGGCCTGGGCGACATCGAGTTCCGCACCGTGGACGTCGCGGCGCAGATCGACGCGGCGGAGATCGAACCGGGCGCCTGAGCGCTACCGGTCGTCCTGCTCACGCTGCTGGCGCCGGGCCTCGCGGCGCTGTTCCTCGGCGCGCTCGCGGCAGCGCCGCAGGAATTCCGCATCGTCGTCCGGATTGGCCGCGACGTGGCGCCCAGGGCGGTCGTATTCGCCGTAGGACGTGTTCGACGCCTGTCGGCCGCGGCCGACGGGGCCGTGCGGGCGGCCCGCGACCAGCCACAGCACCGATCCGATGGTCGGCACCAGCACCACGATGAGCACCCAGGCGATCTTCGGCAGGTTCCGCACCTCGGATTCGGGACACATGATCGCGTCGACGAGGCAATAGAGCCACAGCACGAACAAGACGATCCCGACGATGGCGTACGGCATACGGTTCCTCCCCTTTGTCCGAGCAGGAGGATACCTGGCGATTCGCTCAGTTTCTGGCGATGTCGATGTGATTGTGGTGAAATGTGTAAACGAATGAGGCTAGCGGCGCGCAAGTGAAAACTGGGGAAGGCGCGCCGCAATATTTCCGGAGGTTTCGATGGACCTGTCTCGTCGCGATCTGCTGCGCTATGCCGCCGTCGGGTCCGCCGCCGCCGGTGTCGCCGGGCTGCTGCCGGGCGCTGCCGGCGCTGCGAAGATCGGCACCCTCGTCGACTACTCGGGAGGGGTACCGGCCGCCGCGGCCATCAAATCCGCCGGGCACATCGGGGTGGTGCGCTACGTGTCGGACCGGCGGCCCGGCGCCGAGTGGATGAAGGGCAAGCCGCTGCGCGCCAGCGAGGTCGACGCACTGCTCGCGGCCGGCCTGGAAATCGTGTCCTGCTACCAGTACGGCAAGGCAGGCACCGCGGACTGGCGTGGCGGCCTGGAAGCCGGCAAGCGGCATGCCGAACGCGGCATCGAATTGCACCGTGCCGCAGGCGGTCCCGACAACCGGCCGATCTACACCTCGATCGACGACAAGCCGACGGCAGTGGAATTCGCCACCATGGTCGCGCCGTTCCTGATCGGCTGGCAGTCGGTCGCGGGCCGCGAGAACACCGGCGTCTACGCCAACTCGCCCACGATCGACCTGGCTCGTGCCGCCGGGCTCGGCTCCTTCTACTGGCAGCACAACTGGGGCACCCCCAAGGGCGTGGTCAACGCGGCCGCCCACCTGCACCAGTTCGAAATCGACAAGCGCCACATCGACGGCGTCGGGGTGGACCTCAACAACGCCCTGAAGGCCGACTACGGCCAATGGTCGCTGCGCTGACGTCGCGCCGCTGCCGTCCCGAGTGCGCCTAGGGCCACGATCAGCGTCGCCCCGAGCCGGTGCGAGGCGCACCCGCGCAAGCCGGAGTCAGGTCTGGCTGTGTGCCGTCGGGTATTCGCTCAGGTCCGGCTCGTCGGGCACCACGTACAGATGCGGGCGAGCCTCGGGCGCGGAGTGATTACCGCGCCACGAGAGCAGCGACCACTTCGACATGCCGGACAGCGCCGAGCCGAGGCTCGCGAACGAGGCCGACGAAATAACCGATCCGAACGAGCCGACGCTGCCGATGGACAGCACCGAGCCGACGCTACCGATCGACAGCACCGAGTACGCCGACCCGATGGACAAGATGGAGCCCTCCGACCGGATCGACAGAATCGACCGGTGGGAGTGCCCGGACCGGCGCGGCGCGGGGAGTGTCACTTCCTGGGAGGCCATGTGCCCGGTCTACCACACCGTCCGACCGCCCGGGGTTGATCAACCGACGTTGACCATGCCGATCGTCGGCAGGAAGCTGCACGTGCGGGTCTCGGCGTCTTTGCCCGTGGTGATCGAGCCGCCGATGACGGCCAGCACCCGGCCGCGGCCGGTGTCCGAGATGACCGACAGCGTGGCCGGGCCATCCGGGTTGATCTTGGCGGCGGTGGTGAGCGCCTGCGTGGCCGACTTGCCGTTGTCGATGTTGAGCCAGGTGACGGTGAGCGGCGGATCCTGCTTCTCCGAGGCCGGCTTGGTGCCGAGCGCGGTGAACACGAATCCGGCCTGGCCGGCCTTCGGTCCCGGCGGCGGCAGGTGTGCCGGGCCGGGCACGGCGAGCGCGGTGCCCACGGAATCGGCGCGGTCGGAGATGCAGCCCCGGCCGACGGTGGGGTAGAGGAACTGCGCGATCACCGGGCCGTCCTTGGGCGGCAGCTCGGGGCCACCGCCGCCGCTGCCGTCGAGGAACTTGATGAGCCGTTCGAGCGTGGCCTTGATCTCCGGGGGCAGCGGCGCTGCGGCGAGCAGCTGCCGGGCCTGCGCGAGGAGGGTGGTTTGCGGATCCTGGGCGACGTCGCGAGCGGCGGCGCCGACGATGGCGGGCGCGAGCGAGGCGATCGCATCGACCGGAACGCCTTCGGGCACCGCGAATCCGGGCAGCGGGGGAAGACCGGGGACAGCCGGCGCCGGGCTTGCCGGTGCGGTCGGCGCGGCCAGCACGGCGGTCGCTGCGATTGCGACTGCCGAAAGCGCGGCACGCGTTGCCTGGGTGCGAAGCACGATCTCCCCGTCCTTTACCTTTTCGTAGCCGTGGCCACTTTATGGAGCGCCGCAGCCATTTGTACAGAGCGACGTTCGCCCGACGTCCGGGCAGTCTACGAAACGCCTGCAGGGGTTACCAGTCGTGACCCTAGCCTGTTACCAGTGGGATTAGAGTGAATATTGATGCAACCGTTATGGACACGCCGCGCCCAGGTGTCCGCTCGGGCGTTGCAGACCCGCAGGTAGGGTCGACCGCTGTGCGATGGATTCGGGGGTTGCCGGCGTGGGCTCCCTACCTGCTGCTCGCCTCGATGATCGCCCGGCTCGTCTGGATCTTCACCACCACCAACGGCTTCAACGTCGTGGACTTGCACGTCTACGTCGAGTGCTCGGCGACACTGCGCAACGACGATCTCTACGACTGCACGTATTCCGAAGACACCCCGGACTTTCCGCTGCCGTTCACCTATCCGCCGTTTGCGGCGATGGTGTTCTTCCCGCTGCACCTGCTGCCGTTCGACGCCGTCGTCGTCGCCTGGCAGATCCTCACCGTCGCCGCGCTGTTCGGTGTCGTGCGGATCGCCTTGGAACTGCTCGGCACCGGTGACCACCGCATCGCCGCCCTGTGGACGGCCGGCGGCGTCTGGACCGAGCCGGTGCGTTCCACCCTCGACTACGGACAGGTGAACGTCTTTCTCGCCCTCGGCGTGATGCTGGCCGTGCGCAGCTCGCGCTGGTGGCTGTCGGGACTGCTCGTCGGCGTCGTCGGCGGCATCAAGCTCACGCCGGCCGTCAGCGGGCTGTATTTCGCGGCTCGGCGCCGCTGGGCCACCGTGGCATGGTCGGCGGCGGTGTTCGCGGCGACGGTGGGGCTCAGTTACGCGATCGTCGGCGACGAAGCCCGCCGGTACTTCGAGCACCTGCTCGGCGACGCGTCGCGCATCGGACCCGTCGGCTCGGTGTTCAACCAGTCGTTGCGCGGCGCGCTCTCGCGGATCGCCGGCCACGACGTCGGCACGTCGGCACTGTGGCTGAGCGCCGTCGGCGTCGCCGTCGTGCTTGCGGTGTGCGCCTGGCGGGCGCTGCGTCCGGACGACCGGCTCGGCACCATCCTGCTCGTGCAGTTTCTCGGGCTGCTGATCTCGCCGATTTCGTGGTCGCACCACTGGGTGTGGGTGATTCCGTTGCTCGTGTGGCTGGTGCACGGGCCCGACTGGCCGCAGGTGGGCACCAAAGTGGTGGCGGCGTTCTGGGCGCTGGACATCGTGGTCGGCGTGCCGTGGCTGCTCGGGTTCTTCCAGCCCGACATCTGGACGGTGTCGCGGCCGTCGCTGCTGGCCTGGCTGGGCACCGTGAATGTCGTCGGCACGCTGCTGCTGTTCGCCTGGGTGATCTATCTCAGGCGAGTTCGGAAATCTGCTGCGCCAGCTGCATATCCTGCGCTGTCAGGCCGCCTGCCGAGTGCGTAGCAAGCGTGAATGTGACCTTGCGCCAACGAATGTCGATGTCGGGGTGATGGTTCGCCGATTCGGCGGCGGCGCCGACCCGGCCGACGAACTCGATCGCCGCGGGGAACGTCTCGCATTCGAAGGTTCGGGTGATCTCGTTGCCGATGCGCTCCCAGCCCGGCAGATTGTCCAGTGCGGTGCGAATATCGGCTTCGGTGAGGAGATTGGCCATGTCTACTGATCGTGCCACCGTGGCCCCGCAGATCGAAGTGGTTGCGGCCGCGATTGTGCGAGACCGCCGCTTGCTGCTCGCCCAGCGCGTCGCACCGCCGGAGTTCGCCGGACTGTGGGAACTGCCCGGCGGCAAGGTGGAACCGGGCGAGACGCCGGCCGAGGCGATGCGCCGCGAGCTCACCGAAGAACTCGGGGTGGCTGGCCAGCTGGTGCGCCGCATCGGGGTGGACGTGCCGCTGCCGCGCGGGTACGTGCTGCGCGCCTACGTCACCGAGATCGACGGCGAGCCCCGGCCGTTGCACCACAGTGCCCTGACATGGGTCGGCGCCGCGCAACTGCGCGGCGCCGACTTGGTGCCCAACGATCGAGCCTGGCTCGACGATCTGGAGTTGTTGCTGCGCTGAACTCAGCGCTGCAGGCGGTCCAGGTCGACCTCCACGAGCAGCGTCTCGATGCCGCTGTCGGTGACCTTGGTGCCGTTCGGGTACGCCTTCGAGCCGTCGAAGCCGAAGTCGTTGTCGCTGATGACGACCAGGTTCTTGCCGTCGCGTGCGGCGCCTTCGATCTTGCCGGGCACGCCCGCGACGCCGGCCAGGTTGGCCACCAGCTGCTTGTTCGCCTCGGTGATCAGCTTGACGGCCGGATCCAGCTTCACCTGGTAGAAGCGCGCCTCGGTGTCGGTGCGCTCCTCGACGATGACCTCGGTGTCGGAGACCGGGATCAGCGCGGAGATCTTCAGGTCGCGGCCGCGGGTACCGGCCGTGGTGGTGAAGGTCGACGCGGCGTCGAAGCGGTACGGGAAGACGCCGGCGACGCGGCCCGTGGTGGTGTCGAAGGTGAAGATGTCGGTGATGATGCGGTCGCGGTCGCCGGACACCTCGATGGAGCTCTGCAGCGCCACGGCGATGGTCTTGCCGTCGGGCAGCAGTGCGATGTCTTCGTAGCCGCGGTTGTTGCGGCGCTTGGCATGGTCGGCGGGCAGCGCGCCGGTCACGTTGGCTTCGACACCGGCGGTGCGGTACTGCGCGTCGACACCGGCGGGGAAGTGGCGGGTGAGCACCTTGCCGGCGGCGTCGAGTTCGACGATCGAGGGGCCGTACTCGTCGACCACCCAGAAGTGGCCGTTGGCGGTCCGCACGACGCCCTCGGTGTCCAGTCCGTTCGGGTTGTAGGCCAGCTTGGTCTCGGCGTCGGCGCCGTAGGGCTCCTCGTCGCGGCCTGCGATGTTGGACAGGCCGGTGACGGGCTTGCCCGATGCGGTGGTGATCGGCACGACCTCGCGCACCTCGAGCTTCGGGCCGGTGACGGCGACGCGCACGAGGGCCGGGTTGAACTCCGGCACGATGAAGGTGCGGCGGTCCTTGTCGTTGACCTTCACTTCGCCGTTCGGCCCGCGGTCGGTGATCGTCCAGTACTCATTGCCGCCGCCGGCGCCGGAGCCGGTGTTCAGTCCGCCCTTGATCGGGAACAGCCCGCTGCCGATGCCGCCGAGCTTGACGCCGCGATCGTCGAGGATGGACTTCTGGAACTGCGAGAGCGGGATTTCGGGCAGCTGGGCGCTGGCGCGGATCGGCGAGGGTGCCGAACTGGACGTGGCCGCGAGGGTGATCGAGAGGGCAATGGAACTCAAGGCGCCGACCGCGCCGAGCAGGAATGTACGCACGAGCCGCGACCGTAGGTGCCCATCGCGAAAACCGGGTGACGGGTACGTGAACGCCGAGCGCGGAGTGTGCGGACGGCCCTATGCTGCGCGGGCCGTTTTCAGGGCTTTCTTGAGGTCTTTGCCACATACGCCCGCCGCTTCGGCGCGTTGCATGCGCATGATGACGACGGGGCACGTGACGCAACGCGTCTTGGACCGGCAGCACTTCTTCTTGGGCTTCAGTCCAGCCACTTTGCTTGCCTTGACGCCCAAGTCGGCCTCTCTTCTGCGGAGATTGTGGGGTTCGATCGCGCCGTTCGCCGACGGCACTACACGAGCGCGGCGGACGCTTGGTTTGGTTAGCGTACCCTAATAACAAGATCATGTGAACTGGCCGCCTGGTCCGGACCGGTACGCTCACCCCGTGACTGCCCCAGCCGCGACCACGTTCCGCAACGTCGCCATCGTCGCCCACGTCGACCACGGCAAGACGACCCTCGTCGATGCCATGCTGCGCCAATCCGGTGCGTTCGCCGAGCGCGCCGAGCTCGTCGACCGCGTGATGGACTCCGGCGACCTCGAACGCGAGAAGGGCATCACCATTCTCGCCAAGAACACTGCCGTGCACCGGCACAACGCCGACGGCACCGTCACCGTCATCAACGTGATCGACACCCCCGGCCACGCCGACTTCGGCGGCGAGGTCGAGCGCGGCCTGTCGATGGTGGACGGTGTCGTGCTGCTGGTGGACGCCTCCGAGGGCCCGCTGCCGCAGACTCGGTTCGTGCTGCGCAAGGCGCTGGCCGCGTCGCTGCCGGTGATCCTGGTGGTCAACAAGACCGACCGCCCCGACGCCCGCATCAAGGAGGTCGTCGAAGAATCGCACGACCTGCTGCTGGATCTGGCTTCCGATCTCGACGACGCGGCAGCCGAGGCTGCCGAAGCGATGCTCGAGCTGCCGGTGCTGTACGCATCGGGCCGCGAGGGCAAGGCGTCGCTGGAATCTCCGGAAAACGGTCAGGCCCCCAACTCCGAGAACCTCGACGTGCTGTTCGAGGTCCTCATGGAGCACGTTCCGGCGCCGAAGGGCGACCCGAGCGCGCCGCTGCAGGCCCACGTCACCAACCTCGACGCGTCCGACTTCCTCGGTCGGCTCGCGCTGGTCCGCATCCACAACGGCGAACTCCGCAAGGGTCAGCAGGTTGCCTGGATGCACTCCGACGGCGTCAAGCAGGTCAAGATCACCGAACTGCTCAAGACCGTCGGTGTCACCCGTGAGCCCGGCGAGAGCGCGGTCGCCGGCGACATCGTGGCCGTCGCCGGTATCCCGGAGATCATGATCGGCGACACGCTCGCCGACCTCGAGAACCCCGTCGCGCTGCCGACGATCACCGTCGACGAGCCCGCGATCTCCGTCGTCATCGGCACCAACACCTCGCCGCTCGTCGGTCGGGTGAAGGGGCACAAGCTCACCGCGCGCATGGTGAAGTCGCGGCTGGACTCCGAGCTGATCGGCAATGTGTCGCTGCGTGTTCTCGACATCGGCCGCCCCGACGCGTGGGAGGTCCAGGGCCGTGGCGAGCTGGCGCTGGCCATCCTCGTCGAGCAGATGCGCCGGGAAGGCTTCGAGCTCACCGTCGGCAAGCCGCAGGTGGTTACCCGCCAGGTGGACGGCAAGACCCACGAGCCCTACGAAGAGCTCACCATCGACACCCCCGAAGAGCATCTCGGTGCCATCACCCAGTTGCTGGCCAACCGCAAGGGCAAGATGGTGCAGATGACCAACCACGGAACCGGTTGGGTCCGTATGGAATTCATCGTTCCCTCGCGTGGCCTGATCGGCTTCCGCACCGACTTCCTCACCGAAACCCGCGGTACCGGCATCGCCAATGCCGTCTCGCACGGTTACGGGCCGTGGGCCGGTGAGATCCGCGCCCGCCACACCGGTTCGCTCGTGTCCGACCGTACGGGCAGCGTCACGCCGTTCGCGATGATTCAGCTCGCGGACCGCGGCACGTTCTTCGTCGAGCCGGGTGCCGACACCTACGAGGGCATGGTCGTCGGCATCAACCCGCGCGCCGAAGACCTCGACATCAACGTCACGCGTGAGAAGAAGCTCACCAACATGCGCTCGGCAACGGCCGACGCCACGGAGACCCTCGCCAAGCCGATCGAGCTCACCCTCGAAGCTGCCATGGAGTTCTGTGCTGCCGACGAGTGCGTAGAGGTCACCCCGGAAGTGGTCCGCGTTCGCAAGCTGTTCCTGTCGCAGACGGACCGTGCGCGCGAGCGTTCCCGTGCGAAGGCGCGGTAGTTTCGAGGTTCTCGACTAGTTCGGAGGTGAAGGTGGGTCGCGGGAGTGGAGCTTGCGGAGCGACCCGCAAGCACCGGAGTGGAGCTTGCGGAGCGACCCGCACGTATCGCGCCGTCGCAGTCCTGGCGTCAGCGGTGTTGCTGCTCGGCGCATGCACTGCCGACCCGCCCCCGGCGATCCAGAGCACCGACAGTCCCAAGCCCACGCAGACCGAGCCTGCCAAGAAGAAGACGGTCGTCGTCGCGGTCGACGACGTCGGCATCGGCCTGAATCCGCATCTGCTGTCGGATCTTTCGCCGACCACGGCGGCCGTCGCATCGCTGGTGTTGCCGAGCCCGTTCCGCCCGGTGTCGGTGGCGCCGGGGGTGTCGGACTGGGTACTCGACAAGTCCGTGATGAGCTCGGTGGAAATCAGTGCGGTGGAACCGTTCACGATCACCTACCAGGTGCGAGACGACGCCCAGTGGTCCGACGGCGCACCCATCGCGGCCGAGGATTTCCGGTATCTGTGGCAGCAGATGATCAGCCAGCCCGGCACCGTCGACCCGGCCGGCTACCAGCTCGTCGAGGACGTGCAGTCCTCCGGTGGCGGCAAGACGGTCACCGTGAAGCTGAAGGCGCAGTACCCGGCGTGGCGCACACTGTTCGCGAACCTGGTGCCCTCGCATCTGATCAAGGACGCCCCGGGTGGGTTCGCTCGCGGGCTGGCCGACGAGATCGCCGCCTCCGGAGCGCATTTCAGCATCCGGTCGATGGATCGGGGTCGCGGGGAGTTGGTGCTCGAGCGCAACGACCGATTCTGGGACACCCCGGCCAAGCCCGACCAGATCCAGTTCCGGCGCGCGGGATCGGCTGCGCAGCTGTCCGATTCGCTGCGCTCGGGCGATGTGCAGGCCGCGGTGGTGCACGGAGCGGCCGCGTTGAAGGCGCAGGTTTCCGCGATTCCGGGCGTGCGCACGGCCGCGTTGTGGCAGCCGCGCGAGTTGCAGTTCACGCTCAACGCACGCACGGCGGCGCTGACGGACGGGCGCGTACGCGCCGGCCTGCTCGCCCTGCTCGACCCGGGGCTGCTCGCCACCGTCGCCGCCGATACCGGGGCGCTCGTGGAACCTGTTCGGGCGCAGATACTTTCGCCGTCGGATCCGGGATATGCGGCCACCGCGCCGGTGCCCCCGGCCCGCCCGGACGCGCTGGGCCTGCTCGCCCAGGCCGGCTATCAGCAGGTCGCCGAACCCGCGACTCAGCCCCGAATCCTCAAGGACGCCAAGCCCTTCGGTTTCGTGATCGGGGCGCCGGACAACGACGTCACGGCCACCGCCGTCGCGAATTCCGCCGCCGATCAGTTGCGCGGTGTCGGCATCGACGCCACCGTCGAGGAGTTGCCCGCCGACGAGCTGTACGGGTCCGCGCTCGTCGAGCGCCGGATCGACGCGGTGGTCGGCTGGGTCGGCGTGGGTTCGGATCCGGCCACGGCGGTGCTGTCCCGATTCGGTTGTCCGCCACCGGAACAGCCGCAGCCCACCGGTACCGCACGCGCGGCGCGCGCGCCGAGCAACCTGGGCGGCGTGTGCGATCCGACGATCCAGGCCACGCTCGAGGCCGCGGTGCGCGGCGTCGGCGAGGTGAACAAGGCGCTCGCCGACGTGGAACCCAAACTGTGGGGCCTGCAGACGGTGCTGCCGGTCGTGCAGGACGCCACCCTGGGTGCCGTCGGCGGCGGCGTGGAGGGCGTCGTGCTCGGCGGGCCCATCCAGGTGCCGGTGTTCTCCGACGCGGCCGCCTGGATCCGTAAATGACGAGCCTGCTGTTCGTACACGCCCACCCCGACGACGAAACCATCACCACCGGCGGCACCATCGCCCGCTACGCTCGGGCCGGTGCCGACGTCACCGTCGTCACCTGCACCCTCGGCGAGGAGGGCGAGGTGATCGGCGCGCGCTGGGCGGGGCTGGTCGCCGGCGCGGCCGACCAACTGGGCGGGTACCGGATCCACGAACTCCGTGCCGCGCTCGAAGCGCTCGGCGCGCCGCCGCCGCGGTTCCTCGGTGGTGCCGGGCGCTGGCGCGATTCGGGGATGGCCGGCACGCCGTCGGCGGCGCACCCGCGCGCGTTCGTCAACGCCGACGTCGACGAGGCCGTCACCGCGCTCGTCGAGATCTTCGACGAAGTGCGCCCCGACGTCGTCGTCACCTACGACCCGAACGGCGGCTACGGCCATCCCGACCACATTCAGGCACACCGGGTGACGATGGCCGCTGCGGCGCAGCGCCCGCCCGCCAAGCTGTACTGGACGGTCACCGACGCCGACGTGCTCGGCCGGGCACTACGGGCCATGGGCCCGCCCGCGGCGGGCTGGCGCGCCCCGGACCCAGGTGAATTGGCCAGCGTGCCAAGCGAATCGGTGACAACCTCGATCGACGTCTCCGGCGTTCTCGATGCCAAGGTGGCCGCGCTGCGGGCACACGCCACGCAGGTGTCGGTCGCCGAGTCGGGCACCGAGTTCGCGTTGTCCAACGCGATCGTCCAGCCGATCCTGGACACCGAGCACTACATTCGGATCGGCGCGCCGGAGCGCGCCGGACGCGACTTGCTCGATGGTCTCGACGGTCGCTGAGCATCAGGCTCCGGCGCTCGGGAACGCATCGCATCGTTGCGCGTTGTGACGTGCCTTCCGCGCCCTTCGCGCACGTGGCATCGGTTGCATCCGCCTCGCGTCGCGTATCCGCTGCTACAACGGGTCGGCGGTCGGCCACAGCGCTCGCACATCGGATCGCCCATTGCGCGCCGTGGGCGCTGAACCGCAGCGTCGCACGGCGCGGCCCCAAGGCGCGCCCGTGGGTGACGCGCCGACGAGCACCGTTGCGCGTCGGGCAGAATGGTGGTCTCCCCGCACCCCGATCCCCGCTGGAGCCAGTGCTGTGACGATGTACTTCTACGACACCGAATTCTTCGATACCGGGTCGGCGGTGCATCTGATCAGTATCGGAATCGTGCGTGACGACGGTGCGGAGTACGAGGCGTGTGTGCGGGATGCACCGTGGGAGCAGATCTACGCCGATCCGTGGCTCGACGAGCACGTGGTGCCGCATCTGCCGCCGATGGCGTACCGGCTGCCGCGGGAGCGGGTCAGCCAAGACGTGTACGACTTCTTGACCTCCGGTTCCACCACACCGTCGCTGTGGTCGTGGTTTTCGGCCTACAACCACCTGTGCCTGACGCAGTTGTTCGGGCGCATCGTCGAGGTGCCTGCCGGAATTCCGCACCGCACCAACGATCTGGCGCAGCTCGTGTCCATGATGGGCGTGCGTTCGCTGCCCGATCCGATCGGCGTGCCCAACCGTGCCCTCGACGACGCGCGCACCGTCAAGACCCGATTCGAGTACCTCCAAGACATCGCCGCGCAACGTTCGGGTGCGCTCGCCGCGGCTCGGCGGTAGCGCGGTGCGGATTCTCGACGGCGTCATCGTCGCGCTGCTGGTGCTCGACGCGCTGCTGCTGTTCGTCGTCGAGGTCCTGTTCTTGCCGAGTTACATTGGCGGCGTAGCGATTCCGATCACCGCCGTGCTCGCCGGCGTGCTGAACACCGTCCTGGTGTGGCTCACCCGATCGGTGTGGCCGCGCCTGGCCGGGCTGCCGGTTGCCGGGTGGGCGCTGGCCTTCGCGGTGTGCCTGTTCAACGGCCCCGGCGGCGATCTCGTCCTGCTGGCGGACTGGCGCACCCTGCTGTTCGCCGCGTGCGGCTTGATCCCCCCGCTCGCGCTGGTGTACCGCCAGGCCAACCAGCCGCTCGCGCGCGCCTGAGTGCGCGCGGGACGCACATGTGCACCGTCCCCTCTGGGTGCGGACGGCCCGTGCAAGGTGAGTTGCTATCGCGACGGCCGTCTGCGATAGCGGACGGCCACTGCGGCGAGCCGTCGGGCGGGGTCCTAGGCCGGGTGATCGCCACCGCGGAGGTGCGCTGAGCGATCGCGCTCGTCGCCTCGGGGCGGGCAGCCGGCGTCACGCGCTCGTCGCCTAGCCGACCGGCAGCCCGGCGCGCCGCGCGGCCGTCTCCAGTACCGCTTCCAGCATCGCAGGAGTGAGCTTGCCGGTGAACGTATTCTGTTGCGATACATGGAAACTCGCGAACACGTCGATATCGTCGACGGCGACGTGAGCGCCGTGACCGAACTTCGGCCGCGGCTTGGTCCCCAGCAGCGAGTGCACCACCTGCCAACCGAATGCGCCGAGCGCGACGATCGCCTTCGGCTGGATCAGCTGTAGTTCTGTTTTCAGGTAGGCGATGCAGCGGTCCCGCTCGTCCGGGGTGGGCTTGTTGTCCGGCGGCGCGCAGTGCACCGGAGCCGTGATCCGGGTTCCGTACAGTTCGAGCCCGTCGGTGGCATGCGTGGCCGTCGGCTGATTCGCCAGGCCCACCGCGTGCAACGCCGCGTAGAGTACGTCGCCGCTACGATCCCCGGTGAACATGCGGCCCGTGCGGTTCGCCCCGTGCGCGGCCGGGGCCAAGCCCACGATCAGCAGCTCGGCGTCCACCGGACCGAACCCGGGAACTGGCCTGCCCCAATATGTTTGGTCCTTGAACGCCGCCCGCTTGACGCGCGCGACCTCCTCGCGCCAGGCCACCAAACGCGGACACGCGAAGCAATGCGTCACCGCCTCGTCCACCTGCGCGACCGACGTCGGCCGGATCGCGTGCAGCATCTCCGCGGGCGCGGCGGTGAAGTCCTCCACCCCAGCATCGTCCCAGCCGCCATAAATCCGGTAACACCGTGCCCGGATTCCGGGCAGTGTGTTTCAGGATTTCCGCGGGCGCCGGGTGTCGAGGTAGCGGGCGAGGCCGCAGAGCGCCACCGCGGCGGTACCGAACAGCATTGCCGGGGTCAGGTCGATCTCGATGTCGGTGTACGTGGCGCCGGTGGTGAGGTCATCGTCTGGCGTATACGCCGTCCAGCCGAACGCGGGGCTGCCCGACTGCAACGTGATGCCGCCGAAGACCGTCAGCGTGAACAGCGCGGCCAGGCCAACGCCGGGTCCAGCGGCCGCGGGGGACACCGATGCGCCGACGAGATAGCCGAGGCCGGGTGCGAGCACTGCCAACCCCACGATCTGAAATGTGTCCGGCGTGCCCACCCACCACGCGCCCAGCTGGGCACACACGATCACCGTAGCCGCCCAATGCGCGCCCCGGAATCGTTGTCCGGCAGCAACTCCCACCAGCATCAGTGCGGCGGTGACCGCGTAATGCCACCGCTCCACGGACACCCACAGCCACGTGAGGTCCGCGGCGAGCGCGGTGACCGCCAGCACCAGCGGCCCGAGCACCCGCGATGACCAGAACGCTACCGCGACCGTGCCCGCCGCAAGCGCAACCCACAGCCACTCGTGCCACTCGCGGTTCGCGAAGACGCGGGACAACACGATGCTGCTCGCGCCGAGCGCCGCGGCCGCCAGCATCTGCCAATGCAAGCCGGTCCAAGCGGGCAATCGGGGATCGGCGTCCGGTGCGACCTGCGACCCCGGTCGGGCTGGACCGTTGCCGTCGGCCGCCAGTCGTGGGGTGTGGGTGGTGTTGTGGGGTGTGGGTGGTGGAGTATCGATGTCGTCGGTTGCGGGTCGCGGCATGTCTGCAGTCGTGCGGCCGGAGTTGGTTGGTGGTGGAGGCGTAGTGGTGTCGGGTGCTGGGGCAGCGGTGGTTGTGTCGGCGGATTGCGGCGTGCGTTGCGCCGGTTCACCGGTTGTTGGCGTCCGTCGCCCTGGTGCAGGTGGACTGGCAGCAGCCGCCATCGGTCCGCAAGTCGCCGCGGTTACGCCGACGCCGACGGCGGTCGCGACGACGAGCGCGAGTGGCACCACCGGTTCGTTGAAGGTCAACGGCAGGAGCGGGATGTCGCTACCGACGAAGATGTTGCCGAACGCAAACGATGCAACGGTGCTGCCCACCAACGCCGTTGTACCCCAACGACTACCGGCGACCATCGCGGACACGCTCGCGACCAGGACACCGAGCGCGGCCGCATGCCCGACGACACCGGCGCGTGCGATGGGTGCGCAATCGTCGACCCGCCACGCCAGCTGCGTAACCACGATTCCGGCGAGCGCCGACGCCGCCAAGATCACCGTGCGCCGATGCGTCTGCGCCCAGAATGCGGCCAGCACTGCCGCGACCACGGCCGCTGATCCTCCGATCGAGGCGTTCCACACGTCGAAGCGGACGCCGTCCGACTCGAGATACCCGCTGAAGGCAAAATTCTGCTGCACCTGCCCGGCCGCTAGTCCGACCGTCGCGCCGGTCGTCAGTGCGGCCGCCGACGCCGAAATCCGGTAGAAAAGCATCCGCGCAACGGGTGCAAGGCCATCGGATGTCATGGTCATCGCCGGACTATGTGCACCATCAGGGCGCACGCAATGATGAGGACGGATGACACGACGCCGTACGTGCTCAGGTCGATCGAGTAGGCGGTCCACCCGATGTCGTTCGTGCCCAGGTCGATCGCGTTGATGGTCCACCCGAAGTCATCGGGCATCGGCATCGGCATCGACGCGGTGAAGATCGGGACCGCGTACGGCAGCGACGCGACCGTGAATCCGCCTGCCGCCGTCGCGAACTGGGACCCGGCCGCCGACGCCAGCGCGTACGCCGACAGTGGGATGGCTAGCAGCGGCGCCATCGAGGACACCGTCCCGTCGGTGCCGAGCAGCGAAACGATCGGCATCGCGGCGAGCAGGCCCGTCGCGAGCGCTGGTTGCGGCCAGCGTGCCCCCACAACCGTTGCTACCGCTGCGCACAAGTACCAGCCCGCCAGCTGCGACCAGGTCGTCGGGAATGCTCCCGATGGGCACCACATGAGCGTCACGGCAACACCCGCCGTCACCAGCAACGGAACGGCAAGGCCGCGGAATCGCCAAGCGCACATCGCGATTACCGCGATGAAGACCGTGGCACCGACACTCCACGCGAACGCCGACCACTGCGCCGCGTGCACACCTACGAACGCACCGACCCCGACGAGCGCCGCGCCGATCAAGGGGGTCGCGGCCCAGCGATCCTGCGCATCGGATGCGCGCCCGACACCCCACGCCGCAACGATCGTCACCTGCGACGGCGGCGGCGACCACCAGACCGAGATTCTCGAGGTGCGCCGTGTCGGCCGGCATGTACTCGGCGTATCGGAGTGGCACGCCGTCGCGAAGCAGGTCGGGCATCGTCAGGTAGGCGGCGAGGGTACCTGCAGCGATGATGGCTGCGGACCATCGTCGCGCTGCAGTCAGCAGTCGCACTGCGCCCAGAATCAGGCATCCGACGCCGATCCCCGCTAGCCACGCGGGCGCGGGGATGAGACCCGTCGGAGCGACGAGCGCAAGTCCCACCATTGCTGTCAGCCACGCGATGCGCGGCGTAAAACGATGCGCAACAAAGGCTCCCAGGCCGACGGTGAGGAGCGCCATCGAACCGACGAAGCGCGGATTCGCGACGGTCAAGGAGCCGGAGACGAACGCGAAGTCGGTGAGGAACGCGCCGGCGAGCGCATAGCCGGCAGTGGCGCCGACCAAAATGGCGGCAACGCCGACGGCGGCGCGATAGGCGAGGTCTCGGGAAGGGCGCGCAAACGCACCCGGGCGGGTGGTCATGCCGCCCCCACAGTCCAGGTCGGCCGGACGCGCGGGTCGGCCGCGCCCGCGGCCGACTTACCGTGCGTCAGCTCCACGGCCGCCGATCCCTCTGTCATGAGGGCGGTCGGCTTGTTGGACGGCGTCCGAGTCGCCGGACACAGCCGCGACGGTGAATCGCTCGACAGGTCCGCCACGATCGCGCCGATTCGCCGAACACCGCGAGAACGGCCGCTGGTTCATGGGGATCCTCCGAGATCCGGAAACACTGTGCCCGGAATCCGGGCACAGCGTTTCACGATTTCGCCGGGGGCGGGGTATCGCGTCATCGGCGGAACCGGACGGTGCGGATGTGGAATGGGCGGAACTCGAGGTCGAGCGCGCCGTCGTCGATGTGTCGTTCGAGCAGGTCGGTGAATTCCACCGAGCGGTACTCGAATGCGGGATTCAGCGTGGTCCGCGCGCGCCCGCCACGGGATTCGTAAAGGCGCACGATCACGTCGCCGCTGCGGTCTTCGGCGAGTTTCACGCACTCGACGACGACGGCCGGGTTCGACACCGAAATAAGTGGTGCGACAACCGGATCCGCTGCCATTTCGCGCTGCGCAGCGCCGCCGGCGGTGCCGTGACCGGCTGAGTCGCCAGCCGCCCCAGCGGTGCCTGCTGATTCGCCGGCCGCGCTGTCGGGATCTGTCGGGCCACCGGCCGCACGTGTATTCACAGCGTCGTCGACCGCACCGGCTCTACTGGCCGAATCGTCGGCCGTCCTGGCGGGATCCGCCGAGTAACCGGCCGCACGCGTACTCACGACGTCGTCAACCGCACCGGCACTACTGGCCGAATCGTCGGCCGCGGGGCCGGGTTCCTCGACCTGGGAACCGGACGCCGCCGCCAACGACCGCGCCGCGTCGGTCGAAATGGCGTGAGGTGTCGACGGTGCGCCAATTCTGCGCAGCGGCAGGTTGATTCGGTAGCCGTCGGCCACGGCGTCGCCAATGGTCGCGCCCGGGCGCACGGACACCCGCAGGCGGTGGTGTCCGTGGTCGGCGTCGGGGTCCGGGTACTTCGGCGCGCGCAGCAGCGACAGCCGCACGGCGGTGTAGGTACCGGCATCGGCGGCGCGGCGGCCGATGTCGTGGCCGTAGGTCGAATCGTTGGCCACCGCAACGCCGTAGCCGGCCTCGCCGACGTGCACCCAACGGTGGGCACAGATTTCGAACTTCGCGAAATCCCACGACGTGTTCGCATGTGTGGGCCGGTAGACATGCCCGAACTGGGTTTCCGACGCGCTGCGGTCGGCGTGGACGTCGAAGGCGAACCCCAGTTTGAGCAGCTTCTGGTTTTCGTGCCAGTCGATGTCGTGTTCGATGGTCAGGGCTCGCGCGCCGGATGGTAGTGAAATGCGTTGCACCGCTGTCGAATCCCCGAACCGGTAGGACAGCACAAGATCGCTGCCGGACACTGTGAGGGTATCGGGGTAGAGATCGGTCACAACATGGCGGTAGAACTCGTCGATGTCCCAGGCGTCCCACTGATTGGGGATGTCGCGGTGCAGTTGCAACAACGGTGATCCCACCGCGACGACGGCATTGCGGCCGGACTCGTCGGCCAGCACCCGCAGCCGCCCCGCGCCGTCGAACTCGGCGCGCACGATCCCGTTGTCCAGCGCCCAGCCGTCTGAAAGCTGCTGCGGTGGAGCACCATTCGTGGGCTCCACGCTCGCGGCACCGAGCGGCGGCACACCGTCGACCTCGTAAGGGCCGGCGTTGAACCAGGCGAAACCAACAGCTGGGGTATCGGGGGCGCCCCCTTCCGCTGCATCACGTGTTGTTGCGCGTGCGCGGCCCGCCTCCGGCGTCGGTGCGCTGCCGCCCGCGCCCGCTCGCCGCCCGCCGACCAGCGCCGCCGTCGCGTTGCCGATGACAGCCTCGAGCCGCGCGGCCACGGCGGCGTAGTTGCGCTCGGCGTCCTGGTGCACCCACGCGATCGAGCTACCCGGCAGGATGTCGTGGAACTGCTGTAGCAGCACCAGGTGCCAACAGCTTTCGAGTTCGTCGTAGGGGTACTCGAACCCGGTGCGCACGGCCGCGGTGGCCGCCCACAGTTCGGCCTCGCGCAGCAGGGATTCGCTGCGGCGGTTGCCCTGTTTGGTTGTGGCCTGCGAGGTGTAGGTGCCGCGGTGGATCTCGAGGTACAGCTCTCCCGACCAGACCGGGGGAGAAGGATATTCGGCGGCGGCACGCTCGAAGAACTCGAGCGGGGCACCCATCGACACCGCGGGCGAACCCTCGAGCGACCGGGTGCGTTCGGCGGCGGCGATCATTTCCCGGGTGGGCCCGCCACCGCCGTCGCCCCAGCCGAACGGCACCAAAGATACTGTGCCGACGCCCATTTCACGGTAGTTGCGCTGAGCGTGGCCAAGGTCGCTCCCGCCGAGGTCGGAGTTGTACTTGTCCACCGGCGGGAAGTGGGTGAACACCCGAGTGCCGTCGATGCCTTCCCACAGGAACGTATGGTGTGGCATCCGGTTCGTCTGATTCCACGAAATCTTTTGCGTCAGAAAATAATCCGTCGCGGAGGCAGCGACGATCTGGGGCAGCGCGGCGGAGTAGCCGAAGGAGTCCGGCAGCCAGGCTTCCTTCGTCTCGACCCCGAACTCCTCGAGGAAGAAGCGCTTGCCCGCGATGAATTGGCGGGCCATCGCCTCGCCGCCGGGCATGTTGGTGTCCGCCTCGACCCACATGCCACCGACCGGAATGAACTGTCCGGCAGCGACTTTTGTCTTCAGACGGGTCCACAGCGCGGGATACTGGTCCCGGATCCACGCGAACTGCTGCGCCGAGGAGCAGGCGAAGCGGAACTCCGGGTGCCGGTCCATCAGGTCGACCATGTTGGAGAAGGTGCGCGCGCATTTGCGAACCGTCTCCCGGATGGGCCACAGCCACGCGGAGTCGATGTGTGCGTGCCCGACGGCAACGATGTGGTGCGCGCTGGCATACGCCGGACGCGCCAGCACGTCCGCCAGGCAGGCGCGCGCCGCAGCGGCGGTACCGGGAATGTCGTCGGGGTCGACCACGTCGAGCATCCGTTCCAGCGCGCGCAGAATCTCGTGGCGGCGCGGCAGCTCGATCGGCAGCGCGTGCATGAGCCCGGACAACACCGAAACGTCTTGCTGCAGTTCCCATACCGCGACGTTGCGCAGCGCGAACTCGACTCGGGCGAGCCGGTACAGCGGTTCCGTTCCGGCGGTGGCCTTGGCGCCCAGGTGCGTGGGCTGGAAGCCGAAGCTCTTGGCGATGTCCGGGTTGGCGGCGCATTCGATGTAGACATCCAGCGGCCCGTCCACCGGTACCCAGTTGTTGAACGGCGCAACGGCTTTCACGATCGAGCCGTCGGGACGGAACACCAGCGCTTCGGCGTTGAAGCCGGGTCCGCCGGTGAAGCCGGGGTCGACGAGCAGTTCGGTGACGGTGCCCGCAACCGAGGCCCACTCGGCGGGTGGCGCGCCCTGGGCATGCAGCCACATGGTGCCCCACGGTGGGCCCCACGCGGTGCCGATGTCGATGGGCGTGAACGACTGTGCCACGGCTTCGGTGAAGGGCACGGGCTCGTCGGGCACGGTCCAGGCGGTGAGTGTGACGGGCGCGTATGCCTGGTAGACGGCCGACCCGAGGCGCTGGTCGACGAAGCGCTGCAGTCGGGCTTCGACAATCTGGCGGTCGTCGTGCATGCGTCAGGCCCTCCTGGTGCTCGTCATGCCGCCGAACCTACCGCGCGGCGGCGTCTCGATCCGGCAAACTCGGCGCGCCCGCTGCGGTGCGCGTCCAGATGTCGCCCGCTCCGGGCGTGACCCGCTCGACCAGATCCCACGCCTGCGCGACAGGCAGGTCGATCACCCGATAGAACCCGCGCCCGGCAGCGGTCGCGGCGATCACCGTCGCGACGCCGGCGCGCCGCTGAAACCAGCTCTGCTGCACCGTCCAACCGATGATCCCGGCGGCCTGCACGCAGTCGCGGTCGCGCGCGAGAGACCCGCTCTGCGTGACGAGCCAGCCGGGTAGCACCGCGTGGCCGAGTCCGCGGTAGCGATCCCATGCCAACGCGGCCATGCCGGCCAGCGCGAGCGCCACGCCCACCCAGGCCAGCCACGGCGGACGCAGCAGACCGACCCCGATCACCAGGATGGCGGCCGGCCACAGCATCCGAGTGAACCGGCGGCGCAAGGCAATCGGTCCGTGCGCGGTCAATGTGGTCGCATACGGAGCGGCGTCGCCGAGGAGATGGGCGACGACGCGCTCGATCTCGGCGCGCGGACCGAACGGCAGCACGCGCTTGCGCGCGACGGTGCCCGTCATGATCGTTTCCAGCGCGGCCCCGCCGGCCAGCCGCACGAGCAGTGGCAGGTTGATCGACGCGCCGCGCAACCGCGCCAGGTCGAGGGTGACCTGGCGTTTGGTGAGCAGGCCGCTGGCGGTGTGCAGGGTCTTGCCGTCGTCGAGGACACGCAGGTCCCAGTAGGCGAGCAGGTAGCTCACGCACGAGGCGATGGTGCTGACCACGACGACGGTGACGAGCCCGACGAGCACCGCGGCCAGGATGCCTACTTGCGGCAGCCGGTCGACCACGTCGTCGACGATCTGTGCCGCGCCGTACTGGAACGGGATCGCCACCAGCGGTGCGACGATGGCCAGTCCGGTGAGCGAAAACGGTGCATAGCGAACCCAATTCGGCGACCAGTGCCCGATTTCCGTGCCGCCGCTGGAAATTTCGGGTGCGTCCGGACGCTCCAACAGCTCCCGCCGCAGCCGTTCGACAGTGCCCGCTGACAACGCGTTCAACTTGAACTGCTCGCCTTCGCCGGCGCGTGAGCCGGTGCCGACGTGCAGGACCGCCAAACCCAGAATGCGATGCAGCACATTGGCTTCGATGTCCACCGAGCGGATCCGGCTGCGCGGGATCGACAGCAGTTTGCGCGCAAACAGCCCAGAGCGCAGCTCGATTCGCTCGGCGCTCACGCGGTAGGTGGTGGTGACCCAGCGCAGCAGCGCGAACCCGACGACCACGCCGAGCCCGAGCAGGCTCCACAGCGGGTTCTCGCTCTGCAGCCCGATCACCAGCGAGGCGATCAACAGCGGCGCGAGCCGCCCGATCTCGGTGATCGGGTGGATGAGCAACATCCGCTTGTCGAGCCGCTCCCAGCGCATCTGGATGGGCTCGCTCATGCCGCCGCCTCGCAGCCTCGGTACCGGCATGAGGTGTTCGATGGTCGCTCGCTGCGCTCGCTCATGCCGCCGCCTCGCAGCCTCGCCGCCGCCCGGACCGCGCGCTCATGTCGCGTCACCGGTGTGCAGCGCGGCGATGTCGGTGAGCTTGCGCACCGTGTCGTCGGCGACGGACCGGTCCAGCGCCGGGATGCGCACCGCCCCGGCCGACGACGCCGTCGTGACGGTCACCGTGGACAGCTTCAGCAGCCGATCGATCGGGCCGCGCTCGGTGTCGACGCTCTGCA
>CAKZIX010000017.1 GCA_936936565.1 uncultured Nocardiaceae bacterium | reverse complement strand
TGAAGTTTCGGGGTCAGCGGATCGAGTTGGGGGAGATCGAGGCGGCGTTGTCGGGCCAGCCGGGGGTGACGCAGGCTGCGGCCGCGGTCGTCGCCACCGCCGCCGGAGACCAACTCGCGGCATACGCGGTCGGCAAACCCGGCACCACACTGGACGCGGAGACGTTGCGCGCCGGCCTGGCCGCTCGACTTCCCGGATACATGGTGCCCGCGGCCGTTCTGGTACTCGACAGCTTTCCGCTGAACTCGTCGGGCAAGCTGGATCGAAAGGCATTGCCGCACCCGCATTTCGAAGCAGCGGTATACCGTCCGCCCGCCACCCCCGTCGAGCAGCTCGTCGCGACGACGTTCGCCGAGCTCACCGGACACGACACGGTCGGTCTGGACGACGACTTCTTCGCCCTCGGCGGCAACTCGCTCACCGCTACTCGTTTGGTTGCCCGCATCGGTGCCGCCGTCGATGCGCAGGTGCCGGTGCGCGCCGTGTTCGAAGCACCCACCGTCGCCGCGCTGGCGGCACGGCTGCAGTCGCACCCGGGCGGCGGCCGGGTGCCGTTGCAAGCAGGGACCCGCCCGCGGCGCGTTCCGCTTTCGCTTGCACAGCAACGCATGTGGTTCCTGAACCGGTTCGATGCCACGTCGTCGGCGTACCATCTGCCGCTCGCGGTGCGACTCGACGGTGACGTGGACGTTCCGGCGCTCACCGCAGCGCTGACCGATGTGGTCACCCGGCACGAAGCGCTGCGTACGGTGTTCCCGGAGACCGACGGCACCCCCGAGCAAGTGGTGCGCCCCGCCGTGCCGGTGCCACTGGAGGTGGTGCCGACCGTCGACGTGGTGGCCGCGGTGCGTGAATTCGTCACTCAGGGTTTCGATCTCACTGTGGACGTGCCGTTGCGGGCGCGGCTGTTCCGGGTGGCGGCATCCGATCATGTGCTCGCCGTCGTGCTGCACCACATCGCCGGCGACGGGCTGTCGATGGGTCCGCTGGCCCGCGACATCGCCTTCGCCTACGCGGCGCGCGCTGCAGGCACCACACCGGCGTGGGCGCCACTGCCCGTGCAATACGCCGACTACGCGCTGTGGCAGCGCGCGGTCCTCGGCGCCGAATCGGACCCGGAATCGTTGCTGGCCAAACAAACCCGCTTCTGGACCGCCCAGCTGGCCGGGCTACCGGAATTCCTTGAACTGCCCACCGACCGCCCGCGCCCGCCCGTCGCCACGCAGCGCGGGGCCGCGCATGCGTTCGACATCGACACCGACATCGACGTGCTTGCCCGCCGGTTCGCGGTCACTCCGTTCATGGTCGTGCATGCCGCGCTTGCGGTGTTGTTGGCGCGGTTGAGTGCGTCCGACGACATCGTCGTCGGAACTCCGATCGCCGGACGCGGCGAGCGCGCGCTCGACGATCTTGTCGGCATGTTCGTCAACACCCTGGTGCTGCGCATCGACGTGCCGCACAACGAATCCTTCGGCGCACTGCTGCAACGCATCCGGGACCGCGACGTGGCCGCCTTCGGGCACGCAGATCTGCCGTTCGAGCGTCTGGTCGAGATCCTCGACCCGGTGCGCACGCCCGCCCACCACCCGCTGTTCCAGGTGGCGCTCTCATTCGCACCGTCCGCCCCGGCCGCCGGTCCACTCGCGCTGCCGGGGATCCGGGTCGCCGTCGCCGAACTCGACGCGGCGACAGCGAAATTCGACTTGCAGTTCACGGTGGCCGACCGCTCTGCGGTGATCACCTATGCGACGGACCTTTTCGACGAGTCGACGATTGCCACGCTCGCCCAGCGCTGGCTGCGGATCCTGCGCTCGGCAGCGCAGAATCCGCAGACACCCACCGGTGCGCTCGCGCTGCTCGACGCCGCCGAGCAGGCCACGCTCGTGCGGGCGAACCCACAGGAATTCCAAGCGCCGCAACCGCTCTGCACGCTCCTTGCCGCTGCCGTGGCGAGCAACCCTGGTGGCGCCGCCGTAGTCGCCGACGGCACGGAAACGAGCTACGCCGAGCTCGATGCGCGCACATCACAGGTGGCGCGCGCCCTGATCGCGCGCGGCGTCGGGGCGGAATCCGTGGTGGCGCTCGCCATCGGCCGCTCCGTCGACTACGTCGTGGCGGTATGGGCGGTGGCCAAGACCGGAGCGGCGTTCGTGCCGGTCGATCCGCACTACCCGGCCGACCGGATCGCGCACATGCTCACCGATTCCCGCGCCGCCGTCGGCCTCACCGTGCGCGCCGCGCGCCCCGGCTTGCCGGACGGCCTGTCGTGGCTCGAGCTGGACTCCACAGTATTTGCCGCGGAATGTGATTCGCGCTCGGCGGCACCGGTGCGCGAGGTGGAGCGAACCCGGCCGCTGCGGTTGGATCACCCCGCCTATCTGATCTACACCTCGGGCTCGACCGGCATGCCGAAGGGCGTCCTCATCACCCAGCACGCGCTCGCGAATTTCGCTGCGGTGCAGCGTGATCGTTTCGCGGTGACGTCGGCGTCGCGGACGTTGCACTTCGCCTCACCCAGCTTCGACGCCTCGATTCTGGAATTGCTGCTGGCGATCGGTGCGGCCGCGACGATGGTGATCGCGCCGACCGAGATCTACGGCGGCGCGGAACTCGCGGATCTCCTTCGACGCGAACGGGTCTCGCACGCTTTCGTCACGCCGGCAGCGCTGGCCACGATGTCGGCGCACGAGTTGCCCGACCTGACGTGCGTGGTGGTCGGCGGCGACACCTGCCCGCCGGAGCTGGTCCGGCGCTGGGCCGGTACCCGGCGCCGGATGTTCAACGCGTACGGCCCGACGGAATCCACAGTAGCCGCGACCGTTGCCGGGCCGCTGGTTCCCGGCGAGCGCGTACCGATCGGCAGCCCACTGCCGGGAACGACTGCCTACGTGCTGGATTCGCACCTGAACCCAGTGCCCGACGGTGTGACCGGTGAGCTGTACCTGGCCGGCCCGGCCCTGGCCCGCGGCTACTTGCACCGCAGCGGTCAGACCGCAGGGCGCTTCGTGGCCTGCCCGTTCCCCGGTGCCGGGCCGCGGATGTACCGGACCGGCGATCTGGTTCGTCGTCGCGCCGCTGGGTTGGAATATTTGGGCCGCAACGACTTTCAGGTCAAGGTGCGCGGCTTCCGGATCGAGCTCGGGGAAGTGGACGCGGTGCTCGGTGCGCACCCCGCGGTGGAGTTCGTCACCACGATGGGGCGCAACGGCAGGCTGGCCGCCTACGTGCTGCCCGCCGCCGGATCCGAGTTGAGCGCCACCGAACTGGTGGACTTCGCGGCACGCTCGCTGCCCGCCCACATGGTGCCTTCGTCGGTGACCTTCCTGGATCGGGTGCCGCTCACGCCGTCCGGGAAACTGGATCGCGGCGCGCTTCCCGATCCGGTGGCGCCGGCCGTTGCCTACGTCGCCCCGCGCACTGCAGTCGAGGAAGTAGTCGCCGGCGCGTTCGGCGAGGTGCTCGGCCGGGGCCGGGTGGGTGCGACCGACGACTTCTTCGACCTGGGCGGAAATTCTTTGGCCGCAACGCAAGTCGTCGCCCGGATCGGGCGCGCACTGGGTGTCGCGGTGCCGGTGCGGACGGTGTTCGACGCATCGACGGTGCGCGCACTGGCGGCCCGCGCGGAAACCGCACTGGCGGGCGCGCGGGTACGACTGGACGCGCGCGAGCGCCCGGAGCGGATCGCGCTGTCGTATGCGCAACAACGGATGTGGTTCCTCAACCAGTTCGATACCGCCTCGGCGGCGCACAACATTCCGGTGGCGCTGCGCCTGCGCGGCGACCTGGATGTTGCCGCGCTGCAAGCGGGCCTCGACGACGTGGTGGCCCGCCACGAAGCCCTGCGCACCGTCTTCCCGGACGACGGCGCCGGACCCCGTCAGGTGGTGCGGCCGCGGGCGGACACCGGCCTGCAACTGCTCCCCGCCACGGAATCCGACCTGGCCGAAAAGCTTTCCAGCTTCGTGGCAACCGGCTTCGACGTCACGACACAGACTCCGCTGCGCGCCGCGCTGTTCCGGCTGTCGGACACCGACGCCGTGCTGGTGGTGGTGGTCCATCACATCGGTGGCGACGGGTTGTCCATGTCGCCGCTTTCGCGCGACCTGATACTGGCTTACGGTGCGCGGGTGCACGGTGGCGCGCCGGGCTGGGCGCCGCTTGCGGTGCAGTACGCCGATTTCGCGCTCTGGCAGCGCGAAACCCTTGGTGCCGAAGATGATCCGGGCTCGATCATTGCCCGCCAAGAGACCTACTGGCGCGCCGCGCTGGACGATCTGCCGGATCGGATCGAGCTGCCCACCGACCGGCGCCGGCCTGCGGTACCGAGCACGGCGGGCGCGCATGCCGCCGTGACCGTCCCGGCGCAGTTGCACACCGCCCTCGTCCGCGTTGCGCGCGAACAGAATTCGACGATGTTCATGGTGCTGCACACCGCGCTGGCGGTGCTGCTGGCCCGGCTCTCCGGGGGCACCGACATCGCGATCGGCACGCCGGTCGCCGGACGGAGTGAGCCCGAACTCGACGACCTCGTCGGGATGTTCGTCAACACCCTGGTGCTGCGCACCACCGTCGATCCAGCGCACCGATTCACGGATCTGCTTGCCGCGGTGCGCACTACGGATCTCGACGCGTTCGGCAACGCCGACGTACCGTTCGAGCGGCTGGTCGACGTTCTGCAGATCGAACGGTCCACACAGCGGCATCCGCTGTTTCAGGTGGCGTTGTCCATGCAGGCCGCCGGCGGCTACCGGTTCGAATTACCGGGGCTGGAAATCGAGGCGGTACCGGCACCGGTGGCGACGGCGAAGCTGGATCTGCAGGTCACGGTCGCCGAGGCGCGCGAGCCCGACGGTACGGCCGCCGGAATGGAGATCGTCTTCACCTATGCCACCGACCTTTTCGATGCGCCGACGGTACAAGGATTCGGCGAACGCTTCCTGCGGATCGTGGAACGGCTGGCGACGGCGCCGGACACGGTGCTGGGCGACGTGGACATCTTGACCCCGGCGGAGTTCGCCGAGCTCACCTCCATCCATGGACTCGATGTGCACGAATCGGGTTGGCTGGGAGACATTTTGCGCCGCAGCGTCGCGGCGAACCCCGATGCGATCGCGCTGCGCGACCGGGGGCGCAGCTTCAGCTATCGCGAACTCGACGAATCGTCGAATCGCTGGGCGCGGTACCTGATCGACTGTGGTGCCGGTCCGGAAGGCGTGGTGGCGCTGGCATTTCCGCGCTCGGGTGCAATGGTCAGCGCGGTGTGGGCGGTGGCCAAGACCGGCGCCGCCTACCTGCCGATCGATCCGTCCTACCCCGCCGAGCGGATCGCGCACATGGTCACGGACTCGGCGGCGCTGGTCGGGCTCACCGCCACCGCAGGACTGCCGGGCGAGATCTGGCGCCTGGTGAACGACGAGCTGACCGCCACGGTGCTGCAGTACTCGGCAGCTCCGGTGTGCGACGGCGAACGCATCGCCCCGGTGCGCCCGACGAACCCGGCGTATCTGATCTACACCTCCGGATCGACCGGCCGGCCGAAGGCGGTCAGCGTGACGCATTCGGGCCTCGCCGGCATGCTCGAAACTGCTTGCGAGGCTTACGCAGTCAGCGCAGGTGACCGATTCCTGCACCTGTGCGCGCCGAACTTCGATCCGTCGGTTCTGGAGTGGTGCGTGACCTTCGCCAAGGGCGCGACCCTGGTCGTGGTGCCGCACGAGATCGTCGGCGGCAGCGAACTGGCGGCGCTGCTGCGCGAGGAACACGTCACGCACGCGGTGTTCACTCCCGCCGTGCTGGACACCGTCGATCCGGAAGGCATCGACGAGCTGGAGGCGATGATCGTCGGCGGCGACGCGACGCGGCCGGAGTTGCTGGGACGCTGGGAAGGCCGGGCCCGCTACATCAACGGGTACGGACCCACGGAAGCCACGATCATGGCCTCCTACGCCGAACTGCACGCAGGCGAGCCCGTGACGATCGGTGCGCCGGTGCGGGGCGTGGTGGAATTGGTGCTGGATTCCCGCCTGCACCCGGTGGTGCCGGGTGCCGCCGGGGAGCTGTATCTGGCGGGTCCGGCGCTCGCGCGCGGATATCACGCGCGCATGGGACTGACCTCGGGCACGTTCGTGGCCAATCCCTTCGGACGTCCTGGCGAACGGATGTACCGCACGGGCGACGTCGTGCGCTGGCGCAAGCGCGGGACCGCCACGCCGGCACTGGAATTCGTGGGCCGCGCGGATTTCCAGGTGAAGGTGCGCGGTTTGCGTATCGAGCTCGGCGAGATCGACGCGGCGCTGCTGGCGCTGCCGCAGGTGCACCGTGCGGTCACGGTCGGGCGCACGCTGGCCTCGGGCGTCACCGCGCTCGTGTCCTACGTGGTCGCCGACCCGCGGGCCGCCGCGGACACCACCGTACTGCTCGACGCCCTGGCCGAGGTGCTGCCCGCACACATGGTCCCGGCCGCCGTCGTGGCTGTCGACGAGTTCCCGCTGACCCGTACCGGCAAGCTCGACCGGGCCGCGCTGCCGTTGCCGGCGTTGTCGGCCAAGCAATTCCGGGCACCAGCTACGGCGAACGAAGCCGCAATCGCCCAGCTGTTCGCCGAACTGCTGGGGCTCGAGCGCGTCGGCGTCGACGACAGCTTCTTCGCGCTCGGCGGCGACAGCATCATGTCCATCCAGCTGGTGTCGCGCGCCAAGGCCGCGGGCATCGGGTTCACCCCGCGAGATGTCTTCGAGCACAAGACGGTGCGCCGTCTGGCCGACGTGTGCACCGAGGCCGGCGCGCACCGGACGATCCTCGCGGAACTGCCCGGCGGTGGCGTGGGCCCCATGCCGCCGACGCCGGTGCTGCGCTACTTCCTCGAGCGCGGCACGCGCGGGTTCGACAGATTCACCCAGAACATGGCGGTCGCGTTGCCGCCCGACATCACGCGCGAGATGTTGGTGGCCACCCTCGCCGACGTCGTCGCCACCCATGACATGTTGCGTGCGCGGTTGCAGTCCGAGAACGGTGACTGGTGCGTAGAAACGTTGCCGCACCGAGCAATCGATGTGGACGCACTGGTCCGGCGAGTGGCCCGCGACGACCTGGAGGCCGAGCTCGACGCCGCGATGGACCGACTGGACCCGCAGGCCGGGCGCTTGCTGCAATTCCTGTGGGTGCCCGAGGGCTATCTCGTGATCATCGCCCATCATCTCGCGGTCGACGGGGTGTCGTGGCGAATCCTGCTGCCCGACTTGGCGTCTGCCTGGGGCCAGCGCAGTTCCGGGGTGACGCCGACGCTTGCTCCGGTCGGGACGTCGATGCGCAGATGGAGCTACGTACTGACCGAAGCCGCGCGAGATCGGAAGGCGGAGTTGCCGTTCTGGACGTCGATGCTCGCGGGAGCCGATCCACTGCTCGGCACGCGCGCGCTCGATCCGGCGGTGGACGTGATGTCGACGGTGCAGAAGGTGCGTGTCGAGCTCGATCCGGAGACGACCGAGGCGCTGCTGACGGCCCTGCCGGCGGCCTACCGGGCGGGTGTGCACGACGGCCTGCTCGCCGCGCTGGCGCTGGCGCTGTGTGCGTTCACCGAGCGCTCGGGTGCGCCGGTGTCCGCGCCGGTGCTGCGCGTGGAGGGGCACGGTCGTGAGGAAATTGTTGCCGGAGTGGATCTTTCGCGCACCGTCGGCTGGTTCACGACGCTGTACCCGGTGCGTGTGCACCTCGACGAGGTGGATGTCGCCGCCGCCTTCGACGGTGGGACGGCGACGGCGGCGCTGCTCAAGACGGTGAAGGAGCAGCTCGCCGCGGTGCCGGACAAGGGCATCGGCTACGGCATGCTGCGCTATCTGGAGCTCACAGCGGGCGACGTGCTGTCCGAATTGCCCATGGGCCAAGTAAGTTTCAACTATCTCGGGCGCGTGTCCGCTGGCGCGGCGGCGACGCCGGCCACGATCCCGTGGGCACCCACCGGCGAACTCGGCGATGTGGCAGGGACATTCGATCCGCACCTGCCGGCCTCGGCGACCGTCGACATCAACGCGATCGTCGCCGGCGACACGCTGGTGGCCGAATTCGGTTACCCGATCGGCGCAATCGATACCGCAGACGTGCAATGCCTGGCCGCGCTGTGGCGGCGGGCACTGGTTGCCCTGGCCCGGCATGCGCACGCGCCGGGTGCCGGTGGCGCCACGCCGTCGGACTTCCCGCTGGTGCGTGTGAGCCAGCGCGACATCGACGGCTGGGAATCGAAGCACGGTGCGCTCGAAGATGTCTGGCCGCTGTCGCCGCTGCAGGAGGGGCTGCTGTTCCATGCGCAACTGGCGCAGCGCACGCCCGATTCGCTGGACGTGTACGCGATGCAGCTGGTGCTCGACTTCGGCACCGGACTGGACCGCGACCGGCTGCGCGCCGCGGCCAGGGCGTTGTTCGACCGCTATCCGAATCTGCGCGCCGGATTCGGCACCGACGAGAGCGGGCACGCCCGGCAGCTCGTGCCGGCGCACGTCGAGTTGGCGTGGCGCGACGTCGATCTCACCGACCGACCGGAGATGCTGGCGGAGGTGTTGCGCGCCGAGTGCGAGCGGCACTTCGATATGGCGGCACCGCCGTTGCTGCGGTACGCGCTGATCTCGACGTCGGTGGAGACGACGCACCTGGCGGTCACGGCCCACCACATTCTGCTCGACGGCTGGTCGTTGCCACTGTTGCTGAAGGATCTGCTGATCACCTACGCGACCGGGAACGCCGCGGTGTTGCCGCGCGCGGGCCGCTACCGCGACTACCTGGCCTGGCTCGCCGCGCGCGATGCCGAGCAGTCGCGCGCCGCCTGGACTGCCGCGCTGGCCGGGCTGCGCGCGCCGACACACGTCGCCGCACGCGAACTCACCGGCGAGATCACCGCAACGGGGCAGGCAACGGTGGCGCTGGACCCGGAGCTCACCGCCGAGTTGGCGCGTCGCGCAGCCGAACTCGGCGTCACCATGAACACCGTGGTGCAGGCGGCGTGGGCGGTGCTGGTCGGCCGGCTCACCGACTCCGACGACGTGGTGTTCGGAGCCACGGTGTCCGGGCGCCCGCCGACGCTCGCGGGCGTGGAATCGATGGTCGGGCTGTTCATCAACACGGTGCCGGTGCGCGTGCACGTGCACGGCACCGTCCCGGAGTTGTTGGTGCGCTTGCAATCCGAGCAGGCGGCACTGCTCGAACACCACTATCTCGGGCTGGGAGAGATCCAGCAGCGCGCAGGGTTGGGACCCTTGTTCGATTCGCTGATCGTGTTCGAGTCCTACCCGGTGGACAGTGCAGGCCTGGTCGCCGCCAACAACGCCGGCGGCGGCATGAACATCACCGGATTCAGCAACACCGACGCGACGCACTACCCGCTCACCGTCGTCGCGGTATACGACAGCCAGCTCCGGCTGACCCTGAAATATCTGCGAGACATATTCTCCGACAACGACATCGACACCTTGCTGGCACGGCTACGCGGCATCGTCACCGGCTTCGCACACGCGCACCGGCTCGACGACCTGGACCCGCTGACCGGCAGCGAACGCCAATTGCTGGCACGCTGGAACGCCACCGAGGCGCCCGACCTGCTCGACGAGGCCACCCTCGTGGACCTGTTCGAGCAGCAGGTGGCGCGGACGCCGGATGCCGTCGCGGTCCACTACGGCGCCGCAGCGCTCACCTACGCCGAATTGGACGCTGCCGCGGATCGAGTTGCGAGCTGGTTGATCCGGCGTGGCGCCGGACCCGAAGGTGCGGTCGCCGTGTGCATGCGGCGCAGCCTGGAGCTGGTGATCGCCGTCTACGGCGTGCTCAAGAGCGGCGCGGCCTACGTGCCGGTGGACCCGGACCACCCCGCCGAACGCAACGCCCTGGTGCTGGCCGGTGCCCGTCCCGTGTGCGTGCTCACCGAACTGCCGGACACCGACGAGAAAGCCGCACGCCCGCAACGGCATCCGGACAACGTGGCGTACGTGATCCACACCTCCGGCTCCACCGGACGCCCGAAGGGCGTCATGATCACGCACCGTCAGATGGTGCACCAGCTGCGCTGGGCGCAGCGGCAGTACCCGCACGACAGTTCCGACGTGGTGCTGCACAAGACGCCGGTCACCTTCGACATATCGATGTGGGAGTTGTTGTGGCCGTTGCAGGTCGGGGCCCGCATCGTGGTCGCGGAACCGGACGGGCACAAGGATCCGCAGTACCTGCACGAGCTGATCGCGCGGACCGGGGTAGGCACGGCGCACTTCGTGCCCTCGATGCTGGATGCATTCCTGCGCAACGGCGCGCGAATTCCGTTCCTGCGCACGGTATTCGCCGCCGGTGAAGCGCTGTCGCCGGACACTGCCGCCCGCTTCCGGGAACAGTCCGATGCGGTGCTGCACAACTGGTACGGCCCGGCGGAGGCAACGGTGGTCACCGCGACACAGGTCGGTACCGGGCCGGTGCCGATCGGCACGCCGGCCGCGAATACCGGTGTGCACGTGCTGGATCGGCGGTTGCGGCCGGTGCCGATCGGCACGCCGGGCGAGCTGTACGTGTCGGGCGTGCAACTGGCACGCGGCTATCTCGAGGCGCCCGCACTGACGGCGCAGCGCTTCGTCGCCTTTGCCGGTGGCCGCATGTACCGCACCGGCGACGTGGTGCGCTGGAATTCGGAAGGTCAGCTGGAATACCTGGGCCGCAGCGACTTTCAGATCAAGTTGCGCGGGCAGCGGATCGAACTGGGCGAGGTCGAAGCCGCACTGGCGGGCGCTGCGGGTGTCGCCGCGGTGGCGGTCGCGGCGCGCGAGGAGCGGCTCGTCGCCTATGTGGTGATGCCCGAGTTCGATCGGGCCGCCGTCCTCGACCATGCCCGAAAGGTGTTGCCCTCGTACATGGTTCCATCCGCGGTGATGGCCATGGACGCGCTGCCGCTCAATGCCAGCGGCAAGCTGGATCGCAAGGCGCTGCCGCAGCCGCAGCTCGCGGTACGCGCCTACCGGGCCCCGGCGACGCCGCTGGACCGGCTGGTAGCCGGCGCGTTCGCGGAGGTGGTCGACGTGGCGCGGGTCGGCATGGACGACGACTTCTTCGACCTGGGCGGAAACTCGCTGCTGGCAATGCAACTCGTGGCCCGGCTGCGTGCCGTCACCGGGGCGCAGGCGCGGGTGCAGTGGTTCTTCGGTGCGCCCACGGTCGAGGCCATCGTTGCCAAGGTGGCGGCCCTGCTGGAAGCCCAGCACGACTACCGCTCCGACGACGCCGCTCTGCAGGTCGCGTTGCCGATCCGCGCCGGTGGCAGCCGGCCGCCGCTGTTCTGCATCCATCCGATGATCGGACTGTCCTGGTGCTACAGCGGACTCGGCCAGTACCTTGATCCGGCGCAGCCGATCGTCGGTATCCAGTCGGCGGCGATCGTCGACCCTGCGGCGCAATCGAATTCGGTGGACGAGCTCGCCGAGCGGTATGTCGCCGAGCTGCGTCGGCTGCAGCCCGAAGGGCCGTACCGCTTGCTCGGCTGGTCCTACGGCGGCGTGATCGCCCATGCCATGGCGACGCGGCTGCAGCGGGCGGGTGCCGACGTGGCAGCGCTGATCATGCTGGACAGCGCGCTGCACATCGATCTGGAAGTGTTCCGCGCGGCCATCGCGGGAGCATTGGGCGAGCTGGGTATCGATCCGTCCGGCCTCGGTGACGTCACCGCGCTCACCCCCGATGCGCTGGCCCGGCTCCACGGATCGATCCCGCAGGATCTGGTGACGCTGACCCCCGAGCGCGTCGAGCGCATGTACGCCAATGCGGTGCGCGCTCCGGAACTGATCGGCGCGTACCGGCCGGACGTGTTCGACGGCGACGTGCTGTTCTTCAGCGCCGCCCAGGACCACGGCACCGGTACCCAGGTGGCGCGAGTGTGGGAGCCGTATGTGACGGGCGCCGTGCACAATCACCCGATTCCGGCGACCCACCCGCAGATGGCCACGCCCGAGGCACTGGCCCTGATCGGCCCGATCGTCGAGGCGTACCTGCGCTGAACTCCCACGGCGACCTGCGGCGCAGTTGTGCTGGGTCACGCCGAATCGAGTAGCCCGCTACTCGTGTCGGCCCCGGCGCGCGGGCGCATGCTTCGGATTGTCCCCAGTGGCGCCATCCACGGCGGACTACCTCGAGCGGCGCGAGACGAAGGTCGGCACGGCAATGATCGACGACACAGTCAACGAGATCGAGGACGGCTGCGCGACCGACGCAGCGTCTTCGCCGCCTGCCGAACGTGAGCGTCGCCAGCCGGCGGCGAACCGGATCGCGGTGCGCAGCGACGGCCATGCAAACACCAGGATCCGTCTCCGTACCGGGGGCGTATCGGCGACCACCACAGGAAGACAACGACAATGACATCCAACGAGGCTCCGACCCGGCGCAGCTGCGCCGCGCAGGACATTCACCAGCAACTTCTTGCGGACTCGCCCGGGTACCGCGCGGCCCGCATCGAATTGGAAGGGCTGACCCAGGAACTACAGACCAGCGATGCGGTCACCAGGCGCGAGGTGGCGCGGATCGCCGTCGTGGTGCACGTGGTGTGGAACACCGAGGAACAGAACATCTCGGACGCACAGATTGCCAGTCAGATCGATGTGCTCAACCAGGATTTCCGGGCAACCAATGCCGACCTGGACATCGTGCCGTCGGTGTTCGGGCGTCTGATCAGCGACGCGAAGATCGAATTCTACCTTGCCACAACAGATCCCGACGGGAACCCGACGACCGGTGTGACCCGTCGGTCGACGCTGCTGCGCGGCTTCGCAGCCGACGACAACGTCAAACGCGACAGCGACGGCGGCGTCGATCCGTGGCCTACCGATCGCTACCTGAACATCTGGGTGTGTCCGTTGGTGGGCGGGTTGCTCGGGTACGCCCAGTTCCCCGGCGGCGCCGCAGACACCGACGGGGTAGTCGTCACGACCACGGCGTTCGGCACCATCGGCACCGCCACCGCGCCGTTCAACCTGGGGCGCACGGCCACGCACGAGGTGGGCCACTACCTCAACCTGTTCCACATCTGGGGTGACGAAGACGGCAACCAGAACCCGTGCTCCCTCAGCGATCTCGTCGACGACACGCCCAATCAGGCGGACCCGAACGGCGGCATCCCGACCTTCCCGCACATCTCGTGCAACAACGGCCCCGACGGAGACCTGTTCTACGACTACATGGACTACACCGACGACGCCGGCATGGTGATGTTCACCCACGGCCAAGCTGCGCGCATGTCGGCGTGCCTGGAGTCGACGCGAAAGTCGCTGTGGGCGGCCGAGGTTCGCCACTAGATGCGCGACTGCCTGGTACGTCGCTGGTGGCACTCGTTCGAAGAGGACAACGGCGACGAGCGCGTCTACCGGCCGGCGGAGTTCGCATTTCCGCCGGCGCGGGGTCGTGCCGGTTTCGAATTGCGTTCCGACGGAACGCTTGTCGATGCGCCGATCGGCCGGGGCGACGCACCACGTGCCGACGCCGGGCAATGGGCGCTCGCCGGTGACCGGCTCGAACTGACGACGGCGCGGCGGCGTCGCGTCGTCATCGTCGTCCGCTGCGACGACACCGTGCTAGTTCTGCGCGAGGAAGGATCCGCATGACCACCACCGCACCGGCCGGCGCGCAATGGGCAAAGTTCGGCGACACCTACTACACCTGGGCCGCCGACGCGGCAGCGCGCGCCCGGCCCCTCGCCGTCGTCACGCAGGTGGGACGCAGCTTTCAGCACGAGCACCCCGAGGTCGAGGTGCTCGCCGATCACGGCCGCTATCTGGTCGTGGCCGCGGCCGAGGTACCTGCCGGCACCGACCACACCTGTTGGCGCAGTAGCGAACTCGTCCCGGGCGCCGTGGTGTTCGAGCGTGCCGAAGCCGATCCCGAGGTGCCGGATCCGCAGGTGGCCGCGCTGCTGGCCACGTTGTCGCGCACCGACTACGACGCGGTGCTCGCCCGCGTGCTGGCGCCGCCCACACGACACTCGCACAGCACGGAATTCGTCGCGATCGCAACAGAGTTGGGCGAGCATCTCACCGGACTCGGCTACGACGTGACGGACGAGGCGATCGTGGTGCAGGGCCGTCCGAGCCGAAATGTGGTGGCGCGCAAGCCCGGTACCGACGGTGCCCCGGAACTCGTCTACGTCACCGCGCATCTGGATTCGATCAACCTCGCCGGCGGCCCGCAGGCACCTGCCCCGGGTGCCGACGACAACGGCAGCGGAACCGCCGGAGTGCTCGAGCTGGCCCGCGTGCTGGCGGCCAAGGCATGGCGAAACGACCTGGTGCTCATCCTGTTCGGCGGCGAGGAGCAAGGGCTGTTCGGCAGCACAGCGCACGTCGCGGCACTCGACGAGCGCGACCGCAACCGGGTGCGCATCGTCGTGAACATGGACATGATCGCCCGCACGAACACCCCGGACCGCGGTGTGCTCATCGAGGCCGCCCCGGAGTCGGGTCCGTTGATCGACGAACTCGTCGCCGCCGCAGCGACATACACGGGTCTGACCGTCAGCAGATCACTGGATCCGTTCGGCAGCGACCACCTGCCGTTCATCGCCGCGGGACTGCCCGCGTTGCTGACCATCGAAGCCAACGATCGGGCCAACGCCGACGTGCATACCAGCGGCGACGTCGCGGCCACGCTCGACACCGGCCTCGCGCTCGACATTCTCCGGATGAACCTCGCAGTGCTCGTCCGGCATCTGGACCGCAAAGAAAGGTTGTGACATGACCATGGAATGTGAATGGCCCACCGCGCCCGAGGCCGGGACGATGGCGGTCGGCGGGCCGGACTTCGAGTCGAAGGTGTTGCGGTACGCGGTGATCGGCAGCAGTGCGGTGTTCGAGGGCGACATCGTGCTCAGCGAGGACGTGCACCTGGAAGGCCTCGGAATCACCGGAGTCGGCTTTCGCTGGGCCGACGCCACGGTGCCCTACGAGATCGATCCCGCCCTGCCCGACCCGCACCGGGTGCACGACGCGATCGCGCACTGGGAGGCCAACACTCGCATCCGGTTCGTGGCCCGCACCCCCGACCACGTGGACTTCGTGCGCTTCCGGCCCGGCCCGGGCTGCTCGTCGATGGTGGGCAAACACGGCGGGCGCCAACATATTACGCTCGGTACCGCCTGCCGGACCGGGAACGTGATCCACGAGATCGGGCACGCGATCGGACTGTGGCACGAGCAGAGCCGCGCAGACCGTGAGGCGCGGGTGGAAATCCGATTCGCCAACATCGACCCTGCGGCCGCGCACAACTTCGACCAGCACATCGCCGACGGCGACGACCTGGGCGCCTACGACTTCGGCTCGATCATGCACTATCCGCGCCAGGCGTTTTCGAGCAACGGCGGCGACACGGTGGTGCCGCGGCAGCCGCTGCCGCCGGGTGTCGTCATGGGACAGCGGACGGCGCTTTCGGCGGGCGACATCGCTGCCGTACACGCGCTGTACCCGCTCGACGACACCGTGGTGGTCTAGTGCGCGCGTTGCGCGGCATGATCGTGGTGCCCGCCGAAACGCCGGAACTGATCGCCGCGCGCGTCGTCGTGGAGGTGCGCGACGTGTCCTTCGCCGACGCGCCGTCGACCCTGGTGGCCGCCACGGAGCTGCGGGCGGTGCCCATCCGGTCCGGCACCCGGGTGCTGTTCGACGCCGACGTGCCCGAGATCGCGCCCACCCACTCGCTGTCGGTGTCCTGTCACGTCGACATCGACGGCGACGGCGTGCGCTCGCCCGGGGACTTTCTTTCGACGCAGTCGCTGCCCGTGCCGGTGACGGGCGCGCTGCCCGCCGTGGTGGTGCCGGTCCGGCGCATCGGTGCCTAAGGCCGAACCCGGAAGCTCACCAGCGCCTGGTCGATTCCGGTGTTGCGCGCGACGATCTGGCGCAGCGAAGACGTCTGCTCGATGATCTGCCAGCCCTCGTCGGAAAATGTTTGCGGCGTATAGACATTGCGGGCCAGCAGTGGGTTGGTGAGAGCCTGGGTGAAGGCGTCGTAGGCAACCATCACCGTCATGAGTTCGCCCATCATGTAGTCGCGGGGGTAGTCCTCGGCGAAGATCCCGACGTACCACTCCAGGTTGTCGACCGTCCCGTACAGCTCGGAGAGCCGGGCGCGCAACTGTGGGTCGGCGGTGAGCTCGTCGAAACTGCGAAACTCCTCGAGCCCGAAGGCCTTTCGATAGTCGTTGTAGGCGGGCAGGTGCGCCTGGCGCATGTGTGTGGTGGTCTTCTCGGTCACCGACGGCACCTCCGGTCGGGTGCGGTCGACCAGAAAGGCCGGCGTATTGCCCAGCCCGATCCGGCCGGCCCGAGTCCGTGAGCAGAGGGCAAGCAGATCGCCCACGCCGCGCTGCACGATCATCGGGTTGTTGCTCAGGAAATCGAGCGGCCCCAGCTCGCCGATCGCGTCGGGTACCAGCGAATGCCATCGGTACAGCAGGTTGAATTCGATCGACATCCAGTTGGTCCGGTTCCAGCTGGCCTGCTCGGCGATGAACGGCGGGATGGTGAGCGGGAACTCGAACGGGCCGATGTGCATGATGTAGTCCTCGACGACCACCTTCAGCAGCAACACGATCAGCACGTTGCGGGTGGTCTCGAAGACCCGGTCGTTGTCCCATTCGGGGTGTGCCGCGGCGATGATCCGCGCGATCCGATTGTGCTCACGCAGGAAAATCACGTTGAACATCGCGTGCCCGATAGTGGAGTTGCCGTGCTCGAGTCCCACGGCGAAGGTCGAGCGCCGGTTCGCGGGCGGGCAGAACTCGAGAATCTCGGCGAACGCCGCGGCGTCGTGCAGGCCCTCGAAGTGCGGCTGCGTCGTCAGATCGGGCCGGTCCTGATCGAACAGAAATTCCGGATACTCGGCGCCGTCGATGAACTGGCTGCGCAGCAACCCGCCGGTGTCGGCGCGCAACATGCGGGTGCGCTGCTCGTCGAGACCGTAGATCTGGCACAGGTCGATGGCGTGGTTCGAGGTGTTCTTCGCCGGGTTGCTGCGGTCGGTGCGCAAGAAGCTGTCGGTGAACCACTGCGCGAAGAACATGAACAGCACGCTGGTGTCGGTCGCCGGCGCGAAGCGCTCGCGCCGGAACAGCTCGTTCACCTGAGCCTCGGGCGGAAGCGTGAGGGCCCCTTCGGGCGCAGCGGGCAGATGCCGTCCGGTGAACGTGCGGTCGGTGAGGCTGCGCCAGCTCGTGTAGTCGCCGGCCATCGAAAACGGCCGGGGCCGCGGCGCTGTCGCGCTCGTATACCGGTTGATGAGCGCAGCGCTGATCGCCTCCCGAACCGGCGGGATCCCGCCCAGGACACTCAGCACCGATTGCACCCGCTGCGACTGGATCGGTGACAGATGCTTGGGTTTGAACACGAAGCGCTGCACACTGCGCAGCGGGTCACGCAGCAGCACGTGCGGCATCGTCCACATGGCATCTCCCCAGCTGTCGGCGACGGCGTCGTCACGGCGACGACCTACCGCTTCGGATCCTGCCCGGCGCGCGACCACGATGTCACGAGTGCCGGAGTACTCGAATCGGGCCCGACGCGAGGCGGCCGGGTAGGCGCCTAGCGCGGTTGCGGGGCGGCCGGATCGCAGGGTGCGGCCGCGTGCTTGGCCTTGTAGCCGGGGTCCAGGGCACCGAACACCAGCCACTGGGAGCGCGGGTGCCCGACGAGGCCGTCGTGGGTGACCTGGAGATTCTCACAGCCGTCCTGCACCCACACGTTGTCGACGTTGCCGCGCGCGGTGGACAGGAACGAGTACTCCGGTGGCGTGGCGACCTGGTCGTTGCGGGTGGCGATGATGGTGTACTCGACGCCCGGCATGGTCTCGCCGCCGGCGTTCAGGTCGGCGATCAGGCGGGAGCCGATGAGCTGCTGGCGCCCGGCGATGCCGAACACGAACTGCGAGATCTGGTCGTTGTGGAAGCCCAGCGACGCCAGCACCAGGTACATCTGCTGCAGACCGTTGAACGTGGTGCCGTGATTGGTCGGCGCCAGCGAGACGACGTTGGCCACCTTGTTACGGGCGGGATCGGCGGCGTTCGCGCCGCCCTCGAACTTCAGGTACTGACGGGAGAGCATGCCGCCCTGCGAATGCCCGATCAGATCCACCTGACTGGCGCCGGTCCGGGCCAGGACCGCATCGACGTACCCGGACAGCTCGCGCGCGGAGGTGCGGATATCGGAGACACCCCACACGATCAGGTTCGGGTCCCACCACGTCGGGATGCCGCCGTAGTTGAGCGCGAAGACGCAGTAGCCCTCGTTCTTGAGCGCGGGGGAGAGCGTCTTGAAGATGTGCTGCATGGACGAGCCGGTGCCGTGCACCAGCACCACGGGGCGCGGGTGTGCGGCAGAGGGCTTGCAGTTCCAATCGTTGGCGCCCTCGGGTGCGGGGCCCATGCGGTTGTATCCGGCAATCGGTTCGGGGTCGGCGGACGCTGCGGGAGCGGGCAGTGCCGCGGCCACAACTCCCAGGCAGGCCGCCGCGGCCAGTGTCATTCGGCGGAGTCTGCGCATGTGTCGATCTCCTCGGGCCTGATCCTTCGGCTGCAGGCGATGTTACCAGTGTGACTGAAGTAACCAAAGTTCATGATTTTACTGAATGGACAGTTGAAGCCCAGTGTGACGCGCCGTTGCGTCACGGTTACCAAGCCCCGGAAAACCCTGACATGGGAGGCTCTGGCACCGCAAATTCCGTCGTGTAATCGCAGGTCGGGTAACCGACCGTTACACATGTGAACGTTCTGCGTTATCTAGTGGCAAGTTTGGTTGCGGCGGGCGCAATGATCGGGCTGGCACCGCCGGCGGAATCGGCGCCGCTGATCCGCCACGTCACCGCGCTCGATGCCCGGGAAGAGCTGCTCACCGTGTATTCGCCGGCAATGGCCCGCGACATCACGGTGCACGTGCATCGGGCCGCGAAACCGGGCGCGCCCGTCCTGTATCTGCTCACCGGATCCAGCGGCGGCGTCGACGGCGCGCAGTGGCGCACCAAGACCGACGCGCTGGTGTTTTTGGCGGACAAACACGTCAACGTGGTGTCGCCGATCGGCGGCGAATTCAGCTACTACACCGACTGGCGGCACCCCGATCCGCGGCTGGGCGTCAACAAGTGGAAGACCTTTCTCACCGCCGAACTGCCGCCGCTGCTGAATTCGCACCTGCAGGCCAACGGGCGCAACGCGATTGCCGGGCTGTCGATGTCGGGCACCTCGGCGCTGGCGCTGGCCATCGCCGCGCCCGGGCTGTACCGGGCCGCGGCCAGCTACAGCGGCTGCGTGCAAACCTCCGACCCCGTCGGCCAACAGTTCGTCCGGCTCACCGTCGAAACCTGGGGACTGGGCAACACCGTCAACATGTACGGACCGCCGTCGGATCCGATGTGGGCCGCCAACGACCCGATCGTGCACGCCGCCGGGCTGCGCGGCGTCGCGCTCTACGTGTCGGCGGGCAACGGCCTGCCCGGCCGCTACGACATCTACAACGGTGCCTACTCGCTGCCCGGACCGTGGGGGATGGCCAACCAGCTGGTGCTCGGCGGCGGCATCGAGGCCGCGACCAACATGTGCGCGCACTACCTGAAGCAGCGCCTCGACGGCCTCGGGATCCCCGCCACGTACAACTTCCGGCCGAACGGCACCCACACCTGGGGCTACTGGCAGGACGATCTGAAGCGCTCGTGGCCCGTGCTCGCCGGCGCCCTGGGCATCTGATGCGCATCGCGTGCGGCCTGCTCGGGGCCGTCATCGTGCTGATCGGCTGCCTCGCGCTGCCGGCCCGCGCGGACGCCGAGACGGTGCAGCCGTGCCGGACCGGTCGCCCGGTGGTGCTCGTGCACGGCGCCGGTGCCGACGCGGCCACCAGCTTCTCGGTGCTGGCGCCGCTGCTGCGGACAGACGGCTTCTGCGTGCACGCGCCCAACTACGGCGCCGCGGCCGGGCTACTCGGCCGCACCACGTGGGGCACGGCCGACCTGCGCAGCTCGGCCGCCGAACTGCAGCGGGTGTTCGACGCCGTCCGTGGTGCCGGACAGGTCGACGTCGTCGCGCACTCGGCCGGGGGCACCGCGGTGCGTTATCTCATCGCCTCCGGATACCGCGGAGTGCACGCGCTCGTCGCGCTGGGCGCGCCCAACCAGGGCACCACATTCGGCGGGCTACGGCGCACGTACCCGGATCTCGCGCTGCTGGGCCTGCGCAACGAGCAGATCGCCCGGCAGGTGTTCGGGGTGGCGGGCGCGCAGCTGTTGCCGGGTTCGCCGATGTCCGGCCTGGAGGTCGTGGCAGGCGTGGAGTACACGATGATCGCGACCCGCACCGACGAAGTGGTCACGCCACCGGAGTCGGCGTTGTTGCCGGGCGCCCGGAACATCTGGCTGCAGGACGGCTGCCCGCACCTGCGGACGACGCACTCGGCGTTGCTCGCCGAACCGCGCGCACTGCACCATGTGCGCGCGGCACTGGATCCGTCGGCGGCCGGCCGCTCGGCACCGTGCTGAACCGTCAGTTCTGTGCGGCGCGCTGATAGCCCTTGACGGCGGGGTAGGCGAACACCACGATCATCCCGATCGACCAGGCCAGCGTCTTGAGCAGCGGTTCGGCGACCGGGCCCCCGAGCGAGAGGCCCTTCATCGCGTCGATGGCACACGACATCGGCTGGTTGGCCACGATGTCCTGCAACCACACCGGGTAGGCGAACACCGGCACGAAACCGGTGTTGAAGAACATCAGCAGGTTGGTCAGGATGCCGACGAGATCGACGATGCGGGTGTCGGTGAAGACGGTCGCGATGGCGGTGACGAGCACCGCGAAGCCCATCCCGAACACGATCGGCAGCAGGATCAGCGCGATCGCGGCCCACGGGCCCTGTTCGAACCGGAAGCCGATCGCGAACCCGACGGCGATGATCACCAGGGTCGTGATCAGGACGCGAATCGCCTCGGCCAGGATCCGGCCGAACAGGCCCGCGGCGCGGTGCACGGGCATGGTGGCGAACCGGCCGAGCAGACCGGTCGAGCGTTCCTGCATGAGCCCGAGCGCGGAGATCGTGGATCCGGCCATCGCGCCGATCAACGTGATCATCGGGACGGTGCCGAAGACACTGGGACTGCCGGTGGCGGCGGTGATCGAATCGCCGAGCACGACCCAGAACATGAGCAGGGTCAGCGCCGGGAACAGCAGCGCCTGCACGGTGGTCACGGAGTCGCGGGACCAGGTGATGAGCAGTCGCTTGCACTGCACCCCGCTGTGTACGAAGAACGCGCGCAACGAGGACTCGCCCGGCGGATCGGCCACCGCGGGCAGCTCGACGGTGCGGGAGATGGTGGTCATTCGCGCCTCGCATTCGCCCACAACGCCAGGGCCGTGAACAGCACACCCATGCTGGCGAGCCAGGCCAGCGACGGCCACAGGACGTGCCAGCTGACGCCGTGCTCGGCCATCTCGCGCATGGATATGGAGAACTGGGAGATCGGCTGGTTGCGCACGAACGGGCGGATCCACTCGGGGAAGCCGGACTCGGGCACGAAGCCGACGGACAGCATGCCGAAGATCAACACCGGCAGATTCAGGGCCTGGCTGAGCTTTTCGGGGCTCTTGGTGAGCACGCCGAGCGCATCGGCGCCCAGCGACAGCACGGTCGCGACGGCCAGCGCGAACGCGCAGAACAGCACTGCCTGCCCGATACCGGCGACGAACCGGAAGCCGATGATGTGCCCGAAGATCAGCGCCGCGACCAGCGACACCACGGAGCGGACGAGGCCGCTGGCGATGCGCGCGGCGAACGGCACGAGGTTGTGCACCGGCATCGTCTGCAGCCGCGTGGTCAGTCCTGTCATCGATTCGAACGCGGCCAGCTGCGCGTTGGACATCATCGTGAAAGCCATCGACTGCAGCACGATGATCGGCATCACGAACTGTGCGTAGTCGATGCCGCGGAAGGACATGACATAGCGCAGCGGCAGATAGAACCCGAGGGTGAAGATCAGCGGCGCGACGATCGCGACGATCAGCTCGCCGCGGGTGGCCATCGTGCGCACGGTCCGGCCGGTCAGCGCCAGCCACTGCGACAGCGCATTGGGCCGGGCCACGTAGCTCGTCACGCGGAATCGCCCCGGTGCCCGGTGATCGACAAGAACACGTCGTCGAGGGTGGGCCGGCGCAGGGCGATGTCGGCCAGGTCGACCCCCGCCACGTCGAGTCGGCGCACCGCCACCGAAAGCGTCGCCGCGCCGTCCGGCGCGGGGATGGAGATGCGATCCGCGCCGTCGAGGGTGTATCCGGCAGGCACCAGATCGCCGAGCGCATCCAACGCAGTCGTCAGCGCGCTGGGATCCAGCGGCACGACCTCGCAGTAGCTCGCACCGGTGCGCTCCTTGAGCTGGGTCGCCGTGCCGGTGGCGATGACGGTGCCGCGGTCGATAACGATGATGTTGTCGCTGAGCACGTCGGCCTCTTCGAGGTACTGCGTGGTGAGCAGCACCGTGATGCCCTGCTCCTTCAGCGAACGCACCAACTCCCACACGCCCTGGCGGCTGCGCGGGTCGAGGCCGGTGGTCGGTTCGTCGAGGAATACCACCTCGGGGCGGGTGACCAGACCGCAGGCGAGGTCGACGCGGCGGCGCATGCCGCCGGAGTAGGTGCGCACCGGCCGGCGTCCGGCGTAGACGAGATCGAATTCTTCGAGCAGTTCGTCGGCGCGGGCGCGCGCGTCGCGCCGCTTGAGGCCCATCAGCCGGCCGAACAATTCGAGGTTCTCCCGGCCGGACAGGTTCTCGTCCAGTGCTGCGTACTGCCCGGTCATCATGATCGCCCGGCGCACCTTGGCCGCGTCGCTGGTCACGTCGTAGCCCGCGATGCGGGCGCTGCCCTCGTCGGGACGCAGCAGCGTGCACAGCACCTTGACCGTGGTGGTCTTGCCCGCGCCGTTGGGGCCCAGGATGCCGAGAACCGTGCCCTTCTGGGCCGAGAAACTGATGCCGCGCAGCGCGTGGACCTCGCCGAACGACTTGTGTATGGAATCGACTTCGACAGCCAAATCCTGCGCAGGGGGCATCAACTCTCCAACAGCTCGGTAACGAGCCGAATGTTACCCGGGACACCGATCTCGCCTCGCGGGCATCAGTTGGGAGCGGCTGCGACGCGGTCGGTGAGATCGCGATCCGCGGCGCCGTCGCGCCGCGCAGTTTTCTGGCAGAGTGGGGGATGCGTGTCGGGGGGTCTGTAGGGCGTGGTCGGGGAGCCGCGCAGACGCCACGCGAGCAGCCGCAGGGCTAGCATGATCGAGCGACCAGACGACCTCGAAGGTGTTGGAGGACATGTCCGAACCTTCTGTGCCGACCGACAAGAAGCCGGCACCGAAAAGCACCCCGCCGCGTCCCCGCGTGCTCACTCCCACCGATCCGCGTACCGGTGAGGTGACGGGTAACTACGCTCTGATGGGCACCACGGAGATCTCGCGCACCGTCCGCGAGGCCCGGTCGGCCCAAAAGTGGTGGAGCGAGCTGAGTTTCGACAAGCGCAAGCGTTGGCTGCTGGACTGGAAGAAGGCGCTGGCGCGGCGCTCGAACGAACTCATCGAGCTGCTGATGCAGGAAACCGGCAAGCCGCACAACGACGCCGCCATCGAAGTGATGATGGCGATCGAGCACCTGGACTGGGCCGCGCGCCACGCCGGTGCGGTGCTGGACGACAAGGCGCCCGCGCGCTGGAGCAACCCGACGGTGCGCAGCTCCGTCGGCTACGAACCATATGGCGTGATCGGCGTGATCGGGCCGTGGACGTATCCGCTGATGACGATGATGGCCGCGGCCACCTCGGCGCTGGCGGCGGGCAACGCCGTGGTGTGCAAGCCGCACGAACTCACTCCCGGCGTCGGCGCCTGGATCGCCGACAGCTGGGCCCGGCTCGCACCGAATCAGCCTGTGGTGCAGATGGTTACCGGTGATCACACCACCGGCGCGGCGCTGTGCCGGGCCAAGATCGACAAGGTGGCGTTCATCGGCAACTCGCTGGCCGCCCGCAAGGTCCTCGAGGTGTGCGCATCCACGCTCACCCCGGCGTTCGTCATGGCCGACGGCAAGGACGCGATGATCGTGCATGTCGATGCCCGGCTCGAAGATGCCGCTGCCGCAGCGGTTTCCGGCTCGATGGGCAACGCGGGCCAGGCGCACACCGCGGTGGAGCGGGTGTATGTCGCCGAGTCCGTCTACGAGCCTTTCCTCGAACTGGTCGTGGCCGGAGCCAGGAAGCTGCGCCCGGGCGGCAACCGCGGCGCCTCCTACGGACCGATGACCCGGGAAGCTCAGGTCGACGTGATCCGCGAGCACATCGAAGACGCGCTCGCGCGCGGGGGCACGGCCGTGCTCGGCGGGCTCGAATCGATCCGCCAGCCGTACGTGGAACCGGTGATCCTCACCAAGGTGCCCGAGGAAAGCCTGGCGGTCACCGAACCCACCAACGGCCCGGTGCTCGTGGTGAACCCGGTCGCCGATCTCGACGAAGCGATCGCCCGCACCAATGCGTCGCCGTATGCGCTGAGTGCCTCGATCTTCACCCGCGATCTACCCACCGCACAGTGGGCGGCGCGCAAATTGAACGTCGGATTCGTGACGATCAACTCGGTGCAGGCCTTCTTCGGTCAGCCGTCGCTGCCGCTGGGCGGGGTCGGGCTGGCCGGGCACGGCCGAATCTACGGCGAACCGGGGCTGTGCGAGTTCGCGCGCACCAAAACTGTTGTGCGGCATGTATATCGGGCGCGCTTCGACGCCGTCGCGCTGGATCGCCAGCCGCGCCGGCTGCGCTGGCAGTCGTGGCGGTCGCGGCGCAAGCACTCGCGCTGAGCGCGCAGCGCCCTAAGCGCGGAGCGCACCCATGATCAGCGCGTGGGTGCGCGCCAGCGTGGCCGGGCGGCGATCGAAGCGCACCACCTGCCCGATGTCGAGGCCGATCGAAAACGCGGCGTGTACCCGGAACCGGGCGACCACGGGTTCGCAGCCGAGCTCCACGAGCAGGTTCACCCATTCGTCGACGTTGTCGCGCTGGGCGGCGCGCAGCCGGGACTGTTCTTCGGCGGGCAGGTTTCCGAACTCGGCGAAGTACACCTGCGCCATTTCCGGGTTGGCGAACGACCAGGCCAGGAAGCGTTGGGCGACACGGGAAATCGCTTCGGCGGCCGCGCTCGACTCACCGAGAGCGCGAGACAGCGAGACCGCCACCTGATCCGAGGCGCGGTAGAACGCGGCGCTGAGCAGCGCGGCCTTGGAGTCGAAATAGCGGTACACACTCGACGGCGTGAGTCCGGCCGCGGTGGCGATCTCGTCGATGCTGGCCTCGTGGTAGCCGCGCGCGGCGAAGATCTGGAGTGCGACCGTGAGCAGCCGCTCGCGGCGCGCGGTGACCGCCAGCCCGGTCTCCGGCGCGGCGGGGCCGGGATCGGGTGCGGGCAGATCGACCATCGTGACCGACGCGCAGATCTCGGCGAGCACAGCCTCGATGCGTGGGTTGCTCAAGGTGGTGCGGTGCGCACTGATGCTGGCGACTGCGCTCAGCAGGGCCCGTGAAATCAGCATCACATCGTCGGCCGGCAATCCCGGGCGCAGCAGCGCCAGCGGTGCTTCGATGCGGGCGAAGGTGCCGTCGAACAGCTTGCGGATGCGGCGGCGGTCCTCGCGCTCGAGATAGCGCCGCTCCCAGCGGTACAGCCCGCCGCCACGCCGGTTTTCGATGCACATGGCGCTCAGCGCGGCCAGGATGTCGTGCAGGCGCTGTGCGGGCTCGGCATCCGAGTCCGCGGCGGCGGCGACGTCCATCATCGTTTGTGCGCTGTTCTCGGCCACTGCGACCAGGAGTGCGTACTTGTTCGGAAAGTGCCGGTAGAGGGCCGGTCCGGAGATGCCGACCTCGGCGGCGATCTCGTCGACGCCCACCGGGTGGTAGCCACGTTCGGAGAACGCGCGCGCGGCCGCCAGCAGAATTTGCCGCTTGCGGTCTTTCGGCCTGCGCCGCACGGGACGGGCGATATCGGCGGTCATCGCCCCTCCTCTGGATTCGGTTGACAGCGCTGGTCGAGCGCCCTTAAGTTAACCACAATTCGCACATGGCAGTGCGGAACCGGAAGGTGGATTTCATGCTTCGCACTCGCTTCACCGAAATGTTCGGCGTCGAGCACCCGATCGCCCAGGGCGGCATGATGTGGGTGGGCCGGGCCGAACTCGTCGCCGCCGTCGCCAACGCCGGTGGGCTCGGATTCATCACCGCGCTCACTCAGCCCACACCCGACGACCTGCGGCTGGAGATCGAGCGTACCCGTGAGCTCACGGACAAGCCGTTCGGTGTCAACATCACCGTGCTGCCCTCGATCAACCCGCCGCCGTACGCGGAGTATGCGGCCGCGATCGTCGACAGCGGAGTCAAGATCGTCGAAACCGCCGGTAGCAACCCCGAACCGTTCATGCCAGGCTTTCACGCCGCCGGCGTGAAAGTGATCCACAAGTGCACCAGCGTGCGACACGCACTCAAGGCGCAGCGGCTCGGCGTCGACGCGGTGAGCATCGACGGCTTCGAGTGCGCCGGCCACCCCGGTGAAGACGACATCCCCGGCCTCATCCTGATCCCGGCCGCGGCCCGCGAACTCACCATCCCGATGCTCGCCTCGGGCGGATTCGCCGACGCGCGCGGTCTGGTGGCCGCCCTGGCGCTGGGCGCCGACGGCATCAACATGGGTACCCGCTTCCTGTGCACCGCGGAGTCCGCGATCGATCAGAAGGTCAAAGAGCAGATCGTCGCCAACTCCGAGCGCGACACCCAGCTGATCTTCCGCACGCTGCGCAACACCGCGCGCGTCGCCGCCAACGACGTATCGCGGCGCGTCGTCGAGATCGAGAAGGCCGGCGGCACCTTCGACGACATCCGCGACCTCGTCTCCGGGGCGCGCGGGCGCAAGGTGTTCGAGGACGGCGACTTGGAGGCCGGCATCTGGTCGGCCGGACTCGCGCAGGGGCTCATCCACGACATCCCGACCGTCGCCGAGCTGATCTCCCGCATCGTCGACGAGGCCGAAGAGCTCATCACCGCACGCCTGGCTTCGCTTGTGAGCGATCCGGTTTCGGCCTGATGAGCGCACTGCGGTGCGTCCGCGCCGGGCGACTGCTGAGCATCACCGTCGCCCGGCCGGACCGCCTCAATGCCGTCGACGTGCCTGCCATGCAGGAGCTGGCCGACGCATTCACCGCTGCGGCAACCGATCCCGAAGTTCGCGCCATCGTGCTCACGGGGGAGGGCCGCGCCTTCTGCAGTGGGTTCGACCTGGCCGGTCCGCGGGTGGACGACCGGGTGGTCATGGAAACCGCCAACGCCATGATCCGGGCGATCGTCGCGTGCCCGAAGCCGGTGGTGGCCAAGGTGAACGGCCTCGCCGCCGGCATCGGCGCATCCATGGTGCTGGCCTGCGATTTCAGCTACCTCGCCGAAAAGGCATACTTGCTACTGGCTTTCGTCAACATCGGGCTCATGCCGGACGGTGGTTCCACGGCGCTCGTCGCCGCAGCCGTCGGGCGGGCACGCGCCATGGAGCTGGCGCTGTTGGGTGAAAGACTGTATGCGCCAGAGGCTTTGGCGGCAGGTCTGATCACCGGCGTGCCCGCGGATCTGGATGCTTGGGTGGCCGAGGTCGCCGGTCGATTGGCTGCGGGTCCGCAGCAGGCGCTGGCGCTGACCAAGCGGGCCGTCAATCTGGCAACCCTCACCGAGCTGGATGCGGCCCTCGACCGGGAGCTGGATGGTCAGCTGTCGCTGATCGGCAAGCCCGACCACGTCGAGGGCGTGGCCGCGATGTTCGGCAAGCGCAAGGCGGTCTTCGAGTAGCCGCCGCGCGCTCGGCGTCACTGCCCTGGCGGGCGCTGCCAGCCGGGATGGGGCTGTTGCCGGTCGAGCGGAGGTCGGTAGCCGGGGGCAGGCGGTAGCGGCCCGCCCGGCGGCGATTGCTGCCAGCCGGGAGCCGGCGATTGTTGCCAGCCGGGAGCCGGCGGCTGGTGCCAGCCCGCCAGTGGAAGTTGCTGGCCACCAGGGGAATTGCGGTTCGCCACCTTGACGATCACGAGCACGATCACGACCAGGACGAGAATCGGTACCACGAAGATCGCGATCCAGACGAGCCAGCGGATGATCTGCATTCCTGGGTCGGCGCTCGGCGCCGCCTCGGGCACTACCTGACCGGACTGTGCGACGACGTCGGCCGCCATCAGCAGCGCACTCATATTTCCCCCTCGTCGGTTTGCACCGTGCCCGTCGAGCCTAGCGGCGCCGGGTGGCGCCGCAGCCACCGCAGCAACGATGGCCGAACTGGCAGCCGCGCCGCATTCCGCGCCGAACCCCATCGAGCGCACGGCCCGGGTCGAACGTCTGCCCACGAGGTCTCGCCAACTCGGGTCGCGGTCGGCGGCGCTCGCCTAGGGTGAGGGGCATGGCGTACTTCGTCACCGGCGCAACCGGGTTCATTGGTCGCTTTCTGGTGCCGGAGTTGCTCCGGCACAACGTGGACGTGCACGTGCTCGTGCGCCCCGGCTCGGAAGACAAGCTTGCCAAGCGCGCTGCCGGCTGGGGTGCCCACGATCGGGTGTTCGCGGTGCCCGGCGATCTGGCGCAGCCGGGCCTGGGTATCGACCCGGCCTGGCTCGATGCCCATCGCGGCGGCATCGAGCGGATGTATCACCTCGCGGCGATCTACGACCTGACGGCTTCGGACGAGCAGAACGAGCTGCTCAACAACGGCGGCACCCGCCAAGCGGTGGCGGTGGCCAACGAGCTCGGTGTCGGCGGGCTGCACCACACCTCGTCGGTGGCCGTCGCGGGGCTGCACCGCGGCACCTTCACCGAGGAGATGTTCGACGAGGGGCAGGTGCTGCCCTCGCCGTACCACCGCACGAAGTTCGAGTCCGAGAAGATCGTGCGCACCGAATGCGAGGTGCCGTGGCGGGTGTATCGGCCTTCGATCGTGCTCGGGCACTCGGAGACCGGCGAGATCGACAAGATCGACGGTCCGTACTACTTTTTCAAGATCCTGCAGCTGGCCGGTCGGCTGCCGGGGCGGGTGCCGCTGGTGATTCCGGATCTCGGCGCCACCAACATGGTGCCGGTCGACTATGTGGCCGCTGCGATGGACCACATCTCGCATCTGCCCGGGCTGGACGGGCACACCTTCCACCTGACCGATCCGGTGGCACGCAAGACCGCCGACGTCGTCAACCGGTTCGCCGAAGAGGCGGGAGCGCCGCACCTGGCGCCGGTGCTGCCCAAGCAGACCCTGGGTGTTGCGATGAGCATCCCCGGGGTGCGCGAGGTGCTGCTGCCGCGTTTGGGGGTGCCCGCCGAGGCCGTCGAGCACACGGAGTTCACCTGTGAGTTCGACAGTACCGATGCTCGGAAAGCGTTGGCCGGCACCGATATTGCTGTGCCGGACCTCGACGAGTACGCGCCGGTGTTGTGGCGGTACTGGGTCGAGCACCTCGCCTGAGCGCGGGCGCGGTCGAGTAGACCACGGCGTCCTAGCGCCAGCGGTTGCGGTTGGTCCAGCCCACCAGGTCGAAGCGCCAACGGAACGGCCAGGTGTTGTGCACCGTCTGCACGAGCACCCAGCCGAGCGCGGCGTAATCGTCGTGCGCGGACAGCAGCGCACGCTGGCCGCGCGGCGACGCGCGGAAGAACGAGTCGAACATCGAGGCGCACTGTGGTGCGGTGAGCCGGCCCAGCCCGTTGAGGCCCTTCTTGCGCATCCAGTAGACGAGCCGGGCATCGTTGGGCCACAACGCTTTTACCGGGTCGACGCCGGTGCGCAGGGCATCGACGAAAGTATCGGCGAGTGCCATCGACGGGGCCACGCTGTAGCCGGTGCAGGGGTGCATCATGCCGCCGATGCTGCCGAAGGGCACCGCTGCGCGATCCCGGCGGCGCGGCGGCGCCAGGTCCAGCGGGTAGTGGCACGATTCGTGTGCTTCGTCGCCGGTCAGCTCGATGCCGTGGGCCTTCAGCCGGTTCAGCACCCGTTCGCGCAACACCTTGCGCGGCAGTCCGCCGGGCACGCCGAGCGTGGTTTCCTCGAAGATGACGGTGCCGTCGCCGATCGGTACCGAGTACAGAAACGACGGCGGCTCGTCCGGCCCGGCGCCGTTCTCGTCACGCCAATCCAGCAGCAGCCCTTCGCCGTCGGGCACGTAGTGCGCGACCTTGTCGGCATCGACGAAGATGCCGTGCGCGCTGGCGGCCGGGCGTCTGCCGACGGCGGGCATGCCGCGAGCGTCGACCACGAGCGCCGCCTTCACGACGGTGCCGTCGGCGAGTTCCACCGTGTGCCGGGTGAGTTGACGCGCCCGTTGCGCGTGCACGGTGACGCCGTCGAGGGCGAGCGCCTCGAACAGGCGCGGCTTGGACAACACCGCGTACGGCCGCTCGATACGGTGGTCGGTGAGCGCCCACACGGTGGGCGCTTCGATCCGCGACGCGATCACCGAGGCGGGCAGCCAGTCCGGCAGCTCGTCCACCCACGCGGAGTACGTGGGCATCCAGAGCCGGTCCGGGCGCGGGTCGACGACGGCGACGTTCAGGCCCGCGACGGCGCAGCGGTGGGCGAGCGCCCGGCCGGTGGGGCCGAGGCCAACGATGCAGACGTCGGTCATGGCCCCATTCAACCCGCGGTGGCTACTTGGGCGTGACCCAGGTGGTGATGTCCGCGTGCACGACCTCGGTGCCCGACTTGTCGTAAATGAAAACCGGCACGACCAGTTCGAACCCTTCGGGACCGAACTCGGGGATTTGGGGCAGCTTGGCCTCGGCGCGCAAGCCGGTGTTCGCCTTGGTCAAGTACTGCACGTTCATCGCTTTGGGGATCCAGCGATGCGTAGTCGGGACGGTGGCCTCGCTGAGCATGCCCATGGCGATCTCGGCCAGGTTGCAGGCTGCGATCGCGTGGAACGTACCGATGTGGTTGTGGATGCCGAACCACTTGGGCGCGCTGACCACGCAATAGCCCGGTTCGAGGGCTTCGACGGTGGGCAGCACGGTGCCGAAGTAGGGCACCCGAGCGACCATCGCCAGCGAAAACACGGTGTGGCCGATGCGGTTGTCGGGCAGCTTCTTCCACCCGCGCAGGGTGCCGGTCTCTTTGCTCATGCGCCGACCTTACTACGGAGTAAGTTACGGCGACAGTCGCTGCCCACAGAACTGGGGTCGCTGAGCGCCGGTAACGATTCTGTGCCGATACCCGACACGGGTAGTGACACTTGCCGTCGGGGGGCGCGTGTCCGCCAGCGGGTCGGACGAGGGAAATGGACTACACAGCATGGCTTTTCGCGATTTCATCGCGCGGCACCGGTTGGGCCCGGCGATTGCTGCGCCCGCCGCTCTCGGGGTTGCGGCGATCGCCGCTGCCACCTTTGCGCTCACCACGGCGCCGCAGACCGTCGACACCCAACTGACCTCCTCGGTCACCGAATGCCACGACATGGTGACCATCTCGGTGGCCGGCCGCAACGACACGCCTCGGCAGGGCACCACCAAGCTCCTGCTCGACGCCAACGGCAAAGAACTGCCGGCTGCCCTCTCCGACGACTACCACAGCGAATGGGTCGACCCCGTGGTCAACGCCCCGAAGGACGACGTCGAGCCCGGCTCCTACGCCGCCGTCTACATCGCTTACCCCGCCAACCTGGCCAACTACGAAGACGCCGTGAACGCCGGTGTCGCCAACACCAAGCAGGTGATGCACGACATCGCCGCGGCCTGCCCCGACACCAAGTTCTCCATCGTCGGCTACAGCGAAGGCTCCGACGTGGTCCGGCGTGTGGCCCAAGACATCGGGCACGAGGAGCCGGGCACCGTCGACCCGGACCAGGTCGTCGGTGTGGTGATCCTCGCCGATCCGGGCCGATCGGCCGGCGACGGACCGTTCCCCGGCGCGCAGAACCCGTCGAGCAACCCGGACGGGTTCGACCGCCCGTATCAGAACGGCGGCAGCCCGACGCCGGGCCAGGGCGCACTGCCCGGCACCAGCGGTGGCTTCGGCAAGCTGGACGGCAAGGTGGCCTCGTTCTGCTCCGACGGTGACCTGACTTGCGCTGCGCCGCAGAACATTTCGCTGCTGCAGCTGGCCGTCAACGTGGGCCGGCAGGTCAACATCGACAACCTCGAGCGCGACGGCCTGACCCCGGCCACCGGGCAAGATGTTGCCGTCGCGCTCGGCAAGGTCGCGTTCAACGCCTTCGACTACATCGGCCGCAACCCCCAGTGGTGGACCAGCGACGAGACCTTCCTGCAGGTGCTGCTGAAGGTGTCGGATCCGCAATACGTGCCCGGTAAGGAGACGCCGCCGGCCCCGGCCGACTCGATCTCGTCCGAGGCGATGACGCCGCTGGCCTACCTGCCGCAGAAGGTGTTCAACGAGATCGTCGGATTGATCGTCACCAACCAGAACACGATCCCGGTGGTGCTCAGCGACCCCTACCAGCAGACCTTCGGGCCGAACCACGTCGGTCACCACTTCGACTACTGGAAGGACGCCGACCCGGCCAACGGCAAGCCCCTGACCACGGCGGAGTACGCCGCCGCCTGGCTGACGCACCTGGCCAAGCAGGCCCAGGCCGGCGAGCAGATCGACACCGCGACCAAGCCCACCGAGGCGGATGTCGCCGCGGTGCGCGCGGCCGCCGCGAGCACGGCCGCGAGCACGTCGAGTGCCCCGACCAGCACGTCGGGCACCTCCACGCCGCGCTCGTCGGAATCGGCCACGTCGTCGTCGGCCACCACTACCGCGCCGACGACAACGCCTGCCGAAACGACGACCGAGTCGAAGCAGACGACCACCACGGCCCCGACCACGACCCCGTCGGAAACCGCGACGAGCGAGTTGAAGGCGCGCACCACCACGCCGGCTCCGGCGAGCACGACGACGTCCTCGGCACCCGCCACCACGTCGACGACGACGCCGGCTCCGAGGTAGACATCGTCGGACGGTCGCGCCGTGGCGCGCGACCGTCTCGTGCGGTGGGTCGGGGCAAGTCACCGCGGCGCGGTCGTGAGAGTCCGCTGCGGCGGGTCCCGGCGGCCGGCCGGCGCGAAAATGCGTTGGATCACCGGCGCTGACCTGCCACGATCTACAAGATGAACGCGTACGGACCGGTCGTGCGGAACGCAGCAGCACGCAACGTGCTGCTGCTCGGCATCTTCATCCGCGCGCCGTTCTTCGCCACCGGTGTGCTGCTGCCGCTGCACGTCGTCCAGACGCTCGGGCACTCCTACACCGCCGCCGGGTTCGTGGCCACGGTCGTCACCGTGTGCACCTCGATCAGCGGTCCGTGGCGCGGCCGGCTGCTCGACAAACGCGGCCTGCGCCCGGTGGTCGCACCGTCGGTGCTCGTGTGCGGATCGATATGGTGCGTGGCACCGTTCGTCGGCTACTTCCCGCTGCTGGCGCTGGTCGTGGTCGCCGGACTGTTCAGCGTGCCCATCTTCACCGCCACCCGGGCCGCGATCATCGTCGCCGTCGACGAACAGCACCGGCGCACCGCGCTGTCGCTCGACTCCGTCGGCGTGGAGGTGTCGTTCATCGTGGGTCCGCTGATCGCGCTCGGGGCAGCGGCAGTCTGGCCGACGAGTTGGGTGCTGTTCGGCGTCGAGCTGGTCGGCGTGCTCGCCGGTCTGGTGTTGTGGCTGGCCAACCCACGGCTGGCGCACGACACGGCAACCGAGCATGTGCCGCGGCGGGTCTGGGTCGATCGCCGGTTCGTGGCGTTGTGCGTGGCCGCGGCCGCCGCCACCACCGTGTTGATCGGGTCCGAAGTCACGTTCCTGGCAGCCGCCCGCTCGCTCGACGCGGTCGCTGTGCTCGGCGTGATTCTCGCGGCGTGGGGCCTGGGGTCGATCGTCGGTGGCCTCGTCTACGGCGCGCTGCACCGGTCCGTCTCGATGTATCTGCTGCTGGCCGCGCTGGCCGCGCTCACGGCGCCGATCGCGCTGGCCCGCGACATTCCGATGCTCACGCTGAGTGGATTCGTGGTGGGACTGCTCTGCGCGCCGACGATCGTCGCCGGATTGGATCAACTCGGCGACCTGGTGCCCGAGCGGGCACGCGGCGAGGCGCTGGGCTGGCACGGCTCGGCGATGACGGCGGGCAACGCCATCGGCGCCCCACTGGCCGGGGTGGCCATCGATCGCGGCGGCTACGGCGCCGGATTCGTCACCATCGGTGTGATCGGAGTCGCGGCCGCCCTGACCTGCGCATGGGTAGCGGCGTCGGGTTCTGCACAGGCGTCCGCACGGCCCGCGCCGGCGCGCTTATGACCACAGTTTCGACGGGTCGACACGCGGGTGCAAGATCATTCAAGCTGGCTGAATGAATGCAACCAAGGAGGCTTCGTTGTTCCGCACGGTCGTCACCGCGATTGCACCTGTGCTCCTGGCCGCCGGCCTTGTTGTCGGTGGGTCGGGTCCTGCCGCCGCCGAACCCACCTCGACCGGCATGTCCTGTGGCAGCGCCAACCCGCTGCCGTGGGCACCTGCCTTCACCTGGCGCATCGGCGCCGCCTCGGGCGCCTCGCGCGACGACGTCAACAAACCGCTGCAGCCGTCGCTGCTGCTGTCGGGCGGCAACGAACTGCCGGTCCCGCCCGGCGGCCTGATCCCGAGCATCGGGATCAACTGGTACGGCACGCGCGTGCAGGTCGACTGGCACAACCGCAACACCGGAGCCAGCGGCCGCAGCTTCAGCGACGAGGCGCGCTTCACCCAGCACCCGGTGATCCCCGTCAACCGGACGTTCACCGGCTCCGGCACCGTCGATTTCACGGTCACGGTCTCCACCGGCGCGGGCCTGTGGTTCATCAACACCCAGAATGCGGTCTGCCGCGGCACCATCTCGGTGAAGCCCGTCTGAGTTTCGTCGAGCGCGCAGTTGTTCTCGCCGAGCGGGCGCCTTCGGCGAGAACAACTGCACGCTCGTGGCTGGACCATCGATATCGCCCAGGTTCGGTGATCGCAGATCCGAGCTGATTTGGCTTCGGCCCGCCCGATGGGGCATACTGTTCGGGTTGCCTTGATCGGGACGCGCTGTTTTGCGGCCTGAGTCGGGGACGAAATGCAGCTTAACCGGTCTACACCTATGAGCGCTAAGGCGACACGCCCGACCGCGTGGACCGGATGAACCATGACAGATGCACAGCGGCGACTGAAGAGCATGCGCGCTCTTTTGGGACATCCCTGCGTGCGTTGTCCGTGGTTCGTGGCTGTGCAACTGACTAGTAGCGGCTGAAGAGTTCAAGAGTAAGGACACTTAGCGTGGCGGGACAAAAGATCCGCATCAGGCTCAAGGCCTACGACCACGAGGCGATCGACGCGTCCGCGCGCAAGATCGTCGAGACGGTGACCCGTACGGGCGCCCGTGTCGTCGGCCCGGTGCCGTTGCCTACCGAAAAGAACGTGTACTGCGTCATCCGCTCGCCGCACAAGTACAAGGACTCGCGCGAGCACTTCGAGATGCGTACGCACAAGCGTCTCATCGACATCCTCGACCCGACGCCGAAGACGGTCGACGCGCTCATGCGCATCGACCTGCCTGCCAGCGTCGACGTGAACATTCAGTGAGCGCAGAGAAGATGACTGACAACAAGACTCGCCCCGCGACGGGCCTGCTGGGCACCAAGCTCGGCATGACCCAGGTCTTCGACGAGAACAACCGTGTCGTTCCGGTGACCGTCGTCAAGGCCGGACCGAACGTCGTCACGCAGATCCGTACCGAAGAGGCCGACGGCTACAACGCCGTGCAGCTCGCTTTCGGCGCGATCGATCCCCGCAAGGTGAGCAAGCCGGTCTCCGGCCAGTTCGCCAAGGCGGGCGTGACCCCGCGCCGCCACATCGTCGAGGTGCGCGTCGCCGACACCTCCGCCTTCGAGGTCGGCCAGGAGCTTTCCGCCGACCAGTTCGAGGCGGGCGCCTACGTCGACGTCACCGGCACCAGCAAGGGCAAGGGCTTCGCCGGCACCATGAAGCGCCACGGCTTCGCCGGTCAGGGCGCCAGCCACGGTGCCCAGGCTGTGCACCGCCGTCCCGGCTCGATCGGTGGCTGCGCCACCCCGGGCCGCGTGTTCAAGGGCGTACGCATGTCCGGCCGGATGGGCAACGACCGCGTCACCACGCAGAACCTGTCCGTGCACAAGGTCGACGCCGAGAACGGCCTGCTGCTGATCAAGGGTGCGATCCCCGGCCGCAAGGGTGGCCTCGTGATCGTCAAGAGCGCAGTGAAGGGTGGTGCACGAGCATGACAAGCACCGAGACCAAGTTGACGCTGGACGTCAAGGCTCCCGGCGGCAAGACCAACGGCACCGTCGATCTCCCCTCGGAGATCTTCGACGTCACCGCGAACATCGCGCTGATGCACCAGGTCGTCATCGCCCAGCAGGCCGCGGCCCGCCAGGGCACGCACGCGACCAAGACCCGTGGCCAGGTGTCCGGTGGCGGCAAGAAGCCGTACCGCCAGAAGGGCACCGGTCGCGCCCGTCAGGGCTCGACCCGCGCGCCGCAGTTCGCCGGCGGTGGCACCGTCCACGGCCCGCAGCCGCGCGACTACAGCCAGCGCACCCCGAAGAAGATGATCCGCGCGGCGCTCAACGGCGCCCTGTCGGACCGCGTGCGCAACGAGCGCATCCACGTGATCACCGAACTCGTCGAGGGTCAGACCCCGTCGACCAAGGCCGCCCGCGCGTTCCTGGGCGAGCTCACCGATCGCAAGAAGGTGCTCGTCGTCATCGGCCGCGAGGACATCGCCGGCTGGAAGAGCGCGGCCAACCTGCCGTCGGTGCACACGATCGCGCCCGACCAGTTGAACACCTACGACGTGCTCAACAGCGACGACGTTGTCTTCAGCGTCGAAGCTCTGAACACGTTCGTGCACGGGCCTGCGGAAGCTGCCCAGGAGGACAACCAGTAATGGCTACCATCGCTGACCCCCGCGACATCCTGTTGGCGCCGGTCATCTCCGAGAAGTCCTACGGACTCATCGAAGAGGGCACCTACACCTTCCTGGTGCACCCGGATTCCAACAAGACGCAGATCAAGATCGCCGTCGAGCAGGTTTTCGGCGTGACGGTGACCAGCGTCAACACTGCCAACCGTCAGGGCAAGCGCAAGCGGACCCGCTTCGGTTACGGCCAGCGCAAGAGCACCAAGCGCGCGCTCGTGACCATCTCGGCCGACAGCAAGCCCATCGAGATCTTCGGAGGCCCGGTCGCGTAAGCGGCGGGGACTTCAGAAAGCAGAGAAGAACTCATGGCAATTCGTAAGTACAAGCCGACTACTCCGGGCCGCCGCGGTTCGAGCGTCGCCGACTTCGCCGAGATCACTCGGTCGACGCCGGAGAAGTCGCTGCTGCGTCCGCTGTCCAAGACCGGTGGCCGTAACGCCCACGGCCGCATCACCACTCGCCACAAGGGTGGTGGCCACAAGCGCGCCTACCGTCTGATCGACTTCCGTCGTAACGACAAGGACGGCGTGCCGGCCAAGGTCGCCCACATCGAGTACGACCCGAACCGCACGGCGCGCATCGCGCTGCTGCACTACGCCGACGGCGAGAAGCGCTACATCATCGCGCCGAAGGATCTGGTGCAGGGTGCGCGCATCGAGTCGGGCCCGACCGCCGACATCAAGCCCGGCAACAACCTGCCGCTGCGCTCGATCCCGACCGGTACCACCATCCACGCGGTGGAGCTGCGTCCGGGTGGCGGTGCCAAGCTGGCCCGCGCGGCCGGCATGAGCATCCAGCTGCTCGGTAAGGAAGGCGCCTACGCCGTCCTGCGTATGCCGTCGGGTGAAATCCGCCGCGTCGACGTGCGCTGCCGCGCCACCATCGGTGAGGTCGGCAACGCCGAACAGTCGAACATCAACTGGGGCAAGGCCGGCCGTATGCGGTGGAAGGGCAAGCGCCCGACCGTCCGTGGTGTCGTCATGAACCCGGTCGACCACCCGCACGGTGGTGGTGAAGGCAAGACTTCCGGTGGTCGCCACCCGGTCTCGCCGTGGGGCCAGCCGGAAGGCCGTACCCGCAAGCCCAACCGTCCGAGCGACAAGCTCATCGTCCGCCGTCGCCGTACCGGCAAGAAGCGCTAAAGGAGGAGGTAAGAAATGCCACGCAGCCTGAAGAAGGGCCCGTTCGTCGACGACCACCTCCTGAAGAAGGTGGACGTTCAGAACGAGAAGGGCAGCAAGCAGGTCATCAAGACCTGGTCGCGCCGTTCCACGATCCTGCCCGATTTCATCGGCCACACGTTCGCCGTCCACGACGGTCGCAAGCACGTGCCGGTGTTCGTCTCGGAGTCGATGGTCGGCCACAAGTTGGGTGAGTTCGCGCCCACCCGCACGTTCAAGGGCCACATCAAGGAAGACCGGAAGAGCAAGAGGCGATAATGAGCACCGAAACTGAACTGCAGACGGCTCGCGCCACTGCGAAGTTCGTGCGCGTGACGCCGATGAAGGCTCGCCGCGTCGTGAACATCGTTCGCGGCCGTTCGGTCGCGGAAGCTCTCGACATCCTGAAGTTCGCGCCGCAGGCCGCGAGCGAGCCGGTCGCGAAGGTGGTGGCTTCGGCCGCCGCCAACGCCGAGAACAACCTCGGCCTCGACCCGCGCACGCTGGTGATCCACCGCGCGTACGTGGACGAGGGTGCCACCCTGAAGCGGTTCCAGCCGCGCGCCCAGGGTCGTGCGTTCCGCATTCGCAAGCGCACGAGCCACATCACGATCGAGGTCGCTTCGATTCCGAAGCAGACCAACGCTCGTAACACCAAGGGAGGGGCTCGCTAGTGGGCCAGAAAATCAACCCGCACGGCTTCCGCCTTGGTATCACCACCGACTGGAAGTCGCGCTGGTACGCAGACAAGCAGTACGCGGAGTACGTGAAGGAAGACGTCGAGATCCGCAAGCTCCTGTCCAAGGGACTCGAGCGCGCCGGCATCGCGAAGGTCGAGATCGAACGCACCCGCGACCGGGTCCGCGTGGACATCCACACGGCCCGCCCGGGCATCGTCATCGGCCGCCGCGGCGCCGAGGCCGATCGCATCCGCGCCGAGCTCGAGAAGCTGACCGGCAAGCAGGTCCAGCTGAACATCCTCGAGGTCAAGAACGCCGAGTCGGAGGCCCAGCTCGTCGCACAGGGTGTGGCCGAGCAGCTGTCCAACCGGGTCGCGTTCCGTCGTGCGATGCGTAAGGCGATCCAGTCCGCGATGCGGCAGCCGAACGTCAAGGGCATCCGTGTCCAGTGCTCGGGTCGTCTCGGCGGTGCGGAAATGTCGCGGTCGGAGTTCTACCGCGAGGGTCGCGTGCCGCTGCACACGCTGCGCGCCGACATCGACTACGGCCTCTACGAGGCCAAGACCACCTTCGGCCGGATCGGCGTCAAGGTGTGGATCTACAAGGGTGACATCGTCGGCGGCCGTCGTGAGCTGGCCGCTGCCGTTGCCGCACCCGCCGGCGCCGACCGTCCGCGTCGTGAGCGGCCCGCCCGCCCGCGTCGCAGCGGTGCGTCGGGTACCACCGCGACGAGCACCGAGGCCGGCCGCGCAGGAGCCGAGGCTTCTGCAGAGAGCACGGAGGCATAAACCATGTTGATGCCACGGCGCGTCAAGCACCGCAAGCAGCACCACCCCAAGCGCACCGGTCAGGCCAAGGGCGGCACCTCGGTGGCGTTCGGTGACTACGGCATCCAGGCGCTCGAGCCTGCCTACATCACCAACCGGCAGATCGAGTCCGCGCGTATCGCCATGACCCGGCACATCAAGCGTGGCGGCAAGATCTGGATCAACATCTACCCGGATCGTCCGCTCACCAAGAAGCCTGCCGAAACCCGAATGGGTTCCGGTAAGGGTTCGCCGGAGTGGTGGGTCGCCAACGTCAAGCCCGGCCGCGTGCTGTTCGAGATGAGCTACCCGAACGAGGAGATTGCCCGCGAGGCGCTGCGCCGCGCGATCCACAAGCTCCCGTGCAAGGCCCGCATCGTGACGCGAGAGGAGCAGTTCTGATGGCTACCGGAACCCCGGCCGCCGAGCTCCGTGAGCTCACCGAGGAGGCCCTGGTCGGCCGCCTGAAGGAGTCGAAGGAAGAGCTGTTCAACCTTCGTTTCCAGATGGCGACGGGTCAGCTGGACAACAACCGCCGCCTGCACGTCGTGCGGCAGGAGATCGCCCGGATCTACACGATCCTGCGCGAACGCGAACTGGGCCTGGCAAGCGGCCCGGCAGGTGATGCCGCATGAGTGAGGCTGAAGTGAACTCGAAAGATGCCAAAGTGACCGAAGAGCGGGGCAGCCGCAAGGTCCGTGTCGGCTACGTCGTCTCGGACAAGATGGAGAAGACGATCGTCGTCGAGCTCGAAGACCGCGTGAAGCACCCGCTTTACGGCAAGGTCATGCGTCGCACCACCAAGGTGAAGGCGCACGACGAGAACGGCGTCGCCGGTATCGGTGACCGCGTGCAGCTGATGGAGACCCGTCCGCTGTCGGCCACCAAGCGCTGGCGCCTGGTCGAGGTGCTCGAAAAGGCGAAGTAAGTCCGTCGTTTCGCAAGGCCCGGTTCCCTGTGGGAGCCGGGCCTTGTTCGCGCTGTGCCGTACCCCTCAGTACGCCCCCGATTCCAGGGGTTGTGACAGCTGAACGGAGCCGCCACAATACTAGGGGGTATGGACGGGCGGTGAGGGAAGGCGGAGGCACGATGACGGGCGAGAACCCTTGGCCTGGCTTGCGCGCGCAGGCGGAGCGAGGCACTGACCTCAGGTTCGATCCGACGGCGGTCCGCGATTGCCTCACCGCGTGCGTGGAAGCCAGCCACGCGCTCATCGACGTCCGCGGATTGATCGGCCAGTACGAACGGATCGCCGGATTTTCCACCTTGGGGCAGCCGCTGGCGGACAAGTTCGGCAAGCGTGCGGTCGGTGAGTCGGCGCTGACCGAGAACCTCGACAAACACCTGAAGGTGCTCGAGGATATGTTCGCGACGTTCAAATTCGCCGCGCGGGCGTACCAGGAGAACGAGCGGCTCAGCGCCGACGATCCGCGGATGCAGGTCGACCTCGGTGTCTTCGACTACGGTGAGGCCGTTCTCGGCTACAACGGAGGCACCAACCAGCTGGTCGCGGATCCGACTGTGGCCCGCGACGGCCAGTACCGCGGTGAGGTGAAGGCCACCGATGGGGCCCGTCGCAATCTGGCCTCGGTGCCCGACGGCAACGGCGGCGCCAAAATCGAGGCCTTCGAAGTGCCGTTGTACCGGAGCCCGCTGTCTTTCGACGAGAACAAGAACGTGCCGACCGGGCCGCGTGCCGTCCCCGAGTCGTTCGCCAAGCATCAAGCCAACTACGCCGCCGTGGCGGGCGCCGCACCGGGCGTCGTCGGCTATCTGCCGCCATCGATCCGATTGCCCGCGCCGGACGGCGTCGCATGGGATGTGATGCATCAGATCCGGGTCGAGCTCGAGAGCGCGCGCGCGTTCGACGCACGCGACGCCTGGCGCCAGGCGGCGAACAAGCTGCACGACGCATTCTGGGTGCTGTACGAGCGCTTGACGAAGGCAACCAGCGACAAGCGCTGGTCCGGTGCAGGTGCCGACGCGGCGGCCCAGGCCGCTCAGACGTACTCGTCCGGTGCGCTGGAGCTGCACAAGGCCGCCCGGGTGGTCGACGGCAATCTCGGGTATATCGCGCCCGCGCTGGTGGATGCCAAGGTGTCGCTGCCGCCGATGTCGTGGGCGGAGGCATTTCCGCCGGGTAGCGATGTCGACCTGGCGCAGGCGCAGCGCGATCTGACGTTCTTTCGGCAGCAGTACGAACGCAACTTCCACGATCCGGTGCTGGTATCGGACAAGCTGATGCCGATGTTCCCGCCGCCGATCAATCCGCTGGGCGATCCCACCGCCGGCAAGACCGCGGCGACGCCGGGCCCCGGACCGTCTCGCAGCGTGCCGAGCCCCGCGCGCAGCGTGCCGGGTCCGGGCCCGGCCATGCCGCGCAGTAGTGTGCCGAGCCTGCTGTCGAGTGCTGAAATGCCTATGGGTGCAACGGGGTACAGCGGTTCGGGCGCCGGCTCGGGGACCGGCGCCCCCGGGGCCGGGCCAGGGGGACCGGGCGTGCCGGGCACCGCGCCGGGCGAGCCGGGCGGGGTCGTCCCGGGCAATGCCGCCCGGCCGGGCGGCGGTGCCGATGGGCTGTCGGGGGTCGCCAAGGGTATTTCCGACGGTGCCAACGCACTACGGGGACTCGGGCCCGGCGCGCAGTACGGGCAGACGCGCGCCGCGAGCGCCGCGGGCGGCCCCAACGGCAGCGCCGGGCTTGGGCCGCGCGGCGCGGGTGGGGGCCTCGGTGGTGGTGCCGGCGGGGGTCTCGGTGGCGGTGCCGGTGGTGGTGGTGGTGCCGGCGGCGGTCTCGGTGGCGGTGCGGGCGGCTTCGGCGCCGCCGGGCCGGAGGCGTCCAAGTTGTTCCCGCGCGCTTCGCTGGCAACCGGTGCGCTGAGCGCCGGGGGCATCGTCGCCGGCACGATGGGTGCACCCGGGATGCCGGGCAGCCCTGGGACGGCCGGTGCGCCCGGCGCCGGCGCCGGGCAGGGCGACCGGGAGCACAAGCGTCCGCAGTACCTCGAATCGACCGAGCATCTCGACGAGGCGATGGGCCAAGCGCCCGTGGTGTCGGTTCCGGTGATCGACGAATGAGGCGCACCTACCGTTACAGCGGGCTGGAGCTGGACGTGTTGTGGCGATCGGTGCACGAACGGCCGTTGCCGCCGCCGTTGGTCTACCTCGCCGAGCCGACCGAGCCATCGGTGTACGAGCGCAAGCGGTACGAGGCACGGGAGCGGTTGCGCGACACCGTCGACGAACGTCTCCGGCACTCACTTGCGACGTTCGCCGACGCCGACATCACCGTGTTGCTCTGGTCTACGCCGGGCATCGACGACCCCACACAGATCATTCGCCGCGCCGGCGCTCGGGCGGGCGCGCACGGCTGCGTGCTCGAGCAGATGCCGGGCACCGACTTCTGGGGCAACCGCGGGTTCCTGGTCACCGAATGTGACGCCGTCGGCCTCGGTCCCGCCATGACCGCAGGGTTGCCGACGGCCGAACCCGGCCGGCGCGGTGAATTCGTGCTGGCCACCGTCGATTCCGACATCGATTTTTCGTTGCGCGGCCGCCGCGTGCTGCGGGAAGTCGACGATTCGCAGTGGTACCGGTCGAACCGCTTCCTGAAGGCTGCGGTCACCCGCTTCGGCACGGTGCGCACGATCCACGGCACGCACGACGCGGACGGCACCGCATTGACGTTGCAGTTCGGCTGGCGCGACCTCGTCGACGACGGTCGCTACGCGGTGCTGCCGGGTCCGCCCTCGGTTGCCCGCAGTGTCGGCCCGGATGGTCTCGCGCGGCTGGTCGACAACGACATCGCTCGCGTGGTGGAGGTGATCAGGAGCGGCCGCGACTGACGCGGCCACGTCCACGCCCGCTCAGTGTGCCCGGCGCGCGAGTGCGAGCACTTCCTCCTCCGTCGGGGCGCTGGCCGGGTGGTGCGACAGGCACATCGGGGTCTGCGCCTGCACCAGCGGGATCCCGTCGGCGACGACGTAGAACTGGCCCGCGTGCAGGTGGCCGATATCGACAATGTCACCGCCGCGTGCGCGCGCCATTTCTCGTGCCGCAGTGATATGCGATGGGGCGCTGAGCTTTCCGAAGAACTGGGTGGAGGCGTTTCCGGGAATCCGATTGTGCAGGCCCTTCGGGGCCTGGGTGGCGAACACCAGACCGAGCCCGTATTTGCGGGCCTGCGAGGTGAGCGCCAGGGTGCTCTGCGTGCACGCCGTCGCCTTGTCCGACGGCGCGAACGTCTGCGCCTCGTCCATCACGAATACGCCGCCGAGCGGGCGATCGCCGGCCGGGTTCTTCTTGATCCAGGCGAACAGTGCCATCTGCAGCTGATTGACGAAATTGTGGCGCTGCTCGTCGGCGGGCAGTCCGGCGAGGTTGATCACCGACACGCGTGCCCGGTAACCGCTTGCGGGAGTGAGTAGTTCGCCGATGTCGACAGGCGTGCCGGCGCCGCCGAACAGTGGATCGTTCTGCATGCGGGCCTTGATGTTCTCCGCGAGTTCGGCGGCCAGCTTTTCGGCCTTCTTGAGGTCGCTGACGCCGTCCGGGAGTTCCTCGAGCAGCGCCACGAGCCCGCGGAGTCCGTTGTTCTCGCTGCGGCGACCGATCCGGCCGACGGCGGCCCGCAGCACTGCTTTTGCCTGGTCGGCCTTGGCAGTGCTCCCGGCGGCAATGGTCTGCGGGACCAGCGCGGCGACCGCGGCGTCGACTGCCTGTCCGAATTCGTCGGGATCGTCTGCGACGCCGGAGAAGTCGGGCAGCGGCTGGAAGGTCAGCGGGCGCCCGGACTGCTTGCGCGGGGTCCACACCACGACGTCGGTGTCGCGCAGGTAGCGCGCGGCCCGCTCGGCGTCACCGTCGGCCCAGGCGTGCCCGTCGGGCCACGGTACGCCGAGCCGGGACAGGTCGTTGTTCGGATCCAGGACGATCGACGAGACTCCTTGCAGCGCACACTCTTCGATCAACCGGCGAATGAGAACCGTCTTGCCGGAACCGGATCCGGCGAAGATCGCGGTGTGCTTGCGCAGGGCCTGCAAGTCGATGTCGATCGGGCGTTCGTGTGCGGTCCCGATAGTGATCGTCGCGGTGTCCGCGAGGCGTGCCGCGCGGGACTCCGCGGTGCTGCTCGCGCCGGCGGGCGTGGCGACCGATGCGTCGGTGCGCGCCGTTTCCGACGTTTCGGTGCCAGGGGTGTCGGTTGTGGCGACGTCGCCGGTCGTAGGCGATGGGTCGGCTGCGGCGGTGTCGGCATCGTGTCGACGGTGCCGCCCCGCCTCGGACGGCACCGCGCCGGCGAGTGCGGTGCGAAACAGCATCGTGGTCTGTGCCGGCTTGCGGGTCTGCAGCCAGGACTCGTACCCGGGCGGCGCCGCGGCCGACATCGCCTGCAGCGCAAACAGTGTCCGCACATCGTCGTCGTCGAGCCGGACGGTGCGCCCGCCGGCCCGCTCGAACTCGGCGACGGTGTCGCGGGTCTTCGGTCCGCCCGACCACGGCTGGTTGCGCAGCACGATGAGTTTGCGGTCGGCGATGTTGCCGTCCAATCCGGTTGCCGTGCAAGCGTTTTGGAGACGTGTTACGGCCGCGCGCGGATGCGGGTGGCCGATGGCGCGAAAGGCCCAGTGCTGCTCGTCTTCTGCGGTGGCATCGAGCACCCGGCGCAGCCGGGCATGGACGGGTGGCTTGCGCGTGGGAACCTGGTCCAGGTTCCACTCGTGCTGGGCGCCGTGCTCGACGATCCATGCCGACAGGCCCGCGCCGAGCAGGTTCGGCAGATGGGTGTCTTCGGCCTCGTGCGCTACCAGTTCGGAAACCTTTGCCGCCGAACGCAAGTGGGCGAACTGCGCGTCCAGCGAATCGAGTGCGGCGTCGACGCGATCGGCGCGCACGGTGGCCGGTGACGGATCGTCGGCGGAACCGAAGCTGGTCAACTCGGACACCTCGCCCGATTCGAGGCAGGTCCGGATGTGGGCGTCGACGCTGATCAGCAGTTGGCGCGGGGTGTAGTTGGGTGCGGACTCGAATGCTGTCGGTGCGATGGGCCAGGCCGGGTGCGGCGGTTGGAATCCAGCGCTTGCGTAGTGGGCCGACAGTCGCCGTTCCAGCACCTTGCGACCGAACTCGGCGCTCGGGATGCGTTTGAGCAGTTCGGGGGTGCGGAACCGGTCGGCGACGCTGCTGGTGGCCTTGTCCTCGATCGCGATCCACGCGGCCGGCATACAGGACACCACGGTGGCGGTGCGGTGCAAGCCTTCGCGCAGCGACATCAGGCCATGCGCAATATGTTCGAGTGCAACGGATTCCGGTGCGTCCGTGGGATCGACGGTGACGTCGCCGCTGCGGTGCGACTGGGCGAGCAGCGTGTCGATCTGGTCGACGGCGAGGACGGCGGGTCCGGTGCGTGCGAGCAGCTGGGAAATACGATTGGCGATGTCTTCGTAGCCGAGATCGACCCGCTGGATCTTCCACGGCCGGTAGTCCTCGGGATCGACCTCCACGGCGCGCAGGTAGGCGTCGCCGAGGTCGAACAGCGTGCCGTCGGACGCGGCGGAAAGTACCAGGGCGCGCAGAATATGTTGGGTGGCGCGGCGATTGGTCCGGTCGACCCGGTACACGGCGTTCACGAATTCGTCGAGGGTGTCGGGATCGATGTCGGTTTCGCCGGTGACCGCGGCGCGCACGGCGTCGCTGACGCCGGCCTGCTCGGCCAGTCGCGACAGCGCCGCCACCAGCTGTGTCGGATGCCCGGCGGTGGGCCGGTCGAGGTCGGTCAGCATGCCGAACAGGGTGGTCCGCCAGAAGGTTTGGGAGTCGAGCAGGCGGATCAGGAAGAAGTAGCCGCGGCGGCGCTGGACCTCTGCGCGGATCTGGCCGAGCAGGTGGGTCTTGCCGGTACCGCGGCGGCCTTGGACGACGACGCCGATCGGGCTCGCGGTGAGGCTGCGCTGGGCGTCGTCGAACGCGGCGAGCACGTCGTCGAACACCTGCTGGTGCAACCCGGGAACGTGAAAGTCGTTGTGCGGCTGCCAGACATCGTCGTGCTGTTGGGCCCAGTCGAACCGCACCGCGGCCAGCGCCGCACGCTGTTCGGGGGTCACGGTGCGATCCGCAGCAGATGATGGTGGTCGACGCCGACGACGACCGCAGCAGCCCGGTCCGCGGGCGTCAGCGTTTTCTGGTTCTCCTCCGGAATCAGGTCGACGTCGCGGGCGCGGTCGAGTTCGCGCAGCGCGGTGTCGAGGTCGTCGCGCGGCACGTCGGCGAGGGCGTTGCGCAGCCGCACCAGGGCGACCCAGGCCCCCGGCTTGGCGGCGAGTTCGGTGTAGGCGCCCCGGATCCGCAGCGCCAGCGACGTATCGGGACCGGCGGGCGCGTCGGGCAGGAAGAAGTCGGCGGGCAACCGGTTGGTGCGGGCCAGATCTCGCGCGATGTGACGTGCCAGCGCGTACACGAGGCGTTGCGGTGCAGTCGATCCCGCGGGCGGTTCCGATTCGAGCAGGTCGGCGCAGACGGCCCAGCCCTTGTCGGTGAGGCTGTGCCGGAACGGCCGTGCGGTGGTGTCGGTTTCGATCAGCCGCAGGCTGATCAGCCGGTCTCGAACCGGCTTTTTCAGCTCGGGCCCAACGCCTTTGAGGGCCTTGGTGTCGGCTTCGCCGGCGGCGGTCAACAACGCCAGCAGGACTTGGCGCTCGCTGATGCGCAAGTCGTCGATCATCGGTGTGCCCTTTCGCGTCGGGACGTGACCAGGTGCTCGATGGTGGCCACGGCGGCCGCCACGTCGTCGGCGATCTGGTCGTTGGTGAACCGGAGGACGGCGTATCCGTCCAGCGTGAGACGGTTGTCGCGGGCGCGGTCGGCGGCGTAGTGCGCGGGCCCACGATGCTCGTCGCCGTCGATCTCGACGATGCAACGCGCGTCCGGCCACATCAGGTCGACGCGGATCGGGGCCTGCAAGCGCCCACCGCAGTACGTCTCGTTCCAGGTGCGGCCGGTTGCCCACGCACATGCGCCGAGCGCCCGTTCGAGCTGCTGTTCACCGGTGCTGGCCGGGTGCGGGCGCCCGCGCAACGGTGGGTAGCGCGGCATCGGCGACGGCGCGGGCACGACTGTGCCTGGTGCGGTGACGAGTGGGAAGCGCT
>CAKZIX010000016.1 GCA_936936565.1 uncultured Nocardiaceae bacterium | reverse complement strand
GTGCGAGACGGTCAGCACCAGGCTGGCCGAACCGGCCTGCTCCTTGAGCTGCAGTGACGTGCCGTGCGCGATGATGGTGCCCTTGTCGATGACGACGATGTCGTCGGCGAGTTGGTCGGCCTCCTCGAGATACTGCGTGGTGAGCAGCAACGTGGTTCCGTCGGCGACCAGATCGCGCAGGACGTCCCAGAGTTCGGAACGGCTGCGCGGGTCGAGGCCGGTGGTCGGCTCGTCGAGGAACAGCACCGGAGGCGCGGCGATCAGACTCACCGCCAAGTCCAGCCTGCGGCGCATGCCACCCGAGTAGTCGAGGACGCGGCGACGCCCTGCCTCGACGAGATCGAATTCTTCAAGCAGTTCGTCGGCACGCACTCGAGCGTTCTTCTTGCTCAGGCCCATCAGCCTGCCGAACAGTTCCAGGTTCTCGCGGCCGGACATGCCTTCGTCGAGTGCGGCGTACTGGCCGGTCATCATGATCGAGCGGCGAACGGCAGCGCCCTCGGTGCGCAGCGACACCGGGACCATCGCGACGAGCGAGGCGTCGGGTAGTGCGTGCTGCTCGAGCAGGTAGTCGCGCAGCGCGGCGGCGCACATGGCGAGCACGACGTCGTTGACAGTGGTGCCGGTGGCTTCCTTGACCGCGCGGATGCGCGCCAGCGGCCACGATTGCGCGGCGATGCGGCGCGCCCCGCCGATGGGCACGTTGAACATCGTGCGGGGTGCCGCGAACGGCGGCAAGAGCTGTGGATCGGTGAGCACCTCGCGCGCCAGACCGACCATGCCGGGGGTGAACGTGGCCGCGCCGCGCACCGCACCGGCGGCCTGCGCGAGCCGAGAACCCAAGCCGGTGTTCGATTCTCGCCGCGGCGGCCGGGGCAGCGTCCAGGGCACGCGGAAGTCGGTGTCGTCGGGATCGGTGGTGAGGGTGCGCTGCAACAGCCGCTGCGCGGAGATGCCGTCGATGAGCGCATGGTGCACCTTGGTGTACACCGCGAACCGGCCGTCGGCCAGGCCCTCCACCAAATACTGCTCCCACAGCGGGCGATGCCGATCGAGCAGGGTGCTGTGCATCCGGGAGGTCAGTTCCAGCAGCTCGCGAACCCGCCCCGGCGCGGGCAGCGCGGAGCGTCGCACGTGGTACTCGAGGTCGACTTCGTCGTCGTAGCGCCAGGTGAGGCTGGATATCGCCCCGAACACGGTGCCGGGGCGCTTGCGAAACGTGGGCTGAAGTTGCGGATCCGCGGTGAGCCCCTCGTACACCCGGCGCGGAAAATCGGCGTCGTCGGTGTTCGGTTCGAACAGCTGCAGGGCACCGACGTGCATCGGGTGCTCGCGCGATTCGCCGGCCAGGAACACGGCATCGGTCGGGGAGATCAGCGTCGGCACAGCACCTCCTAGGGAACATTCGGATCGGCGGACGGCGACCGCGAACCAGATGGACAGAGCGTAGTCGCGGGCCTGGCATCCAGCACCCGCTTCGACGACAGCCAGACGCACAACCCGTCCTAGGCTGTGCACATGTTGTGGGGCCGGGAAACCGAGCGGGCGCGCATCGATAGGCTCCTCGACGACGCCCGGTCCGGGCGCAGCACCGCGCTGGTGATCCGCGGCGACGCGGGCATCGGCAAGTCGGCCCTGGTCGAGTACGCGGCCGCGGCCGCCGCCGGAATGCGCGTGCTGCGCGGTGTCGGCATCGAGTCCGAGGCGGAGTTGGCCTTCGGTGCGCTGTACGCGCTGCTCTACCCCTACCTGGATCGCCTCGACGCGCTGCCGCCGCCGCAGGCGGACGCGTTGCGGGCCGCGTTCGGCTTGATCGACGCGTCGGACACCAGCCGGTTCCTCATCGGCGCCGGCACGTTGTCGCTGCTGACCGAGCTGGCCGCCGAGGGACCGGTGCTGTGTCTGATCGACGATGCGCAATGGCTGGACCAGGGCTCGTCGGATGCATTGCTGTTCGCGGCCAGGCGATTTCACGCCGACGCGATCGCGGTGCTGTGCGCGGTGCGCGATACGGCCGTCCCGTTCCCGACGCCCGGCGTCGAGGTGCTGCGGGTCGATGCCTTGCCGCGCACCGTGGCCGGGCAGCTGCTCGACGAGCGCGCACCGGGCCTCACGGTGCCGGGGCGCGAGCGGGTGCTCGACGAGTCGGCAGGCAATCCGCTGGCGCTGATGGAGTTGGGGGTGGCCCGGCGCAACGCGGAGCGAGCCGGGCAGGCCGATCCGGCGCACTACATCGGTCCGCTGCCGCTGACCCGGCGGGTGCAGGACACCTTCGTCGGACAGATCGCCACGTTGCCCGAACGAACGCGTCTGATCCTGCTGGTGGCGGCCGCCGACAGCGGCGCCGGCCTGCACGCGATCGTGCGGGTCGCGCACCGTTTCGGTGCCGGCGAGCCCGATCTGGCCCCCGCGGAGGCGGCGGATCTTGTTGTGGTGTCGACGGATTCGCTGCGGTTTCGGCATCCGCTGATTCGCGCGGCGGCCTATCAGCACGCGGCGCATCATCACCGCGTCACCGTCCATCGGGCGTTCGCCGAGGTGTTGTCGGACCCCGCGGACGCCGATCGGCGGGCCTGGCATCTGGCCGCCGCCACGTCGGGTCCCGACGATGCGGTGGCGGCCGAACTCGAGCGTTCGGCGCAGCGCGCCCAGCACCGTGGTGGTGCGATGGCCGTGTCCACCGCCTACGACCGTGCGGGCCGGCTGAGCACGGATCCGGAACAGAAGGCGCGCCGTATCCTGGCCGCCGCGCGGGCCGCCTACGACGCGGGCAAGCCGGACCGCGCCACCCGACTCGCCGCCGAGGCCGCGGCGCTGACCAGCGACAACGGGATCGCCGCGGACGCGACGCACATCCGCGCGCAGGTCGAGTACGAACGCACCTCGCCCGCCCAGGACGCGATCGTCGCCATGGCGGCTGCCGACCTGGTGCCCGACGATCCCGCACGAGCGGTGTTCATCCTGACCGAGGTGATCTGCGCGGCGCGCGATGCGGCACGCTACGACCTGCTGCGCGACGGTGTCGCGCGGATGCGCAAGCTGACGCTGCCGCCCGAGCTCGCGGTCCACGCGCAGGCGCAGATCGCCTGGGCCGACTTCCTGGACGGCCGCCGCGCGGCGGCCGGTCCGCTGCTGGCAGCGCAGATCGCCGCCACCGATGCCCACGCCGACTACCTGCATCTGGTGGTCGCCGCGTTCTGCGGGGTGATGATCGCCGACGATGCGGGCACCATCGCGGCGATGGACACCGCGGTCGCGCGGGCCCGGGCGACCGGCGCCTTGCTGTGGATTCCGTACTCGCTCGAGTTCGCGGCGCTGGCGCAGGCCCTGGATGGGCGCTTCGTCGAAGCGAGAGCCACTGTGGCCGAAGGTGTTTCGCTGGCACGCGAACTCGGATTGGACATCGAGGCGGTGGTCATCGAGGCGGTCGAGGTGTGGCTGGCCGCAGCCTCGGGCGACGATGCGCGCTGTGCGGAGCTCGGTGGGCGGGTGCTCGAATTTCTGGCCGCGCGCCACCCGACGAACGCGGCGTGTGCCCGCTGGGGTCTCGGTGTTTTCGCGTTGGCCGCAGGCCGGTGCGACGCCGCCCTCGCCGAACTCGAGGCCGTGTGCGCGGGTCCGGCGCGCAACGACTTTCTGATCCGGGCGATCCCCGATCACGTCGAAGCCGCGACCCGCGCGGGGGATCCGGAGCGGGCACGAACTTTCGCCGGGGCGCTCGACGACTGGGCAGCCGCGGTGAAAACACCGGTGGCGCGGGCGCTTTCGCTGCGTTGCCGCGGCCTGCTCGACGACGCCGAGGCGCCGTACCGGTCCGCCCTCGAACTGTCCACCGGCCGCTACGACGCCGCGCGCACCAGGCTGTTGCTCGGCGAGTGGCTGCGTCGGCACCGCCGCCGCACCGAAGCCCGCGCCGTGCTGCTGGAAGCGCTGCGCGGCTTCGAGCAGATCGGCGCCGCGGGCTGGGCGCAGCGCACCCGGGTGGAGTTGGCCGCGCTCGGTGACGAGCCCGTCGGTGCCGTCGCTGATCCACTGAAAACGTTGACGCCGCAAGAAATTCAGGTCGTCCGGCTGGCCGCCGCCGGGATGTCGAACAAGGAGATCGCCGCACAGCTGTTTCTCAGTCCGCGCACCATCGGTCACCATCTGTACAAGGCGTATCCCAAGCTCGGCATCAGCAAACGGATCGAACTGGCCCGGTTCGCGACCGGTTCGGGTAAGTAATCGTTGCCGGGCACACCAGTCGTGTGACCGATGCGCGCGCCCCGTCCGCATGCCTAGCGTGGCTGTGTACGCACAGAAAGGACAGGAAGATGTTGCTGGAGAACAAGAATGCCGTAATCTACGGCGGCGGCGGGACGATCGGATCGGCGATGGCGAAGGGGTTCGCCGCCGAGGGCGCGACGTGCCACCTCGTCGGGCGCACCCCGGAGAAGCTGGAAGCGGTGGCGACCGCGATTCGGGAGGCCGGCGGGCGTGCGGAGACCGCGGTGGTCGACGTGCTCGATGTCGCCGCGGTCCGCGACCACGCCGACTCGATCGTCGAAAAGTTTGGGACGCTGGATATTTCGGTGAACGTAGTGTCCCAGCACACGCTGTTCCAGCCGCTGGTGGACGTCGCCGTCGACGAGTTCTCGCGGTCGCTGGCCACGCTGACCGCCAGCCAACTCGCTACTACGCAGGCCGCCGCGCGGCACATGAGCAAGCAGCAGTCCGGTGTCATCCTGTTCTTCGGCGGCTCCGACGCCAGCTACAAGGCAGCCGGTCTGGGCAACGTGCAGATCGGCATGGACATCGTGGAAGCGCTGCGCCGCCAATGGGCCGCAGACCTCGCGCCCTACGGCGTGCGGGTGGTCTCCCTGCTGACCGGCGGCATCCCGGCGTCCTTCCCGGACACTCCCGACATGGCCGAGGCGCGGCAGGGACTCATCGACGCCACCCTGCTCAAGCGCGAGGTGTCGCTGGCCGACGTGGGACATGTCGCCGCGTTCGTGGCCTCCGAGCGGGCCCGGTCCATGACCAAGACCCAGGTGAACATTTCGGCCGGCGCCGTCGGCGACTGACGAAGCCGGCGAGTTCCGGCAAACAGAACGGGGCCCGCCGCGGGTGTCGCGGCGGGCCAGAGGATCTGAAAAGCTTTGGTGGACTGGATGTTCGGCGTCAGTAGACGGCGGCGTAGAGGCTGAAGGTGGCGCTGCCCCGCGTGGTGCCTACCTCGATCACGTAGTCACCCGAGAACGGCAGGGTGAGCGTCGCATCGATCCGCTCACTGAACAGCAGTGCCCCGTCCGGGGCGTAGACGGCGAACACCGCGTTGCCCTCGGCGGAGCCGATCGACACCGACATCGACTGTCCCGCAGCGGCTTCCAGCAGGTAGATGTTGGTGGTGCCGCGCGCTACGGCGCCGTCGACGACGGCGGCACTGGTGCCCGGCGCGAACTGAATGCGTTGAACGACAGCAGGATCCGCGCTGGCGGCCGGAGCCGCGAGGACGAACAGTGCGGCAACCGCCGCGACAGCGAGAGCAATACGATGCAGAACGAACATGCACAGGAGCGTGCGCCCGGCGGCTTGGAGTCGGCTTAACAATCAGGAAACGCCGCTGAACTCCCGGCCTGCGGGATACCGCTCGAGCTGCCTGTCCACCGCCGAAATCACGTCCGGGACGGTGAGCGCGAGCAATCCGGGATCCGGCCGGTGCGCGTGTGGATCACCGACCGCGCCGGACCACAGCGCGATGTGGCGGCGCATGTCCGGCGGCGGACCCCACAGCCGCGGCGGGGTGGGGCCGAACAGCACGACCGACGGGGTGCCCAGCGCGGTGGCCAGATGCCCGATGCCGGTATCGCCGCACACCACCAGTTCGGCACCGGCCACACTGGTGGCCAGCTCACCGACATTGTGCTTGCCCGCGAGCACGGCACGGTCGTCCAGGCCGGCACGCTGCGCGATCTGCGTCGCCAGCCGACGCTCGGCGAACGAGCCGGTGATCCGCACCTGCTTGCCCTGCTTGCGCAGATGCCGCGCGATGTCGGCGAAACGTTCGGCCGGCCAGCGCCGGGCCGGCGACCCCGCGCCCGGATGCACGATGACGCCGCTGCGCGCTACACCGGGATGGGTGAGCCCGAAGTTGGTGCGATCGGTCTCGATCCCGGAGCGCTCGAGCAATTGGCACCAGCGGTCGATGACGTGGATGTCGTCGTTCCACTCGGGCCCGGCGATGTCGGGAAATTCCGGGTGCCGGTGGGTGATGATCCGGCCCGCCCCGGTGCGATGCAGGTCGGCGATGCTCTGCGGGCCGGGACCGTGCAGGTTCACCGCGATTTCCGGCGCCGCGCGCCGCCAGTGCAGATCGCCGGTGCGGCGGGTGTGCAGCACCTCGCTGATGCCACCGACCAGCGGCACGATGGGCTGCAAGGACCGCGGCGTGGCGAGCACGATGCGATGGTGGGGGTAGGCGCGCTGCAGGGCGCGCAGCGCTGGAATTCCGGTGAGCAGATCACCGAGACCGAGCGCGCGCAGCGCCAGAATGGTTCTTACCGACATGCGAACTCCCCGGCCGTCAGCGCATTCGGTATGTCGGACAGGCGGATACCGGGCCAGACGCGCCGCTGGACCGGCGCGCCGCACATGGTGACGAGGACGTACTTGCCAGCTCCAGCCATGGTCCTCCCTTACCTGTACGAGCCCGCACCGACGATGTCCACACGCGGATACCCACGAACATCCCGACCCGAACACAACTTCGCCGACCATTCGTCGCAACGAGACTTCAGTCGGCGCACCGGGCGCTGTGGTCGCCCGCTACACCCCGTATGTCCTGCGACGAAGGTTTTGAAACCTCCGTTTGACGAGCGTCACGTACGCACCGACCGGTTCGTGCAGAATGCGGTCGTGCACACGCTGCCGTCGCCCTGTGTGGTCGTGCTCGTCGGCCCCGGCGCCGCCGGTAAATCGACGTGGGCCGCGGCCAACTTCGCCCCCGACCAGATCGTGTCGAGCGACCGGCTGCGCGCGGTGATCGGCGCGGGCGAAGACGACATCACCGCCAGTGCCGACGCGCTCGCGCTGCTGGACACCATCGTCCGGGCGCGCGTCGGACGCCGGCTGACCACGGTGATCGACACCCTCGGCCTGGACGCCGCGCGGCGGGCGGGCTGGCGTGCGCTGGCCGCAGCCCACGACCTGCCCTGCGTCGCCGTCGCATTCGACACCCCTGCCGCGGCGTGCCGGGAGCGTAATCGCGCCCGCGACAAGCGGATACCGGTCGACGTGCTGCGCGCACAGCTCGCGTCCTGGCGCAGCACGCGCGCGCTGTTGAGCGCCGAGGGCTTTCACGCTGTCCTCACCCCGGACCCGGTGCGCACCGTGCCGCCGGAGTTCCTGGCCACGGTCCCGGCCCCCGCTGTGGAACGGCCGGCGACGCGCGGACTGCGGTTCGGGCTGCACCTGTCGACGTTCGACACCGACGTCCGCGAACTGGCCGTCGCCGCCGAGGCCGCCGGTTTCGACGCCGTCTACGTGATGGACCACTTCCGCCAGATCCCGCAGATCGGACGCGCTTGGGAGCCGTTCTACGAGAGCTACACGACGCTGGCCTACCTGGCCGCGGTGACCGAGCGGGTGCAGCTCGGCGCGCTGGTCACCGGCGTGACCTACCGCAACGTCGGGCATCTGGGCAAGATCGTCGCGACGCTGGACGTGCTGTCGGGCGGGCGCGCGGTGTGCGGGCTGGGCCTGGGCTGGTTCAAGGAGGAGCACACCGACTACGGGTGGGAGTTTCCGTCCGTCGCGCGACGCTACGACCTGCTCACCGACGCGCTGCAAGCGTTGCCGCTGCTGTGGGGGCCGGGCAACCCGCCGTTCGCCGGGCGCGCGATCAGCCTGCCGAAGACGCTGTGTTATCCGCGGCCGGTGCAGGCGCATGTGCCGATCGTGGTGGGCGGCGGCGGCGAGCGGCGCACGCTGCGTTTGGCCGCGCAGTACGCCGACACCGCCAACGTGCTCGGCGACCTTGCCACCGTGCGCCGCAAAAAGGCTGTACTGCAATCGCATTGCGCCGACACCGGGCGCGATGTCGCGCTGTCCCACCTGGGCACGATTCTGCTCGGCAGCAGCGACGCGGAGGTTGCGGCCACCGTCGAACGGCTGCGCCCGCGCCGGCAGTCGGCGACGGCCTTCGCCGCAAGCGTGGCCGCGGGTACCGTCGACGACCACATCACCCGATTCCGGGCGCTGGCCGACGCGGGCGTGGCCGAAGTCGTTGTCCGGCTTGCCGACCCGAACGCAGTGTCGCTCATGGCGGATGTTGTCGGGGCGTTCCGGTAGGTTGATCGGCCATGGGCCAGGTTCACCACACGGCAGTGGTCAACGCCCCCGTCGCGGTGGCGTGGGCGTATGTCGATGACTATCAGAACGCCACCGAATGGATCTTCGGTGCCAAGAAGTTCACCCCCAAAACCGAGCAAACCCGCGGTCTCGGAGCAACTTTCGACCTCGAGATGCACTTGGGTCCGGTCAAGTTGCACCTCGATTCCGAGGTCGTGGGCTACGACGAGCACAAGCGCATCGACCTGCGGACGAAGAAGGGTCTGGAGGCCATCGCCGAGTTCCATCTCGAGCCGGCAAGTGCCCACACCACCCGGCTCACCGTGCAGATCGATTACACGGTGCCCAAGGGGCTGGCCGGCAAGGCGCTGGACAGGGTGCTCAAGTCGTTCATCCCGCCGGGCCTGCGCTACACCGAGGGCAAGCTCAAGCAGCACATCGAAGAGCGTGCCGCCCAAGCGAAATGACGGTTTCGACGAGCGGAACGACGGCGTCATGATCATCGTCAGCACCGACGGTTCGTGCCTGCGCAACCCGGGCGGTGCGATCGGCTGGGCGTGGGTGAACCACAGCGGCGGCAGCGCCAGCGGTGGTGGCGCAGTGGGCACCAATCAGATCGCGGAACTCACTGCGGTGCTCCAGGCCGTGCGCGCGCACGGTGGTAGCGAGCCGCTGCTCATCGAAAGCGATTCGCTGTACGCGATCAAATGCGCGTCGGAATGGCTGCCCGGCTGGAAGCGCAAGGGGTGGCGCACGGCGTCCGGCGGGCCGGTGAAGAACCTGGAATTGATTCGGGCCATCGACGATGCCATCGCCGATCGGGACGGCCCCGTGCGGTTTCGATGGGTCCGCGGACATGTCGGCAACTATTTCAACGAGCAGGCCGACACTCTCGCGGGGCAGGCAGCGCGTGCGGTGGCAGCGGGAGCCGAGCCCGAATTCGCCGGCTCTGGAGTGGTCGTGCGGGCGGAGCCGGCGCCGGACCCGGTGCCGGCGGCCGCGAGCGCACCGGCGGACCTCGGCGAGCCGGACACATTGTTCTGAGGCGACGTATTCACAGCAGTTGCGGAGGGTCTGCCCAGGGCCGGCCATTTCGTGACGGGATTCGCATCGATTTCTTTCGGTCGGTGCCATGTGGGCAACTTTCTCGCGCTACCGAACACGAATCTGCTGCCGAATACGGTGGCCGTGAATCGGGACGGTCGGTTTCTTCTCGGTGCGCGCAGCCACGCGAACGCTCGTCGGCGTTGTCGGCACCGTCCGACGGGAAAGTCGAACGTGCGGTGCGTCCTCTCGTGGCGCGTCCATAACCCCCGATTTTGCGGGCCGTACGGGTTTGCGGCTACCCCTATTTCGCAACCCCGAAGACGGGTGGTTCGACGCTGTTTCCGGTTTCTCCGGGCGCGCACAGCGAAAATGTCAGGTTCCACAAATCGTGCATGATCGGACCAACAGTATCCGATCATGAACCGAAAGCTGTTGAGGAATAACAGCTTTCGAGACCGTACTGCGCTGTCCGCGATCGAGTGTGCTTGACATCACGTTTGGCATGCGATGTCATGAGCCGGATCATCAAGGGACGCAGGTGTCCCCATTGCCCTAGATTTCTTGGGGGGATTCGCATGGCTGACACCACACAGGTCCGCTCACTGCTTCGCCGAATACTCATGGCCGGCGACGCGCAGGATGGCGCAGCCAAGCGTGATGCTGAAGATTTGCCAGACATCGCAACCGCGGGTGCGGAAGCCCGCCCTGCGGATTCGAATGCCCACCGCGAAGACAATTATCCGAACTCCGAATCCGGTGCAATCGCAGTCGAGTTCTCGGACCCCGCGCTGATTGCGGTTGCGCAATTGGTGGCGATTGTGGACTGGCCGATTTCCACAGATTCATTGACAGATGTAATTGCCGCCGAAAAATCCGCCGCCGCCGCAGCGCTCGCGCACCTGCAAACACGGCAACTGCTCGACAACGGACGATTCCGTGACGCGCACGTGCGCGCCGGCATTCTGGAGCAGATCCCGTTCGAGCATCGCAAGCGACTGCACCACGCCGCCGCCGGACTGTTGTACGAGGCGGGGGCACCCACGGGCCTGGTTGCCGACCATTTGGTGCGGGCCGGATACGCACGGCACGACTGGACGCTCGAGCTGTTGTCGGCGGCCGCCGACGAGGCGATCGCCAACGACAACATCACCTTCGCAGTCACCGTTCTCGACTTTGCCTACCGACTGCGCCGCGACCCGGTCGAACGGGCCGCCATCGCGGCTCGTCTGGTGTTGCTGGAATGGCGGCTCAACCCGTCGGCGGCCAGCCGGAACTTCGCGCGGGTCGTCGCCGCGCTGCACGCAGGCTGTCTGCAGCCCGACGTGCTGCCGTTTCTGGTGCGCTATTTTCTCTGGCACGGTCGCGCCTCCGACGCGCATAGAGCCCTGCAGCAACTGCAGGCCGCCGCGCCGGAGCGGCCCGGCGAGACCGACAGCGACCTGTTCTATCTGCGCTGCTGGATGGCGTTCGTATATCCGGGTGAGCGCGACCCGGAGGACCTCGACCCGAACCGCACCGCCGTGCTGGACGAAAGGTTCCTGCAGTCCGACGATGCGCCGAGCGCTGCCGACGGCAGTTGGCTGTGTATCGCGTTGCTCGAGAATGCGCCGATCGAGCTGATCGTGTCGCGAGCCGAGCGGCTGCTCAAGCGTCATCGACTGGATGCGGCCTCGACGAGCGCGCTCACCGTCGCCATCGACGCACTGATCTACGCCGACGAGCTCGAAACCGCGACCGCGTGGTGCGATGCGCTCACAGCCGAGGCAAGCGCCAGGACGGCGCCTACGTGGCGCTGCGTGTTCCTGATCCGGCGCGCGGAAGTGCTGCTGCGCCGCGCCGAGCTGGACGCCGCCGTCGCCCAGGTTCTGGAGGCCCTGACACAGGTTTCCGCCGAAAACCTGGGCAACTACATCGCGCGCGTGGTGGCGGTGCTGGTGCGGGCCTACACCGCGGCCGGCCGGCACAGCGATGCGGCGAACCTGCTCGAACGCGAGATGCCCGGCGGCGTCTTCGCCAGCAGGTACGGCCTGGACTATCTGCGGGCGCGCGGTGAGTTTCGGCTCGCCACGAACGACCCCGAAGGGGCGCTGCACGACTTCCGTCGCGTCGAGCAGTTGGTGCGCGCGTGGAATGCCGACAATCCGATGCTCGTGCCGTGGCGCAACGACATCGCTGCGGCATACCTACGCATGGGTGATCGCACCCGCGCCAGAGAGTACGCGGCCATGCACATCGACAAATTGGAAGGCGCCATGCGCCACCGCAGCGTCGGCGTATCGCTGCGGCTGATCGCGGCCACCGCAGACGCCTACGACCGCATCGTGCTGCTGCGCGAGGCAGAGGTCATCGCACGGACCTTCGGCGACAAACTCGAGCTGGCCACGGTCCTGGGCGACATGGCCAACGCCGAGGATCACGTGGGCAATCTGCAGCGCGCCCGCAGCCTGCTGCGCCGGGCCATCAACCTCGCCGAAGAATGCGGCGCCCTCACCCTGCGCAACCGGCTGACGCTCGACACCGACGTCGAGCGCACCGACATCCTGCCGATCATCGCCGGCTCGGCGGCCATCGCCGAACTCAGCCCGAGCGAGCGCCGAGTCGCCGGTATGGCGTCGGAAGGCATGCGCAACAAAGACATTGCGGATCAGCTCGGGATCACCACCAGCACCGTCGAGCAGCACCTCACGCGCGCTTACCGAAAGCTGAAGGTGTCGCGGCGCGCCGACCTGCGCTTCGTGCTGCCGCAGCCCGACGACAGCTGAGCGCGCCCGCCGCCGACTAGCTGGCGCCGAGGAACGGGGCCTCCACCTTGGCGGCCAGCCAGCGCCCGTCGATCTTCTCCATCCGCATCACCATGCCGACCTGACCGGGCTGCTCGCCCTGCGAGGTATTGGTGGTAACGGACCGCCCGACCGCGACGACGACCTCGACGGCATCGGTGGTGCCGGACTTCACGCCGCACTGGGTGTCGTTGGCCTTCGACACCGTCTGGGTGGCCACCAAGAATTCGCGGTACAGCGGAGTGTCCTTGTCCCACTGCTGCTTCCACTCGCCGGTCGCTTCCTTGGCGACGTCGGCGAAGAACGGATCCAGGTTCTTCGCGTCGAACGTGATGAGCAGCGGGGCGTACTTGCACGCCGCATTGAGTGCTTCCTCGTGGGCTTTCGCCTCGTCGCGTTCAGCTGTGTAGCGCAGATAGGCGAAAATCCCGAACGCCAACGCGAGCACGGTCAGCGCCGCCAAGATGCCGGTGACGATGGGCAATACCGAACGACGTTGCGGAACAACAGGTTTTGCGGAAGCGACGGGTTTGGTCGCCCGCTTGGCGGCCTGCTTCTTGGCGGCCCGCAGCTTCGCGTCGGGCACCGCGGCACCGGAGGACTCGGGTGCCGCCGTGTCGGCCTCGGCAGCGGCCGCATCGGTGTCGGCGGCGTCGGCACCGGTGCCCGCGGCGACGGTGTCGGTGCTCGTCTCGTCCGGCTCCGGCGTGCCTGTCGCGGCGGCGCGCACCGGCTTGGCCGGGGGCGCCTTCTTGACTACCTTCTTGACCGTCTTGCGCACGACCTTCTTGGCCGGCTTCGCGTTCTCGTCAGTCATCCGCTCACTCACTGGGTCGGCGCGACCGGGGCCGCCATGCCGGAGGCCAACCAGTTGCCGTCGATCTTTTCCATGGTCAGCAGGCCGAACAGCGGCGGGCCCGGCTTGAACTGGCCCTGGGTCTGCTTCGATGCGATGTTCTGGGTGGCGTATACGACGATCTCGATGCGGCCGTTGCCGTCGCCGCCGGACTTGACGCCGCACTCCGGCTCGGTGGCCGCCGTCGCGCGGACCTCATTGTCGGTGAGCCGCGTGCGCAGCTCGCCGCTGCCGACCTCGAGCTGCTTGCGCAGCTGACCCGCGGCGCCGCCCAGCATGCCGTTGACATAGTCGTCGAGCCGCGTGAAGTCGTAGGTGACCAGCTTCTGCATGTACGCGCAGGCCGCGCGGCGCGCGTCTTCCTGTGTGCTGGTACGCGCGCTCAACTCTTCACGATGATCTTTGGCGTCCTGATAACGCTGGTAGAACACAGCCGTGCTGATCACCGCCAGAATCGCGATCACTGCTGCAAGACCTGCGGCCACCCACAGCCACACCGGCCGTTCGGCGTCCTCGTAGACGTACTCGTACTCGACGTCTTCCTCGTCGGAGGCGGACTCCGCCGGCACGCTCGCCTTGGCAGGCTTGTCGAGCGTGGCAGGCACGCTGTCGTCGTCGCCGGAACCGCCCCCCACGGACACCGACTCACCTGACTCGGAGTCGATCTTCTTGTTCGCTTCGGACTTTTCCGGGCCGTCGACCATCGATATATCTCGAACTTCCCCGGCGCACGGAGGCGCCGTGTTGTAGTGGGCTCGCTCACGCGAGTATTCCGCACGTGGCGAGACACACGCCCCTCGGGGCAACGCGGAGCCGCCCCGGCACGGTGCCTACCGCGGGGGCAGCTTCGGGTACGGGGCGCTGCGCTGGTTGAGATCGACGCCCTGCGGCGGGATCGAGGTGTTCTCCGAGCCCGGCGGCCGGGGCGCGTTCGCGGCGCCACGGATCTGCATGGTCGGATCGTTGGTGTCGCAGTAGGTCCACAGCGGGAACGAGCCGTCGGGTGTGACCGTACCGGGGTTGGTTATCTGCACGTCGTAGTTGCAGGCCGGGATGGGCAGCAACGACAGCACGGCGTGGAACTTCCCGTCCCAGATGGCGGTTCCGGCCCTGCCCAGCCCGTACTCCAACGATGGGAACAGCGCGGCCAGCGCCGGCGTCCGCACGCTGGCCGCCTTCGAAATGGCGACGAAGTTCGTCACGAGGCTGGTCAGCGGATCGGTTTCCTGACGGACCACGCCGCCGAGGGTCTGGCTGAAGCCGGGACCGGAATCGAGCAGCTTGCGCACCTCGGCGTCGGCGCGCACCAACTGGTCGAACAGCACACCGGTGCCCTGCGTGAGAATGCCCAGGTCCGGCTGCGCGAGCGCGGTGGTGCCGAGGATCGTCTGCAGCTGCGCGACCAGGCTGCGCGTCTGCGGGAGCAGCGAATCCAAGCCCGCGGTGGCGATATTCAGGCCGGAAACCAAGGCGCGCAACGATTCTCCGGGCTTGGTGCCGCCGCCGATGGCCTTCTCCAGCTCGGAAACCACGGTGGCGATGCGGTCCGGATCCTGCTTCAGGTCGAGTTCCTCGATGAAGGCCGTGGCGTTGTCGAGCACCTTGGTGATCGGCACCGGCGTCTTCACGTTCGCGGCATCGATCACGTCGCCGTCGGCGAGGTACGGGGCCTCGTCGGAATCGGGCCGGAAATCGATGTACTGCTCGCCGGCGGCCGACAGCGCCTGCACCGCCACCGCACCGCCGCGCGGGATCTTGAACTCGTTGTCGAGCTCGGCCGTGGCCGCGAGCCCGGTTTCGGTGATGTCGACCGCGGTGATCTTGCCGACGCGGACGCCACGGAAGGTGACCTCGCTGCGCGGCTGCAGACCACCGGAGGTGCACAGCGAACGCACCTCGGCCAGCCGCTCCGGGGTGGCACCGGCCTCGGCGGGCGGGCACATGTTCACGGTGACCGTGTAGGTGGACCGGAACGGGTTGATGTTGCTGATCCCGATGAGCAGGTAGGCCAGACCGACCACGAGCACGAGTGCCAGTCCGAGATTGGAGAGGAAAACCTTCCCCGTGAAGAATTTGCGCATCAGCGGCACACACTCCCGGTCACTCGGTTGCAGACGATCTGGAAGGTCTGAGCCAGGCTGCCGACCAGGGCGGTCGCGTCCGTACCGTCGGGCAGGCGGCTGCCCGGGTCGTAGGCCGCACCGATGGCCAAGTACTTGATGGTGGCGAACGGCTGGTGGTACTGGCCGCGGTTGGAATTGTCGAAGCCGTACGTTGCTTCGTGGACCTTCTGCAGCATGGGGCTGAGCGTGTCCTTGGTTTGCGTCAACGCATCCATCAGGGTCGTGGTCGACGTCAGCAGCTTGTTCACCTGCGGACCGGTGGTTCGCGAGAAGTCGCCGACGGCGTCGGTCGCCACCGACAGCCGCTGCACCAGGTCACCGATCGACCGGTTGTTCTCCGCGATCGCGCCGACCATCTGCGGCAGGGTCTCGGCGATCGCGCCGAGTTCGCTGCGACGCTGGTTGAGCGTCGCCAGCGTGCTGTCGAGGCCCTTGAGCGTTGCGTCGATGGTCGAGGTGCGCTGATTCAGCACGGTGACCACATTGGTGAGCTCGGTGATCAGATGCGCCAGCACCGGCCCGCGTCCGGCCACCATCGACCCGACCTCGGAGGCGATGTTGCCGATGTGCTGGATCGCCCCGCCGTCGAGCAGCAGCGAGACCGATGCCAACAGGTCTTCGACGGTCGCACCGGCGGAGGTCAGCTCGATGCCGATGGTGTCGCCGTCCTTCAGCTGCGGCTTGCCGGCGTCGTCGGCGGGCGGCTGCAGGGCGACGTACACATCGCCGAGCGGGGTGGCCTGCCGCAACTCCACGCGGGTGCCCTGCGGCAGCGTGATGTCTTTGCGGATCTGCATGTCGATGTTCGCCTGGAAGTTCGACGTGCCGATCGCGGTGACCACGCCGACGTCGGAACCACCGATCTTGACGTGCGCGCGGTCGGGGAGGTTGAGCGCGTTCGACATCACCGCGTGCACGGTGTAGCTCTCGCCCTCCACGCCCGGCTTGGGCAGCGGCAGGTCTTCGACGGTGTAGCTGCAACCGGCGGTCGCGAGCACCGCCGCCGCGGCGGCAACGGCGAACAGTTTCTTGGCGCTCGTGTTCATCGCGTCATCCCCAGCAGCGCGGCCGTCAGGCCGAAATCGGGACCGAAGTCTTTCAGCTTGCCGGATCGGCAGCCCGGCGAATCCATGTGCAATTGCTCGCACAGCAGGCTGGTGAGCTCGCCGCCGAGCAGCGCCTTGTCGGTGAGCGCGGTGAATCGGACGGCGCGGTCCTGCGGGCTCACCGTGTTGCCCAGGTTCGTCACCGCCATCGGCGCGACGTCGACGAGCTCGGTGAGCCGGCGCGAGTTCTCCCGCAACTGGGCGGTCACGTTGGTGAGGCGGCCCACCGTGCCGTGCAGCGCGTCGCGGTTCTGCTCGAGCATGGTGGCGGTGTTGGTCAGGAACGCGTTCAGCTGGGCCAGCACCGCCTGCAGGCCGGGCGCCTGCTCGGCGATCATGTCTATCAGCCGCGTCGTCTGGTTACTGAAATCCCTTACGGTGCGGTCATTTTCGGCAATGATCTGGGTCAGCTCGTTGAGCTTGACGATCGCGTTCGACACCGCGTCGCGGTTGGTGACACCCAGTTGCACCGTCGTGGCCAGCGCGTCGATGGACTCGCGCAGCCGGTCACCGTTGCCCTCGAGTACCTGGATCAGAATGCGCGCCGACATCGGACCCTCGGTCTTGCCGTCGCCGCGCAGCGAGGCGGACAGCTTGTTCACGGTCTCGAGCACGCGGTCCATCTCGATCGGCGTCTTGGTGCGCTGAATCGGAATGTGATCGCCGTCGGCGAGTGTCGGGCCGTCGCCCTTGTAGGCGGGGTAGAGCTCCATGTGCCGGTCGGTCACCAGGGTGGGCGTGACCGCAAAGGCGAGCGCGTCGGCGGGGACCTTGACGTCGCTGTCCACCTTCAGGGTGACCCGCACGAAGCTGCCCTTGGGCTCCACCTTGTCGATCGAGCCCACCGGCAGCCCGAGGATCGACACCTCGTTGCCGGCGTACATGCCCGCGATGTTGGCGAAGTCGGCGGTGAAGGTCGTTTCGGAGGGTCCGATCGGGGCCGGCATCGAGGAGCACCCCGCGCCGGCCAGCCCCACCGCCAGCACGGCGAGGGCCTTGACAATCGTTGCGCGCATCAGCGGCACTCACCTTCGATGATGACGGGGGCGAATTGGTCGGCGAAGCAGGCCCAGTTGTCCGGGAACAGCCACGGGATGTACAGGTTGACGAAGGGCCCGTCGGCGGTGGCGTTCGCGACACCGCGCGCGGTGACCGGCAGCGTCTCGAACAGCCGATCGAGATTGGCCTTGTTCTTCTCCAGGCCGGACGCGACGGTGTTGAGAGTGTTGATCAGCGGCCCGACCTGGCCGCCGTTGTCGGCGCCGATCTCGTCGAACAGCCGCATCAGGGAGGCGACGTCGTCGAGCAGCCGCGTGATCAGCGCCTGCCGGTCCCGAATGGCCCGCGCGATCGCTTCACCCTGCGTCATCACCATCAAGATGCTGTTGCGGTTGTCCGAGAGCACCGTGGACACCTGATCGAGGTTCTTGAGCATCTGGTCGACCTCGTCGCGGCGGGCCGCGACCACCTTGGCCAGGGCGCCGAAGCTGTCGATCGCGGCGGCGGCCTGCTTGGGCGAGGAGCCGAGCTGCTCGTTGAGCAGGTTCAGCGCCCGCGCGACCTCGTCGGTGTCGATGTCGGCGAGGTGATCGAACTGCGAACCGCAGCCCTTGGATGTGTCGCTGCAGTAGGTGGGATCCTGCACGATCTTGCCGAGGTTGAACGGCACCGTCGTGTTGATCCGCGGAATTCGATTGCCGGGCAGGCCTTTTCCGTCTCCCGGACGCAGGTTGATGTAGCGCGCACCGAGGATCGAGGCCATCTTGATGTCGGCGCCGGCGTCGGCACCCAGATCGACGTCCTTGTTGATCTTCAGCGACATCACGACGTAGTCGTTCTCGATCTTGGCCGAGCCGATGGTGCCGACATCGATGCCGGCGACGCGGACCTTGTCGCCCGACTTGAGCCCCGCAGCTTGATCGAACTCCACTTCCACGGCCTTCTGCCCGAAGCCGGCGACGGCGAACAAGCTCGATCCGACGACGATGACCGCGATCACCAGGATGCCCACCAAACCGAGCCACAGGGACCGGTTGGCGCCGAAATTCGGCCGTTTCATCGGCACGCCTCCGAGTGCTTGGTTCCGAAGATTTGGTTGCTGACGCCTTCGAAGACGCCCGGCGGGAACAGCACCCCCCACAGCGAGACGTCGAGCGTGCACACACCCGTGGGGATGTACGCGCCCATGGTCGTCACACGAGCGACCGACGCCGTCAGGCGCGGGAAGTCGACCGCGGTCTGGTCCAGCAGGGCGCCGTTGTTGACCAGGTGCGCCAGCGCCGACGTCGTGGAAGTCTGCGCGGTGACCAGTTGGGGCTCGATGTTGCCGAGCAGGCGCACGATGTCGTCGGAGGCATTGGCCACCGCCACCGTGGACGTCTTGAGCACCTCACCCTGGGCGTAGAAACCGTTGACCAGGGTGCGCGTCTGCGCCACCAGGGTTTCCAGCTCGCCGCTGCGGTTGGCCAGCCCCGCCAGGACCCCGCTCAGGTTGTGCACGACGTCGCCGAGAATGGCGTCGCGCTCCGACAGCGTGGCCGCCACGCCCGCGGCTTGCGTGATGAACGTGCTCAGCGAGACGTTGTCGCCCTGCAGCGCGAGGATCAGCGATTCCGACAGCGCGTTGATCTGGTCCGGTTGCAACGCCCCGAACAGCGGCTCGAAGCCGCCGAGCAATTTGGAGACGTCGAAGGAATCTTCGGTCTGGCGGACCTTCGGATTGCTGCCGGGGACGTACATCGGAATGTCGCCGCCGTCGGTGAGCGGGGCGCCCGACTGTTGGCCCGGCATCAGCGCCAGGTAGCGCTGACCGATCAGGTTCTGGTAGCGGATCAGGCCCTTGGTGTTGCTGTCGAGCTGCTGATCGGACTGCACGACGAAGGTGACGCGGGCGTTGTTGTCGTCGTCGATCTCGATCTTCTCGACGCGCCCGACGCGCACGCCGGCGATGCGGACGTCCGCGCGGTTGGTGAGCCCGAGGACATCGGCGAACGTGGCCGTGTACGTCTTGGTGTCGCCGTCCACCGAGCGCATGAGCGTGGTGAAGAACACCCAGGTCAGCAGCAGCGCGCCGACCATGAACAGGCTGAAGCCGATCAGCGGCTTTCGGATGCTCACAGGTTCTCCTCCCGGATCTCGCCGCCGGACAGCGCCGCGCCGAGCAGGATGATCTGGGTCATCGTCGGCTGCCCGCCGGCGACCTTGGCCACGGCCGCATCGCCGCGCAGGCCCGGATGCTGCTGGTTACCGGCCGGGGTGACGCCGGGAATCGGCGGCAGGCCGGGAATGTGCGGAAGCCCGGGGATTTGCGGCTTGTCGGTGCCCGGTGCCTGCGGCTTGGGCGCGGTGCCACTGGTCGGCTGCGGCGCCGGCTTGCCGTCGGGGCCGAGCGGCTGGGGCTTGAGCTGCTCGGGCAGCTCGAACGAGGGCCGGGTGACCGGTGCCGTCGTGCAGCTGGGGCCGGCGAGCTCGCCGTAACGCGGGCAATCGGCCCGGGTGTTCATCTTGAACGGGGTGAACGTGATCGTGGCTTCCCAGACGAGTTGCTGGCTGGGTCCGCCACGCAGCGCCTTGATCAGCTCCGTCACCGTCTTGTCGATGTTCGAGATGGTGTTCGGGATCGCGTCCGGCTTGCTGGTGAGCGCGCCGAAGGTGGTGGCCAGCCCGGACGTGACGTCCTTGCCAGAGTTCGGGTTACGCGCGAACAGGGCGTTGGTCGACTCGACGAGCTCGCGCGAGCCGGTGAGCATGGCGGCCAGCTGCACGCGCTTTTCGGAGATGGTGCGCGCGCTGTTCACTGCGGTGCCCAAGGCGTCGAGCAGCTCCGGCTGCGACTGGTTGATCGCGTTGCTCGCCGCGGCCAGGTCGGTGAGGAACGTGCCCAGGTCCGCGGACTCGTTGAGCCCGGTCAGGACCCGGTCGAGGCGTTCGATCGTCGAACCCGGAATCGGCCGGTTCTTGCTGTCGAGTGCCTCGGAGATGGCGCCGAGGACGGTGCCGAGGCGCTTCGGGTCGATCTTGTTCAGCACGTTGCGCAGCGTGGTCATGGTGTCCTGCAGCGCGACGGTGGCCTTGCTCTTGTCCTGCGGGATGACGTCGCCCTCTTGCAGCGACCGGCCCGACTTGCCGTTGTCGATCAGCTCAACGGCAGTGACGGCGAAGACGTTGGCGGGCACCACGCGTGCGGTGACGCTGTTCGGAATGTCTTTGGCACGGTCGGGCTGCATGTCGATCGAGACTCGCTGCTCCTCGCCCTGCCGGGCGACCTCGACCTTGGACACCGTGCCGACGAACACGCCGCGGTACTTGACGTCGGCGTGGAAGGGCAGCCCGTCGCCGACCGAGGTCAGCATCGCGGTGACCGGCATCTTCTTGTCGAAGACACCCATGTACCGCAGCATCAGCAGCGTGATCAGCAGGCCGACGACCAGGAACATCGCGACGCCGGCCAGCAGCAGCTGACGCATCGTCGGGCCGCGACCACTGGGATCGATAATCATCTGTGCATTCCGTCCTTAACCCGAGAGCCTGATCCCGGGGTCGATGCCCCAAATGCCAAGTGTCAGAACCAAGTTCGCCAGGACGACGACCACGAATGCCATCTTGATGGCCTTGCCCGCGGCCACCCCGACACCGGCGGGCCCGCCGCTGGCGAAGAAGCCGTAGTAGCACTGGATGAACGTGGTGAGCATGACGAACACCACCGCCTTGAGCACCGAGTAGATGATGTCGGTGGGGATCAGGAACTGGTGGAAGTAGTGCATGTAGGTGCCGCTCGAGGTCCCGCCGATGAGCTCGACGACCACCTTGCAGGACAGGTACGCCAGGCCGAGGCCGACCAGGTACAGCGGTACGATCGCGACCATCGCGGCGAACACCCGCGTGCTGATCAGGTACGGAAGCGGCCGGATGGCCAGCGACTCGAGCGCGTCGATTTCCTCGGCGATGCGCTGGGAACCGAGCTGGGCGGTGAAGCGGCAGCCGGCCTGCGCGGCGAAGCCCGCGGTGATGAGCAGCGGCCCGATCTCGCGGGTGCTGGCGAAGGCCGAGATGGCGCCGGTGAGCGGGCCCATGCCGAGCAGGTTCAGGTTGGTGTACGCCTCGAGCCCCACGGTGAGGCCGCCGAACATGGCCAGCACCAGGATGACGCCGATGGTGCCACCGCCGACGACCAGCGAGCCGTTGCCCCACGTGACGTCGGACAGCAGCCGCCAGACTTCCTTGCGATAGTGCCGCAGCGCCAGCGGGATCGACGCGATGGACCGGACGAAGAAGAACGCCATGTGCCCGGCGCCGCCGAGCATGTTGCGCGGCGCGTTGAGTGCCCCGCGCAGCGCGTAGATCGGGCGCAGCAGGGGTGGTACGTAGGTCGACATCAGGCCGCCACCTGGCTTGGGAACAGTGTTACGTAGATCTGCGTGAGCAAGACGTTCACGCCGAACAACATCAACGCGGACTGCACGACCGCGGCGTTCACGGCGTTGGCCACACCGCCAGGGCCGCCCTTGGCATTGAGCCCGAGATCGCACGCGATGATCGACGCGAGCATCCCGAATATCACCGATTTCAGCAGCGCCACAACGAGGTCGCCGACCACCGCGAACGAAGCGAACGTACTCACGTAGGTACCCGGCGTGCCGCTCTGGGCGTAGATGTTGAACAGATAGCCGGTGATGAAGCCGACGAAGATGACGAAGCCGCAGAGCAGGAAGCTGACCAGCATGGCGCCGGCGATGCGCGGGGCGACCAGGCGGTGGACCGGGTCGACGCCCATCACCTTCATCGCGTCGATCTCTTCGCGGATCGTGCGGGCGCCGAGATCGGCGCAGATGGCACTACCTACCGCGCCCGCGATCATCAGCGAGGTGACCAGGGGGGCGCCTTGGCGCAGCAGGCCCAGACCGGATGCGGCGCCGATGAACGAGGTGGCGCCGACCTGCCCGACGAGCGCGCCGACCTGAATCGACACGGTGACGCCGATCGGAATTGCGACCAGCAGGGTGGGCAGCGCCGAAACGTTCGCCATGAACGCACACTGCTGAATGAATTCCTTGAACGGAAACTTTCCCGTGAAAATGCTGACGAACAACTTCGACAGTGCCTCGCCACCCATGGTGATCTGGCGACCGAAGGTTTCGACCGAGCGGACCGGGTGCTCGCGCCAGTACTTTCCTGCCCAGGTTGCCGCGGTCATTCGGCGTCCCAACTTGCGGAACCGGAGAGTACGGAAGACGTGGGAGGACTCTCCGTTGTGGTCACGCGAACACCTTCCTGCAACTCCCGTGGTCTTCGACGACGGCCGTTGGACCGGGCCGTCTTCATGCGTCCGTGCGGACACGGTTGTGCGGCGCGGAATCCCGATGGATGATCGGCTCCGTCAGCACCAGGGCACCCTACTATGGACGGGGCCACACCGCAGTGGTGCTTGTGAGTTGGATCATAACCAGGCCGTTGCGTGTTACCGCGATATTCGGGCTTTTGTGCCATGTTGTAACGAAAGCGATCAAGATCCAGATTTACTTCCGGCCGTTCACCCGCAAAACATGCGCACGGACGGCGCGGAAGCCTCGAACCCGGATCGGCTTCAAGCTACGCAGCCAAAAATCGGGGTGCCCATCCAGCTCTCCAGCCGCCTCGACATCCACCAAAGTCGTTCCCGGGCGGGCCAATCCGGTCAGCCTGGAGGCCAGATTCACCACGGTCCCGAACAGGTCACCATACCTGGCCAACACCGGACCGCGCGCAATACCGATGCGTACGGTCGGCAGCTCGTCGGGTCGCTGCTCGATCTGCTCGTGGAGCCGGATCGCGATCTTGGCGGCGTCCTCCGCGCCGTTGCACGCGAACATCACTTCGTCGCCGACGTTCTTGATCACCCAGCCCGCGCCGCGCCCGATGGCGTCGGCGGTGACCGCCTCGAAGGTGTCCAGCATCCGGTTCAGCTGCCGGTCGGTGAGCTGACGGGTGAGCGCGGTGTAGCCGACCAGATCGGCGAAACCGACGGCCAACACGCGCTCGTCGCCGCCGGAATCGGAATTGGCGAGCATGCGCGCGGCCGCCACCGCCAGCTGCCGGCGCCAGGCGTAGATCTGGAGGTCCTGCAGTGCGGGCCCGACCTTTTCACCGACCGCGGACGCTTTGGCCACCGACTCGGCCAGCGTGGGATCCGGACCGAGCCGCCGCGCCGCCGCAGCTGCAATCAGATCCACCTGCCACTCGGCCAACCGGGACATCGCCTGGCCCAGCGAGCGGGCGATGGCGAGTTCGCTTGCGTCGTCGAGGATTTCGTCGGCGACCAGGCCGTTGAGGGTATGCAGCGCCGAAACGTCTGCCGCGGTGAACATCCGCGCGGATTCGTCGGCGCCCACCGGGAACCCGAAGGCGACCCACAGCCGGCGGGCCCGATCCAGCGGCGCGCCCGCGAGTGCGGCGGCCTCGGCGGCGGTGTACTCGCCGGCGCCGAGCAGCCGCGGCTCGATCTCGGAGTGCATGAGGTCGGTCCAGTCGGAAGAATTCGGCACCTCGCTATTGCATACCGACGACCGCAGTGTGCGTGGGAGAACCCGGCGATCCCCATACCCGGTAGTGCACAATGACCTGCGCAGGGGTTCGTTGGTTTGCGCACCACTCGAAGCGGGCACCGGTTGGTATGGTGCGGACAATCATCTTGGAGGGCTGGAAACTTTGAAGCGCGCTATGCGGAAGGTGGCCATCGTCGCCGCCGTCTTGGCCACCTGTTTCGCCGGCTTCGGCATCGGCACGGCCACGGCGGCGCCGGCCGTCCTCGGTGGTGGTTCCGGACTCATCATCAACGACGAGGTCGAGTGCACGCTCACCACGATCGGTAACGACAACGGTGGCCGCCTGGTCGGTCTCACCGCCGGGCACTGCGGCGACGGCGGCGCGCAGATTGTCGCCGAGCACAGCCCGCGCGGCGGCGTGGTCGGCCGCATCGTGTACTCCAACCACGATCTCGATTACGCGGTCATCGAATTCGACCGTTCCAAGGTCACCCCGGTGAACCGGATCGGCAACGTCACCATCACGCGGCTCGGGCTGCCCGCACGGTTCCCGGACATCGTCTGCAAGGAAGGCCGCACCACCGGCAACACCTGCGGCATCACGTGGGGCGACATCTTCGGCACCAACTACGAGACGTGGACCCAGATGTGTGTCGTCGAAGGCGATTCCGGCGCACCGGTCGTCATGGGCACCACCCTCGTCGGCATGGTGAATGCCTACCTGGCCTTCCCGTGCGTGGGCCCCGAGGTCGGCACCAACGTCGCCGCCATCTTCGCGGACGTCAACTTCCACAACGGAGTCGGTGCGGGCTTCCGCCCGATCTAGTTCTGTCCCCGCCGACCGCCCCCGCTCGGATCCCGAGCGGGGGCGGTTTGCTTGCACTCTCGACGGGCTTGCCGCGCCAGCTGGTGAGCAGGCGGATCAGCCGCAGACCGCGCCGGTCGATGCGGAGCCGACGAGCTTGGTGTACTTGGCGAGCACCCCGCGCGTGTACCGCGGCGGCAGCGGCTGCCAGTCTTGTTTGCGCGCAGCCAGTTCGGTCTCGTCGACGTCCAGATCGAGCAGGCCCCGCGCGACGTCGAGGGTGATCGGGTCGCCGTCGCGGACGAACGCGATCGGGCCGCCGTCGACGGCCTCGGGCGCGATGTGCCCGACGCACAGTCCGGTCGTGCCGCCGGAGAATCGGCCGTCGGTGATCAGCAGGACGTCCTTGCCCAGCCCCGCGCCCTTGATCGCGCCGGTGATGGCGAGCATCTCGCGCATGCCGGGCCCGCCCTTGGGGCCCTCGTAGCGGATCACGACGACGTCGCCCGCCTGAATTGTGCCGTCTTCCAACGCATCCAAGGCCGCACGTTCGCGGTCGAAGACGCGGGCGGTGCCGGTGAACACGTCGGAGTCGAAGCCCGCCGATTTCACCACCGCGCCGCCCGGCGCGAGCGTGCCGCGCAGGATCGTGATACCGCCCGTCGGGTGAATCGGAGAGGTCATGGCGCGCAACACGTTTCCGTCCGGGTCCGGTGGGGCGATGTCGGCCAGATTCTCGGCCACCGTCTTTCCGGTGACGGTGAGGCAATCACCGTGCAGCAGACCGGCATCCAGCAGTGCCTTCATCACGACGGGGATGCCGCCGATGCGGTCGACGTCGGTCATCACGTGCCGGCCGAACGGCTTCACGTCGGCCAGGTGCGGCACCCGCGAGCCCACCCGCGCGAAGTCGTCGAGGGTCAGCTCTACCTCGGCCTCGTGCGCGATCGCCAGCAGATGCAGCACCGCGTTCGTCGACCCGCCGAGCGCCATCACCACCGCGATGGCGTTCTCGAAAGCGTTGCGGGTCAAAATGTCTCGTGCGGTAATGCCCTGCTCGAGCAGCTTCACCACGGCCTGGCCGCTGCGCCGGGCGTAGCCGTCGCGGCGGCGGTCGGTGGCCGGCGGGGCCGCGCTGCCGGGCAAGGACATGCCCAGCGCCTCGGCCGCGCTGGCCATCGTGTTCGCGGTGTACATGCCGCCGCATGCACCCTCGCCCGGACAGATGGCGCGCTCGATCGCGTCCACGTCCGCGCGTGTCATCAGGCCGCGGGAGCAGGCGCCGACGGCCTCGAACGCGTCGATGATCGTGACTTCGCGCTCGCTGCCGTCGGGCATCTTCGCGATTCCCGGAAGGATGGAACCGGCATACAGGAATACCGATGCCAGGTCCAAACGGGCTGCGGCCATGAGCATTCCGGGCAGCGACTTGTCGCAGCCGGCCAGCAGCACCGAGCCGTCGAGACGCTCGGCCTGCATCACCGTCTCGACGCTGTCGGCGATGATCTCCCGCGACACCAGGGAAAAGTGCATGCCCTCGTGGCCCATCGAGATGCCGTCGGACACCGAGATGGTGCCGAATTCGAGCGGGTAGCCGCCGCCTTCGAACACGCCGTCCTTGCACGCCTTCGCCAGCCGGTCCAGCGACAGGTTGCACGGGGTGATCTCGTTCCACGAGGAGGCCACGCCGATCTGAGACTTGGCGAAGTCGTCGTCGCCCATGCCGACGGCGCGCAACATTCCGCGGGCGGCGGCCTTCTCGAGTCCGTCGGTGACGTCGCGGCTGCGCGGCTTGATGTCCGGGGTCATGGTTTCCGTTCTAGCCCATTGGTGCCGTGGGATCTGGGAGATTCGGGCGCGCGGGCGGTGCGTTCCGGCTCGTGTTCACCGTGACGGGACTTCGCGCTCGCGCGGCGGGGCGGAGCGGCCGGGCTGAACGGCGGTGCCGGCGATGGCGACCTGGGGCTGGCAGTCGATGCAGCCCGGTCGCGATTGCGGGTCGACGCCGGCCGACCGCTCGACCATCGCGAAGGCCAGTACCGCGCCGACCACCAGCAGCCCGGCGCAGATGAGCATGGCGTTGCGGAATCCGTCGGAGAACTCCGCGGGGTTGCCGAACGCGGTGGCCGACATGCCCGCGAGGCCGGGCAGCGCGGCCACGGCAAGCAAGCCGGCGGTGCGGGCGACGGCGTTGTTCACCCCGGACGCAATGCCGGCCCAGTCGCTGGACACCGAGCCCAGCACGGCCCGGGTCAACGGCGCGACCAGCGCGGACAAGCCGAGACCGAAGACCAGGACCCCGGGCAGCACGTCGAACAGGTAGGACGCCTCCGGCCCGATGCGCAGCATCAGCAGCAACCCCGCCGCCGCCAGCAGCGGCCCGACGGTCATCGGGATCCGGGCACCGTGCTGGTGCGACCACTGCCCGGCCCGTGACGACAACGCCAGCATCAGCACCGTGACCGGCAGCGAGGCGATCCCCGCGGCCAACGGCGAGTACCCGGACACGATCTGCAGCTGCAGTACGAACAGGAAGAACATCCCCGACAGTGCGATGTACACCGCGAACGTCACCAGGTTGGTGGCCACGAACAGCTTGGCGGCGAACAACTTCGGCGGCACCATGGGGGTGCGGCTGCGCAGTTCGACGACGACGAACAGGGCCAGCAGCCCGACGCCGAGCAGCGCGGTGAGCAGGTGGGATTCGATCAGCCCGTAGGTGAGCGCGCCGAGCCCGGCGACCACGACGACGTTGCCGGGAAGGTCGATGCGGCCGCTGGCGTGCGGGTCGCGGCTCTCCGGGACGTGCACCAGCGCCACCCACACGACGAGTGCGGCCAGCGGCACGTTGAGCAGGAAAACCACGCGCCAGCTGGTGAATTCGACGATCCAGCCGCCCAGGAACGGCCCGATCGCCCCGGCGATACCACCCAGGCCCGACCACAGCCCCACCGCCGAGCCCTGGTCTTCTTCGGCAATGGACGAGGAGATCAGCGCGAGGCTGCCGGGGGTCAGCAGCGCGCCGGCGACCCCCTGCAGGATCCGGGCCACGATCAGCACCTCGATGGTGGGAGCCAACCCGCAGGCCAGGGAGGTCAAGGCGAAACCGATTGTGCCCCAAACGAACACCTTGCGACGGCCGAGCTGGTCGCCGAGCGAACCGCCGAGCAGGATGAACGAGGCCAGGGTGAGGGTGTAGCCGCTGATCACCCACTGCAGTCCGGCAGTGTCGGCCTCCAGATCGGTGCCGATCTTCGGCAGCGCGATGTTGACGACGGTCGCGTCCAGCATCGCGATCGAGGAACCGAGGACCGTGGCGGCCACGATCCAGCGGCCGGTAGCGCTGCGCAGCCGCGGTAGTGGCGTGTCCTTGGCGGAGGTCATCGCTTCGAAATCTACGCCGGTCGCGCGCCCGGATGCCGTTACCCAAGCGAATTGTGCGGGTCACGCGGAACTAACCGCAGTGCGTACGCTGGAGAGCAGATTCAGCGGGCCGGCGCCGCCTCGGTTGATCAGCAACCAGAAGGGGGCGACATGGGCCTGATGTCCATCACCGATCTGCCATTTCTGCTCGTGGAGTCGCGCGAGCACCCCACGCACGTCGGCCTCCTGCTCGTGCTGCGCAAGCCCGACGGCGCGGGTCCGGACTACGTCGGCGGGCTCTACCGCGCGGCGCTCACCTACGACAAGATCGACCCGCTGTTCGCCAAGCACCCCAAGCAACCGGTCGACCTCGCGGGCCGGATCATGTGGGAAGAGAACGTCGAGGTCGACCTCGACTACCACGTACGGATGTCGGCACTTCCGCATCCAGGTACGCAGCGTCAGCTGGTGGATCTGGTGTCGCGCATGCACGGCACGCTGCTGGATCGGCACCGCCCGCTGTGGGAGTGCCATTTCGTAGACGGTCTCGAAAATGCCCGGTTCGCAATCTATTTCAAGATTCATCACGCACTCGTCGACGGCGTCGGCGGGGTGCAGATCGGGCGGCGGGCCTTCTCCGAGCGACCCGACGTGCAGACGGCGCCGCCCTGGGCGGCCGTCGATTCCAGCTTCCGGCAGCGCGTCGGCGGGGCGCGCGGCCGGATGCGCACGCTGGCCGCGGTCGCGCGGGCGGGCGCCGACGTGGCGCGCACCTTCGCCCGTGCGGCGCTCGACATGGCGCGCCCGGGCGGCCCCGTCGCGCCGTTCACCGCGCCGCGCACCATTCTCAACCAGCCGATCACCGGCGCTCGCCGGTTCGCCGGGCGCACCTTCGCGATCGCCCGGTTGAAGGCGGTCGCGCACGCGCACGGTGCCTCGCTCAACGATGTGGTGCTGGCCCTGAGTGCGGGTGGGCTGCGGACCTATCTCGCCGAGCGGGATGCGCTGCCGGAGCGGCCGCTCGTGGCCGCCGTCCCGGTGTCCATCCGCAAGACCGACGACGGCCGCGGCGGAAACAGCATCTCGGCCATGCTGTGCGACCTCGCCACCCAGCACGCCGATCCAGTCGAGCGGTTGCGCGCGATCACGGCCTCGACGCGCGCTGCCAAGGACTCGCTCGCCGGTGCCGGCACCGCTGGATCGGTGGCGCTGGCCGCCGCCGTGCTCGGCGTGCCCGCGCTGCTGGGCGCGGTGCCCGGCGCCGGCGCCCTGATCCCGCCCGCCTACAGCCTGATCATCTCGAATGTCCCGGGTCCCAAGCAGATTCAGTATTGGAACGGCGCCGAGGTGGAGAGCTGGTTCCCGGTGTCGGTGCCGTTCGAGGGGCAGGCACTCAACATCACCGTCGTCAGCTACGCCACCGACATTTCGTTCGGGCTGATCGGCTGCCGGACCCGCATGCCGGGGCTGGAACGGCTGCTCGACGGGATCGAGGCCGGCCTGCTGGAGCTCGAAACGCGGATGTAGTCCGGATTGTCGGTGGGCGATCTTACGATGATCGACATGGACTGGAAGCTCGAGCTTGTGTCGGTACCCGTCAGCGATGTCGATCGCGCCAAGGAGTTCTATGCCAAGGTCGGCTTCAACGTCGACCACGACCACACCGTCAGCGACGAGGTGCGCTTCGTGCAGCTCACCCCGCCCGGCTCGGCCTGCTCCATCGCCATCGGCACGGGCCTGAGCACCGCCACCCCCGGGTCGGTGCAGGGCCTGCAAGTCGTCGTCGCCGATGCCGATGCCGCCCGCGCGCAGCTGGTGCAGGCCGGGATCGACTGCACGGAGGTGCAAGATTTTCCGTGGGGCCGGTTCACCTTCTTCTCGGATCCGGACGGCAACGGCTGGGCCGTCCAGCAGCTCGTGCCGCAGGGCTCCTGAGCTCGAAGGTCAGCGGCGCGTGGTGGCAGCGTTCTATTCGCCGTAGTACAGCCGCTCGAGATCGATCAGCTCCACGTCTGTGCGCTTGTCGGATTCGGCCCGGACCTCGCTGGTGAAGTCCGGGGCGAAGATCAACAACTTGGCGTGCGCGGCGCGGGTACCAATCGCCGCACGCGCGCGTTCGAGCGCCCGTAGGTGCGCGTGGCTGCCGGTTTCGCCTGCCTTGGCTTCACCGATCGCCAGTACGTCTCGCTGGCCTGGCGGTTCGTCGTTCGCGGCTGCGATCACGACATCGAGCTGATGCTCCACGCCGCCGTATACAACGGCGGACGGGCCGGAATGCACCGCAAGTCCGCCGATGGTCCGTTCATCCGCGAATCGGCGCACCCACGCCCGGGCCTGGGCTTCGAACACCGGCCCCCGGACTCGCGAATCGAACGTCTTGCGCAGGTGCCGCTCCCAGACCGTCTGCGGGGAACGGTCGCGCAGTAGCTGACCGTGCGGCTCCAGCACGGCGTAGTGAAACTGCAGGAACGGGTCCGCCAAGGTGTACAGCGGTCGCTGTGCACGGATTGGATCCTCTTGACGCACCACGAATCCAGCGTCCACGAGACGTTTGAGCGCGGGATCGATGGCGGACACGGAACGGCGCAGTTGATTGGCGATCTTGCCCGCTGATACGTCGCCGTTCGCGATCGCGGTAAGAATGCTGTGGTGAATGACCGGGCTGCGTGCGGAGAGTGTCGGATCTTCGGCGAGCAGGGTGGTTGCCTCGTGGTGCAGGGTCGCCGCCGGGGACAGTAGCCGCGTGCCGATCCATCGGTCGAAGTCGTCACGATCGGCAGGCAGGTCATGGTCGACCATGTCGGTGGCGTATCCGACTACACCTCCGATTACGGCGAACACATAGGTTGCGAGCGCGAGATCTGGGCGGCTGCCCAGCCATTGCGCCGCTTGCCGAAAGTCCCAGGGCTGCATCACGAGTTCCATCCCGGCGCGGCCGCGCAGCGGCGCTTCGCCAGCCGTCAACGAACCGAGCAAACCGATGGCGGATCCGCACAGGATCAGGCGTGCGGGTGCCCCGTCGGGCTTTGCGCCGCCGGGCCCCAGAATAGTCGCGATGACCGAGTCGACGGACTTGTCGGCTTCGAGCACATGACCGAACTCGTCCAGCACAATCGGTGCCGGTGCGGATCGCGGGATCCGCAGCACCGCGCGCAACGCCTCTTCCCAGTTCGAAAGGGCTAGCGTGCCGACCCCGAGGTGGCGGCCCAACGCCTCCCCGAGACGCGCCAATTGGATCGCGGGTTCGGTTCGGGTCGCCTCCCAGTAGAACCCCTGATGCTCTCGGGCGTTGGCCTCGAGCAGCGTCGATTTTCCAATGCGTCTGCGTCCGTAGACAAGTCCGAGGGTGTGTCGGTCCACGCGCGAGGTTACGAAACTCTCGACGGCAGCCCGAGAGGAGTCGCGATCCATCTGCACTCCTAATCTTGACGACAAATACTCACGGCAAAAATACTAAGTTGGAGAATACTAAACAATCTGTGAGTATTTACGGGACGAGGCTTCGCCGGATCTGGTACATCCTGGCGATGAAACGTCACCCGACTACTTCGGGAGGTCCTCCGTGCACACCGCGAACTTGCGCTGGTCGTAGACGTAGCCGCCGTCCGTCGGGCAGTCGTCGACCGAGGTCTTGTCGGGCTGGATCGCGACGACCTTCACGCCCTTGGAGGTGCGCTGGGTGCAGGGGATGTGTTTGGGGTCTTCGGCGGCGAAGTCCATGCAGCCGCCGACCACCCAGTCGTAGTCGAGGCAGAACGCGCCCTGCTCGATACCGTCGACAGTCTCGTAGTAGTAGGAGTTGGCGTCCTTGACGCACTGCTCCTTGGTGGGCGCCTTGCCGATGATCTTGTAGTTGGCTTCGGGGCTGCCGCAGGGAAAGACCGCGATGTCGGCGTCGTCTTTGGCGCCGCCGAGGCGCACGCACTCACCGATCTCGGCCCGAAAGGCGGTGTCGTTGTCCTGCGGCGCCTGGCTGTGGGTAGGCGCCGGGGTGGTGACCTTGGCGGTGGCGGGCACCAGCGCAGCGTCGGTGCCCGGGGTGGGCGTGCCGGTGACGGTGGCGCCGCACCCGGCGAGCGCGGCGACGAGCAGAGCCAGGGCCAGGATGCGCACGTTCCCAACGTATACGGCCCCGCCCTCAGGTCGGCGACAGCAGTTCGGCGAGCCGCGCCCGGTCGATCTTGCTGTGGTGCCGCCGGTCGACGGGCATCGTGTCGATGGTGCACACCCGAAGCTCCGGGAATGCGGCGCGCACGGACGCGGCAGCCGCCGGATCGGAGACGACGACCGCGAGTTCGCCCGACGGGGCGCCCGGATGTGCGACGAATCCGGCATTGCGCACGCCGTCGATGTCCTGCGCGCGCGTCTCGACGACGAACGGGTACCGGCCCCCGACGGTCGTGCCGCGCGGGCCGAGCAACCACAGCCGCCCCGCCGCGTCGCGGCGCGCAAGGTCGCCCATGCGATGCCAGACGGACCCGTCCGTGCTCTGAATCTTGTTGCGGTCGAACGCTTCCGGATCGTTGACATAGCGCCGTGCCACGTGTGGCCCGCGCACCACCACCTCACCGTCGGACGTCCGGGCGGCGCGCAGCTGATCCGGAGTGAGCGGGTGGGCCACCACGTCGGGCAACGTCAGCAGTTCGACGTCGGCCGACGCGATCGGTCGGCCGACCAGGTATCCGTCGCCCGCGGTCGACAGCACCTCGTCGATGCCGATTACCGACACTGGCTCGGCCTCGGTGGAGCCGTACACCACTATTCCTTCGGCCCCTGGAAAGCCTTGCTGCACAAGCGCACACAGCCGTCGCGAGACCGGGGCGCCGCCGATCACCACGCGGCGCAGGCGGGGCAGCCGAGTACCGGTGGCGGCGTGCGTGGCCAGGCGCTCGATGAACACCGGCGCACCCGACAGCGCCGTGACGTCGTGCGCACGCAGCGCGGCAAGCACCGGAACCGGGTCGACCGTCGCGGGTGCGCGCAGGTCCATCGGCGGCAGCACGCTCGTCGCCCCGGAGAACATGTTGCGGAACACCACCGCCGGAAACGCGGTCATCTCGACATCGGTGGGGCCAAGGGGCAGTGCGGCGTCCAGCGCGGCAACCTGTGCGCCGGCCACGGCGTGGGTGCGCACCACGCCCTTGGCCCGGCCGCTGCTGCCGGAGGTGAAGCTGATGTTCGCGACGGTGTCGTCCGGGCTGTCGGTGAGCGGCCGGGGCGCGCCGGCCAGCGTGAGATGGCTGCGGGTGCCGCGGGCGCGCGCCCCCACCGAGTACCGGGCGGCGCGCCACAGCGGTGGGATGAGCCACCACTTACGCAGCAGGTCCCCGGGCCCGACGATTGCGTCGGCGCGGGCGGCGCGCAGCGCACCCAGCAGTCGACGCCGGTCCATGGTGCCGTCGACGAGTACCAGCGTGCGCGCGCCGCCGGCGAGGGCGAGCGCCAATGCGTAGAAATCGACGCCGATCGGTCCGGCGAGCAGAATCCGGCTGTCGCGCCCGAACCCCGCCGCGGCCAGACCGCCGTTGAACGCCTCGGCGCGCGCGCGTAGTTCGCCGTAGGTCACGGACTCGCCGGTAGCCGGGATGGCCAAGGCGAGGCGCTCGGGGTCGGCGGCGTGAAATCCGGTGATCGTCGCCGCGTTCGAGGATGTCATCACTGCACTTCGTCGATGTGGAAGTCGCGGTAGAACAGAGCGCGGTCGGTGCGATGCAGCTCGCGCGACAGCTCGCGCAGCGGCCGCAGCCGCCCGGCGAGCGCGGCCGGTGCCGAGCGCGGGACCAGCATGTTCCAGTACGCGAGGCGCCCACCGGACCGGAAGGTGTGGGCCAACTGCTCGAACAACGCTTCGGTTTCGGCGGGGCTGCAGTACTCGAAGATGTTCGACAGGTTCGCCTTGCTGAAGGTGCCCGGGGCGCAGCCGTCGAGATAGTCCGACAGGCTGGCATGCACGACGGTGACCCGGTCGGCGAGGGCCCGCAGTCGCTCGACGTGGTCGGGGTTCAGATAGACGGGGCCGTTCGCCGGGTCGGCGTAGCTGCCGGTGAACAGGCATTCGAGGTAGTAGTTGTCGTGGGTGGGCACGGCCGTGCAGATGTGGCGGACCCGGTTCCACGCGTATTCGCCGATGTCGGATTCGGTGACGTAGCGCAACTGCGACTCGTCGCGCCCCGAACCGGCCAGCGCCAGCCCGAAGTACTGGCGGATCGCAGCTTCCAGATGCGGTGTGGCCAGTTCCGACTCGAAGATCGTCCGTTGCTCGTCGAGGCTACGCGCGGCCAGCAACTTTTTGATCGGGCCGGGATATTCGGCGAAGATTTTCTCGCGAAACAGGGTGAACGCGCGGTCGAGCAGGCCGCACCGGTAGATCCCGTATTCGAGGTCGCCGCGATGCGCGGTCCAGAATGCGCGGGTCGATTCGGAAAGCCCTTCCGACAGGGACGAGAAAATTGCCGGTGCATCGCCGGGGCGGGCGCCGAAGAGTACGCCGATGTCGGGTGCGGAGAGGTTTCGGAGTGCGGCGAATTTCAGCTCGGTCAACGCGCATTGCGAAGGGCTGATGTCGATTGCGACGATGCTGCGCGGCTCGCGCAGCAGCATTGCTGCGACGTTGCAGCCGGCGCTCGCGATCGAGAGGACGTCGTCGCCCGGGCCGATGTCCAGACCTCGCGTCAGCAGGCGGTGATCCTCCCAGACCTGCGAGTATCGGATCTGCTCGTGGATATCGGCGTCGACGAACTCTGGCACTCCGTGACCTTAGACGCTCCCGATCGCCCCCGCCAAGGGTTCCGCAACCATCTGTAGGCCCACTGTTTGTAAGGGGTGGAGCTTCCGTTTGGCGCGTGTTAACGTCGGCCGCCAAGCAGCACGGCACAAAATTGCACACCGGGGGTTTGGACATGGACTATTTCACGGCGGCAGATCTGGAGCCGGAGTTCTTCTGTCGGGTCACGGCGGACACCCTGTGCAAAGGCGGCCGGCGCATTGTCGCGGCCACCGCAATCGGCGATTTGACGTGCAACAGCATCGCATCGGAAACGGTGCGCCAGATCAGTCCGCACAAGCTGGTCGGACTCGTGGAAATGGCGCTCGAGTTCGACGACGGCACCGCCACGAACGTGGTCATCAAAGCCAAGCCCACCGACGCCGAAGTGGATCAGACCATCGACCTGGTGATGGCGTTGACCAGCCCCCACGTCAAGTCGGTGTGGGCCGACAACGCCGCCGGGAACTATTTGGGCGGGCTGTGCCGCCGCGAATTGGCGCTGTACCGCACCTCGGAGCCGACGCTCACCGCCGTGCTGCCGAAGTGCTACGGCACCTACGAAGTGGCTGAGCGCGAGGCCAGCGTGGTCGTGATCGAGCGTCTGCACGACGATGTCCGGCTGTTGGACAAGGTCGATCAGCCGCACGTGTGGACGGTGGCCGACATCGAGGCCGCGGTCCTGGGAATCGCTGGGGTGCACGGGCATTGGCTCGGCCGTCACGACGAGCTGGCCGCAATGCGCTGGATGCTGCCGCTGTCCGAGCCGCCGCGGATGGCGCCTATCTGGGCCGCCCTGTGGGAGCACACGGCCGAGCGGTTCCCGGAGCTCATTCCGCAGGCTTGGCGCGGGCGCGGCACCCGGTTGCTCACGAACCCCGACCGCTGGTGGAACGAGGTGCTCACGATGCCGCGCACGCTGGTCCACAACGATTTCAGCCCGCGCAACATCGCCCTGCGTACCGACGGCACGCTCGTCGCTTACGACTGGGAGCTGGTCACCGCGCACGTCCCGCAGCGCGATCTGGTCGAACTGCTCGCCTTCACCCAGCCGCCCGACGTCGAGCGGGAGGCGGTGGACCATTACCTCGAGTTCCATCGCCGCGCGGTCGCGGCGGCGTCGGGCGTCGACATCGATGCCGCGACCTGGCGGCGCGGATACCAGCTCGCGCTCATCGATCTGGCCACCACACGGATGATGATTTACGCTGCGCTGCACCAGTTCAAGCCGTTCCCGTATCTGCCTCGAGTGGCCGCGACGCTCGCGCGGTTCGCCGAGTTCGAGCAGTAGCGCGCCCAAGGAGTCGATCGTCGTGAATCGTTGGGAATCTCTTGCCGCCGTTGTGGTTTCGCGGCGGTGGTGGGTGGTCGGGATCGCGTGCGCCTTCCTGGTGATCGCCGGCGCGGTCGGTGCCGACGCGATCGATCGGCTCTCCAGCGGCGGCTTCGACGATCCGGGCTCGGAATCGGTGCGCGCGGATGCGGAATTCCAGCGGCAGTTCGGTCTGGAGGTCCCCAACTACGTGCTGCTGGTGGACGGCGGCGGCGCCGATGTGGACCGGTTTGATGTGGCCGCGGCCGCCCGCGACCTCGTGGACCGGCTCGGCCGGGAACCGGGCGTGGAGCGGGTCGAGTCCTACTGGACGTCGGGTCCGCTCGGCGCCCAACTGCGCAGCCGCGACGGCAAGTACGGCCTGGTACGGGCGCAACTGGCCGGCGACGACAACCAGATCGCGGACCTGGCCCGAACGTTGACTCCGAAGTTCTCCGATTCCGAAGGGCCGATCGAGGTCTCGGCGACCGGCTACTCGGAACTGCTCGTCGAAACCGAGGACCTGGCCAAGGCAGACCTCCTCAAGTCCGAGGCAATTGCCTTGCCGCTCACTCTGATTGCACTGTTCTTCGTCTTCCGCGGGCTGGTCGCCGCGCTGCTGCCCGTCGCGATCGGGGTGCTGGCGATCGCGGGCAGCGGGTTCGCCCTGAAGCTGCTCGGCCAGGCCACCGACGTGTCGGTGTTCGGCCTCAATCTCGCCACCTCGATGGGCTTGGCGCTGGCGATCGACTACAGCTTGCTCATCGTGGCGCGCTATCGCCAAGAGCGCGAACGACTTCCGGACTCCGAGGCGATCGCCCGTGCGCTGGGTACGGCTGGGCGCACCGTGGCGTTCTCCGCGGTCACGGTTGCGGTTGCGTTGTGCGCGCTGCTGGTGTTCCCGATGTACTTCCTGCGTTCGTTCGCCTACGCCGGCGTCGTCGTGGTGGCCATCGCCGCGGCCGGGGCGCTGCTGGTCCTGCCGGCGTTGCTCGCCATCCTCGGCAACCGCGTGGATGCCTGGTCGCTGCCCGCCCAACGCCGCCGTCGCGATCCCGAAACCGGTGTGTGGCATCGGATCTCGACAGCGGTGATGCGCCGGCCGGTGCCGATCGCGGTCGCCTCCACGCTGCTGCTGGTGCTGCTGGCGGCGCCGTTCCTGAACGCCAAGCTGGTGTTCCCGGACGACCGCAACCTGCCGGCGTCGTCGGAGCCGGCGCAGGTCAGCCAGCTCATCCGCACCCAGTTCGAGTTGCCCGAGAACGGCACGTTGTTCGCCGTCACCACGGGCGCGGCGGCGCCCGGATTCAACGCCGCCGCAGCCGAATACGTCGCCGAACTGAGCCAGGTGCCGGGCGTGACGAAGGTGCACGGGCCGTTCCCGCGCGCGGGTGCCGCGTGGTTCGCCGTGCAGACCAACGTCGAACCGCTGTCTCCCGAAGGCGAGCACCTGGTGCACCAGGTGCGCGGTGTTCCCACCGATTTCGACGTCGACGTGACCGGGCTCGGCGCGCGCACCGCGGACGCGAAAGACACCATCATGGCGCGGCTGCCGCTGGCGCTGGCCATCATCGCCATCACCATGTTCCTGACGCTGCTGGTGCTCACCCGCAGCGTGGTGTTGCCGATCAAGGCGCTGGTGCTCAACACCTTGAGTCTCACCGCGACCTTCGGCGCGCTGGTGTTCATTTTCCAGGACGGCCATTTACGTTGGCTGGTGGGCGATTTCACCGTGACCGGGACCTTGAACCTGCTGACTCCGCCGCTGCTGTTCTGTGTCGCGTTCGGCTTGAGCATGGACTACGAGGTGTTCATGCTGAGCCGGATCAAGGAGGAACGCGACAACGGCGCCGACAACGTCACCGCCGTCGCCCGCGGACTCGAAGCCACCGGCCCGGTGATCACCGCGGCCGCGGCCGTGATGGCGATCGTGTTCGCCTCGCTGGCCACCTCCGGGGTCACGGGGGTGAAGTCGCTCGGGATCGGACTCGCCCTGGCCGTGCTGATCGACGTGACCGTGGTGCGGGCCCTGCTCGTGCCGGCGTTCATGCGGCTGGCCGGCAAGCTCAACTGGGTCGGGCCGGGGTGGCTGTCCCGCAATCAACGGTCCCGCAACCAACGACAGGGGGTCGCCGCGCCATGACCATCACCCATCAGACGGCGCTGCCCGTACGCGTTCTCGCGTGGCTGAACCAGCGGTTCGGTCCCGCGCCGATCCTGCTGTACCTGCTGCTCTATCTGACCGGCATGCTGTTCACCCAGATCGTCGCCAAGCACGAGTCGACCAGCCTGCGGCCGCTGCACTGGGTGCCGTTCCTGGCGATCTTCGGGTACTTCCTGCTGGTGCGCGTGCTCGACGAGCACAAGGACTACGCCAAGGACTGCGTCAACTATCCGGAGCGGATCCTGCAGCGCGGCCTCGTCACGCTCGATCACCTCAAGGTCGTCGGAATTCTCGCGCTGGTGCCGCAGGTCGTCATCTCGCTGGTGGTCGATGGCGGGTTCGGCGCGGCTACCGCCTGGTGGCTGGTGCTCATGGCCTGGACCGCATTGATGACGAAGGAATTCTTCGTCGGGGACTGGCTGGAACCGCGGCTGGCGCTCTACGCGGTGCTGCACATCGTCGCCGGGCCGATCGCACTGGTCTGGACGGCCGCGCTGACCGCCGACGGGCACCGGCTGCCGTGGTCGATCGGCTGGCTGGCGGCGCTGCCGGTCTTCGTCGGACTCGGCCTCGAGGTCGGCCGCAAACTGCAGGCACCGGACGACGAGCGCCCGACGGTCGCGTCCTATACCCGCCAGTTCGGCGTCAAGGGTGCCGCAATTGCCTTGTCGCTCATGACGATCGGCGCCGCTGCCGTGGTGGCGGGCATGTTGTCGGCGGCGGACGTGGACGCGCCGGCGGCGCTCGTGGTGCTGGCGCTCACGGTGCTGGCCGCGGTCGGTGCCGCCGCGCGGTTCGCGGTGGCACCGACTCGGGCCAACGTGCAGTCCGTCGAGACCGTCGGCGCGGTCGCCATGCTGGCGATCCTGGTCACCGCCATCGTCACGCTGTACATCGGAGGTTGAGAATGCTGCTCGATCCAGTAGCCGCGCTGGCGGCCGGGCCCGAGCGGGTGGGCGGCAAGGCCATCGGGCTCGCTCGCCTGCATCAGGTGGGCGCGGCAGTGCCGTGGTGGTTCGTGATTCCGGTCGAGGCCTTCGCCGCCCAGCTCGACGCCGTCGGACGGGACGCCATCGCGACCGCCGCGCTGGACCCGGAGCTGGCCGCGCAGGTGCGAGCCGCCCTCGATGGGCGCGACGGCCCGTTCGCGGTACGCAGTTCGGTGGTCGGCGAAGACAGCGAAACGCAGTCGTTCGCGGGGATGTTCGACTCGTTTTTGTTCCTGAACAGCCCCGACGAGGTGCTCGCCGCGGTCGCCACATGTTGGGCGTCGGCGTTCAACGAGCGTGCCCTGGCCTACCAGGGCGCGACGGACCGCACGCCCGCCGTCGGCGTCGTGGTGCAGGAGTGCGTCGACGGCGACGTCTCCGGGGTGATGTTCACCAGCAACGTGGTGGCGGGCCGCCCGGACGAGGTGCTGATCAGCGCGGCGTGGGGTATCGGCGAAGGCATCGTCGGCGGGCTGTGCAACACCGACGACTACGTGGTTTCCCACAGCGGCGCCGAGTTGTCGGCGACGATCGCCGACAAAGACGTCCAGGTCGTCCGCGCGGCCGGCGGCGGCACGGCCGAGGCGGTGGTGGCCCCGGAACAACGCCGGCTGCGCAGCCTGCCGGTGGATGTCGTCGCGGAGCTCGCCCGCCAGGGCCTGGCGGTGGCCACGGAGCTCGGGGCGCCCCAAGATCTCGAGTTCACGGTGCGTGACGGTGAGATCTTTGTGCTGCAGACCCGGCCCATCACCGCCAAGCCCGGCTTGGGTGAATGGCGAATCGTCTGGGACAACAGCAACATTCAGGAAAGCTTCAACGGCGTCACGACGCCGCTGACGTTCTCGTTCGCGGTCGCCGCATACGAAAAGGTGCACCGCGCGTCGTTGCAGATGCTGCGGGTGCCCGACACGACAATCGCCGAGTACAAACCGGTGCTGCGCAACATGATCGGGCTCGTCTCGGGGCGGGTGTACTACAACATCAACAACTGGTACCGGGTGCTGCTGCTGGTGCCCGGGTTCGACCGCAACAAAGAAGATCTGGAGCGCACCATCGGGGTGCAGCACTCGGTGGACTTCATCGAAGGCCGCGCGCTGTCCACGGCGGACAAGCTGCGCAAACTGCCGTCACTAGCCGGAGTGGGTGCCCGGCTGGCGGCCATGCTGGCCCGCCGCAAGTCGCTCGTCGCCGACTTCCAGGCCCGGATCCCGGCCGCGATCGCCGACGTCGACCGTCGGCTGCAGACGGCGGCCACCTTGAAAGACGTTGTGTACCTGGGCGAAGAGCTGCTCGACTTGTTCGACGAGTGGTACGTGCCGACGCTCAACGACTTCTCGATGAGCACTCGCTCGGGTAAGGCGCGCCGGATCGTCGCCACGGTCGCCGGTGCCGACGCCGAAAACGTCGTGGCGGCGCTGCTGGGTGCGGAAGAGGCCGTCGAGTCGCTGGAGCCCACCCGGGCGCTGATGACGATGGCCAAGCAGATCCGTTCCGACAGTGCACTGTTGGCGACGCTGAACGCCGGGGACCCGGCCAGTGCGCTGGCCGCGCTGCGGGCCGCGTCGCCGAGCCTGGCCCGCCAGATCGGCGACTACCTCGACAAGTACGGCGACCGGGCCATCGGCGAACAGAAGCTGGAAACCATTTCCCTGCGCCAAGATCCGTCGTTCCTCACCTCGATCCTGCGCAACTTCGCCGCCGACCCGAACATCGATCCCGCGCGCCTGGACGTGCGCCAGCGCGAGCGCAGCGACGAGTTCGAACGCGAGATCATGAGCAAGCTCGGCGCCCGCGACCGGCGCCGGCTCGCAGCGCATCTGGCGTCGGCGCGCGACTCGGTCAAGTCGCGAGAAGCCATGCGATTCACCAGAACTCGGCTGCTCGGTGTGGCCCGTGCCGCCTACAACGAGGCCGGACGACGGCTGCACGAGGCCGGCCACCTGGACGAGGCGCGGGACGTCTTCTATCTCACCGTCGACGAACTGCACGCCCTCGTGGAGGGCCGGTCCGTCACGACCGGGCTGGCCGCGTTGGCCCGCATGCGCAAGGCCGAGTTCGCCACCTACGCCGATGCCGAACCGCCGAACCACTTTTCGACGTTCGGCGCGCCGGTATACGGCCGCCGGGAATCGCCCGAGGAGGTGGCCGCGGCGTCGGGCACCACCCAGCTGTCGGGTACCGGGTGCTGTCCGGGGATCGCGGAAAGCGCGCTGCGCGTTGTGCTTTCACCCGACGACGATCTCGGCATCAACGGACGCATCCTCACCACCATGCGCACCGATCCGGGTTGGGGCCCGCTGTTCCCCAGTGCGTCGGGCCTGCTCGTCGAGCGCGGCAGCACCCTGTCGCATTCCGCGATTCTCGCGCGCGAACTGGGCATCCCTGCGGTGGTGGGCATTCCGGGGTTGATCGCGACGGTGCGCGACGGCGAGCGAGCCCGTCTGGACGGCGCCACCGGTGTCGTGCGGTTGCTCGACCGCGCCGACCCGGCTGCGGCCGAGGGCGCTGCTGCGCAGCCGCGCACCGCAGCGAGCATCGACGCGCCGTGAGCGCTGCGGCCCTGCCGGACGGGTTTCTGGAGCTGCCGTCCGTCGTCTACGCCGCCGACCCGGGCTGGCTGCCGGAGGAACCGGACCTGCTGCGGTTGCTGTTCAGCGACCTCAATCCGTTCTTCGAAACCGGTCGGGCGCAAGCGTTCTGCGTGCCCGGGGCCGAGCGCATCGCGGTGTTCGCCAGGCCGGGGCTGGAGCTGGACGGTCGGCACGCGGCCTTCTTCGGCTACTGGGAAACCACGGGACCGGTCAGCCTGCTGGACCGCGCGCGGGAATGGGCGTGCGCGCAAGGCGCAGAGGTGCTGGTGGGCCCGATCAACTTCTCCACGCTGCTGGGCAACCGGGTGCTGATCTCGAGCGCACCCGGGGCCCGACCGTTCGTCGGTGAGCCGTGGAACCCGCTCGATTACCCGAAGCTGTTGGCAGCCAATGGGTTCACCTGCTATCGCCGCTACACCAGCATCATGCTCGACAAGAGCGACGTCGGTGCCCTCGTCGCGGACAAGGCGGCGATCCTGGACCGCGCCCTTGCCCACGGCTACCGGTTCGATGCGCTGACGCCGCAGCTGTGGACCGAGGACGTCGACGGCATGCTGGAGCTGGCGAACGCGGTGTTCGCCGAGAACGTGGCGTTCACGCCGTTCACCCGCGCCGAGTTCACCAGCCGCGTGATCCCGACCCTGTCGGCCGTTGTCGATCCCGGGTGCAGCGTCCTCGCGCGCGGTCCCCGTGGCGACATCGCCGGCTTCATCTTCATGCATCCGCACTATGCGCCGCTGTGCGCGCAGTCCGCCGCCGATCGAATTCCCGTGAGCCAGTTGCGGTTCGACACGCACGCATCACGCACCCCGGCGACCGTGGTGCTCAAGACCGGGGGCACCACGCCGGCCCACCGGCGCACCGGGCTGGCCCACGCGATGGTCGCCGTCGTCGCGCAACGCGCCCTGGACGCCGGCTACGACGACATGATCGTGGCGACCATGCGCGAGGACAATCCGAGCCGGCTGCTCTTTCCCGGTTATCGCGGCGAACACTGGTACGCCATGTATCGAACACACCTCGGCTGAGACGTCGCATGCCACACTGGTCGCGTGGCCGACTCGAAGCTGACCGTTGCCGACATGCAGTGTCTGTACCTGCCGCCCGCCGCGACACCGGCGCCCGGGGTGGTGATCATCCACGAGGGATCCGGGTTCAGCGACGACATCGTCGGCATCGCGCACCGCTTCGCCGAGCGCGGGTACGCCGTGGCCGCGCCGGACCTGTTCTCCGGCGCCGCGCCGCGCCCGCTGTGCATCGCGCGCACCATGCGTGACGTCTTCCTCGGCAACGTCGCCGCGCGCGCCACCCGGATCGCCGAAGTCGGCGACTGGCTGGGCGCACAGCCCGGCGTGGACGCCACCCGCATCGGAGTCGTCGGCTTCTGCATGGGCGGCCGCTTCGCGCTCGCCGCCGCGACCACCGGAAAGTTCGCCGTCGCCGGCGCCAACTACGCCCAGGTCTCCGCCGACGTCGAGGAACTGCGCGGTGCCTGCCCGGTGGTGGCCAGCTACGGCGGGCTGGACAAGTACGTCGGTGACCACGGGCAGCGGCTGGAACGTCAGCTCGACACGTTGGGCGTGCCGCACGACATCAAGACCTACCCGAACGTCGGGCACAGCTTCATGAACCACACCCAGCTGGACGTCCAGGCCCTCACGGCGTTGCCGGTGCCGGTGAAGGTTCCGTTGCCGCCTGCGCCGTTGCTGCACACCGGATACCGCCCGGCGGAGGCCGACGACGCGTTCGGGCGGCTGTTCGCGTTCTTCGATCGCTGGCTCGGCGCCGACGCTTAGCGCGGAAGTATCCGCCCGGGGGGCACTATGGATGGGTGCACCTGCCCATCAATCCTCCCGTCAAACCGATGCTCGCGAAGGCCGCCGATGCGGTGCCGGAGCAGACCGACGAGCCCAGCTGGCTGTACGAGCCGAAATGGGATGGCTTCCGCGTCATCGTGTTTCGGGATGGCGACGAGGTTTATCTGGGCTCGCGCAACACCAAGGATCTGGCCCGCTACTTCCCGGAACTGGTCGAGGCAGTGCGCGCGGAGCTGCCGTCGCGGATCGTTGTCGACGGCGAGCTGGTGGTGCCGCGGGCGATCGACGGGCGCACCCGCTTGGACTGGGAGGCCTTGTCGGAGCGCATCCATCCCGCCGACAGCCGGGTGCGCAAGCTGGCCGCCGAAACGCCGGCGCAGTTCGTCGCGTTCGATCTCCTGGCGCTCGGGAACGACGATCTGACCGACACCCCGTTTCGCGTCCGGCGCGACCGGCTGGAGCAGGCGATCGGCGGCGGCAGCTCCTGTCACGTGACGCGCACGACGCTGGACGACGCCACGGCCCGCGAGTGGTTCGAGCAATTCGAGGGCGCCGGCCTGGACGGCGTGATCGCCAAGCGGCTCGGGTCGCGCTACCTGCCCGACAAGCGCGACATGGTGAAGGTCAAACATGCCCGCACCGCCGACTGCGTGCTCATCGGGTATCGCCCGCACAAGAACATCGCGGGCGTCGGGTCGCTGCTGCTCGGGCTCTACGACGGCGGCGAGCTGCGGATGATCGGCGGCATCGGCGCGTTCCCGGAGGCGCGGCGGCGCGCCCTGCTCACCGAACTGGAGCCGTTGCGGGTGGGCGAAGACGTTGTGGCAGAAGGGGAAATGAATCGCTGGCGGTCCAGCAAGGACGGCAGTTTTGTGCCGCTGCGCCCGGAGCGGGTGATCGAGATCGCCTACGACCAGATGGAGGGCGCCCGGCTGCGGCACGCCGCGAAGTTCCTGCGCTGGCGCCCCGACCGGGACCCCGAGTCCTGTACCTATGACCAGCTGGACGTCCCGGTGCGCTACGACTTCGAGGACGTGGTGCGCGGATAGCCCGACGCGTCAGACCCGCTGGGCGGATACTTGTGGCGAGTGTTTGCTGCCGCTTTGGGGGACGTCGTGAAGGTGCTGCCGTTACTGGTGGGCGTGGGTTCGGTCGCGCTCACCGCCAAGCTGTGGGCGGACTACCGCCGCCCCGCCGCGGTGCCACCCGGCACCAGCGCCGCGCCGCTGGCCTGGACGGGCGTGGACAACGTGCCGGTCCTGGGCCAGCTGAACCGGCTGAAGTGGATCATCACCGATCCGGTCGGGCTGGTGTGGCGCAGCATGCCGCACGGCGCCGTGTTCACCATCCGCATTCCGACGTTCGGTGACCTCACCTATGTGCTCTTCGACGACGCGTACCGCATGGTGATGAGCCTGCCCGCCGACCATGCCGCCATCGGTCCGGTGCTGGCCAACGTGCCGACCGTCGGCTTCTGGTTTCCGCGCACCGGCGACGACCACGATTCGCTGCAAGAGTTGGTGCTCACCGGGCGGCGCACGATGGCCGAGCTGCTGCCCGCCGCGCGTGTCGCCGAGCTGCCCGACGATGCCGCGACGATTGTGAAAGCTGTTGCCGGAAAATGGGATTCGACGGTAGACCTGGCGCAGGTGGTGCCGTACCTCGTGTACGAGCTGGTCGGCCGGTACTTCTGCGGGCCGCAGCAGTGGGCGCGGCTGGGGCCCCGGGTGGCCCCGCTGTTCCGCGACATCGCCGGCGGTGTGGACGTGGTGCGCGCAATGCTGGCCACCACGCCCTACCACTACGGCATGCGCGAATATCGGGCCACGCGACAGCTGCAGGCCGCATTGGCGGCGCACCCGGACACCACGTCGCCCTGCGGGGCTGCGGTCGCCGCGCTCGGGCTGGATCCACTCGATGCGGAGTGGATGCGGATGTACGTGTTGTGGAACGCGACCGCCTACCCCGGGTCCTACACCTTCTGGACGTTGTACGACATTCTCACCCGCCCGCAGCTGCTCGCCCGCATTCGCGCGCTGCCTACTGCGGCGCAACGGCGCGAGCTGCTCGGGCGCTGCCTGCTGGAGACGCTGCGCCTCTACCCGGTGTCCTCGCTCATCCGGGAACTGCGCAAGCCCCTCGAATTCACCTACGGCACAACCACTTACCATCTGCCGGCGCACACCCTCGTCGGGGTGTTCCCGGCCGGAATCAACCGCAGCCTGGGCACGGACTACGACCCGGACCGGCATCCGGGCACGAAATTCGCCGGGTTCGGCCGCGGCGTGTACGGCTGCATCGCCGCGGACTTCAGCAAGACGGTGACCGCCGCGGTTCTCGAAGAACTGTTGCAGCACTACGACTTTCATCTCACGGGGCCGGCACCGGCGAGGTTGGTGCGGGTGCACCAGACCTACCCCTCGGCGCCGGTGCCGGCCACCGTCAGTCCACGCTGACCGCCTCGACGATGTTGAGCCGAGCGGCGCGCTGCGCCGGCGGCAGTGCCCCGAACAGACTCAACAATGTTGCGCCGCAGGCGATCACGAACATCGACAGCGTCGGCTCGTACACCACGTCGACGCCCACCATCCGGGTCAGCGCGGACGCGGCCAGCCACTGGGTGGCCGCGCCGACCGCCAATCCGACGGCACCGCCGAGCAGCCCGATGCCGGCCGCCTCGGCGAGAATCATGGTGACGGTGAAGCGGCGGCTGGATCCGGCCGCACGGAGCACGCCGAGTTCGCGGCGGCGCTCGAACACCGACAGCATCAGCGTGTTCAGCAGTGCGACACCCGCTACCGCCACGACGATCCAGCTGATCGCATTGATCAGGCCGGTGCCTTGGCGTACCGACGCCGACACCGCGTCCAAGGCCTGAGCACCGGTGTACACGTGCAGCTCGTCGGGTGCGGCAAGCGCCCGGACGGCATCGGTGGGGTTCGCACCCGGTGCGAAATCGATCTCCAGGATCGTGGAGCCGGGGCGGCCGTACCAGGTTCGCAGGGTGTCCAGCCGCATCATCACCACGCCCGTGAACCCGGAGAAGTAGGGCAGGACGCCGAGCACTTCCATGCGCTGTACGAGATC
>CAKZIX010000015.1 GCA_936936565.1 uncultured Nocardiaceae bacterium | reverse complement strand
GACATACTTGTGCGACTCTTTCTAGTTGGTGAAGCACAAACGCCCCGGGGCCCTGGGGCCGCCGGGGCGTCGTGTCGGATTCGTACTTGACGAATTACTTCGAGACGACCGCGAGCACGTCGCGAGCCGACAGGATCAGGTACTCCTCGCCGCCGTACTTGATCTCGGTGCCGCCGTACTTGCTGTAGATGACGGTGTCGCCCTCCTGCACGTCGAGCGGGATGCGCTTCTCGCCATCTTCGTCCCACCGGCCCGGACCGACCGCGACCACGGTGCCCTCCTGGGGCTTTTCCTTCGCGGTGTCGGGAATGACCAGACCCGAGGCCGTCGTCGTCTCGGCCTCGTTGGCCTGGACGAGGATCTTGTCCTCGAGCGGCCGAATGTTGACGCTCGCCACGATGAGCCCTCCACTTTCAGGGATTATCTCGTCCGGGGCTCTTCCCCGGACATGGGTTTGTCTGCCTTTTGACGCCGCAGCCCTCGTCGTCGCGGGTGCCGAGACCTGCACAAGCATCACTAGCACTCTATACAGGCGAGTGCCAGCGCTCAAGGGCGGAGGGTGCTGAACCGCGATCCCACAGTCCTCTAAATTCGCCGCGCCGGTTTCCATTTGCCCGCGAGGTTCGGTAACGTTCGGATAACGGACCGCGATCACGTCAAGTAAGTCCGACTGTTGTGCTGCAACGGTGTTGCAACGCGCGCCAGTCGCCCGGCCGTGGGGAGGTGAGGGATGCACACAACGCTCGGCGTTTCCGCCGGTAGCGAGGTGGTGTGCTCCGCCCTCGTCACCAGCGGGCCTGACGGTGTAAAAAGCACCGACTACCGCACCTTCACCGCTGACGACCAGGCCAACGCCGACCTCGGCGAGCTCGTCGCCTCCTCGATCGAGTTGATGACGACGCAGCTGCCGCCGCGCGCGGTGCAGCCCGAAGGCATCGCGGTGGCCTACCGGTCCAAGGAACAGACCCAGGCGATCCGCTCGGCGGTAGGCGGACAACGCCGGGATCTGCAGCTGGTGCCGGAGGCGACGGCCGCGCTGGCCTACCTGCGCAGCACCGGCGTGGTGGCCCGTTACGAGACCATCGCGCTGCTCGACCTCGGCGCGAGCGGCCTCACCGTCACCGTGCTCGATCAGACCGACGCCACCGTGCACGCCACCGCGCGCACCACCAACATCAGCGGTGCGGCCATCGACCGGCTGGTGCTGCACTACCTGCTCGCCCAGCACGACCAGTTCGAGCGCGAGGGCCGCGCCAGCCGCGAGATGTTGGCCGCCCGCGCGCGTGCCGCCAAGGAACACCTGTCCACCGCCGAGGCCGTCACCATCGACCATGTCGCCGGGCGGCCGGTCAAGCTCACTCGCGGCGAGTTCAACTCGCTGATCGGCGGGCTGGTTCGCCAGGCCGTCGCCTTCGCCGGCAACGTCTTCGAGACGGCCGCACACCAGCCACAGGCGCTCGTGGTCATCGGCGGCGGCGGCAACATCCCGCTGTTCACGAAGGGCCCGCTGAACACGCTCGGTCTGCCGGTGCTCGGCGTAGGCGAACCCGAAGCGGTGATCGCCAAGGGCGCCGCGGTGGTCGCCGACACGTCCAGCCCGCTGCATTTCCCGGTGGTCAGCCTGGCCGCCGATCCGCCCGTCGGCACCTTCACCAAAGTGGCCGGCGCCCTTGCCGGTTCGCTCGTGGTGGTGGGCCTGATCGTCGGCTACGGAGTGCAGGCCCTGCAACCGACCGAGGATCGCGGGGTGGAGCCGGCCGCCACCAGCAACGAGCAGACCCCCCTGCCGCCGGCGCTGCCCGCCGCCACCACCGTCGAGGTGCCGCCGACGACGACGCCGGCACCGCTGCCGCCGCCGGTCACCACGGTGCCGGAGCCCACCACCACGCTGCCGCAGCGGCCGCCGACGACGGTCGCGCGCCCGACGGCGCCACCGGTGACGACCACACCGCCGTCGACGGCTACTTCCACGCCCGCGCTGCGCCCCGCGCCGGACCTGCCGGTGATCCCCTGGCCGGACATTCGGCAGTGGTTGCCGACCACTACGCCGCCGCCGTCGACCGACAAGTCCGGTTCGGCAGTGCCGCCCAGCACGGGTCCGCGCATGACCGAATCGAGCCGCTCCCCCGATTCCAGCACCACGCCGACGCCGTCGACGGACGCGAGCACCGCACCCGCAGCACCGCGGATGTCGGAATCGAGCACGACGCCGGCGCAGCCGCAGCGTCCGGGTACGGGTTCGTCGGACGGCTGAGCCGCAGCACGCCGTCGGCCGGCAACGACGTCGCATGTCGAAGACTCGCGAGCGCGTCACCACCGCGCCACCGAACTAGTTCCGGGCGCTACAACCGTGGGCGAGCTGGCCCGGCATGTCGGATAACCGAAGGTTAGCCGACCTGGCTGATCGCCACCGGCAGGCCGGGATCGGCGGCCACCGACAACGACGACGGTGCCGCGCCCCCGGCGATGAGGTGGGCACCCAGCGCGGCGATCATGACGCCGTTGTCGGTGCACAGCCGGGGCTTGGGCACCCGCAGGTCCAAACCGGCTGCGGCGCAGCGTTCTTCGGCCAGACTGCGGATCCGCGAGTTGGCGGTTGCGCCGCCCCCGAGGACCAGGGTGTCCACGCCGACCTCCTGCGCGGCGCGCACCGCCTTCATGGTCAGCACGTCGGCGACCGCTTCCTGGAAGCTGGCCGCGACATCCGGGATCGAAATCTGGTCGTGCGCTTCGACATACCGCGCGACGGCAGTCTTGAGCCCGGAGAAGGAGAAGTCGTGGCGGGCGTCGCGCGGTCCGGTCATTCCGCGGGGGAACTTGATTGCGTTCGGATCGCCTTGCTGCGCTGCGGCATCCAGCGCCGGACCACCCGGGAACCCGAGGCCGAGCAGCCGGGCCACCTTGTCGAACGCCTCGCCGGCGGCGTCGTCGATGGTGCTGCCCAACTCGGTGATCGGCTTGGAAAGATGATGCACCGCAAGCAGATGCGTGTGCCCACCGGAGACCAGCAGCGCCACGCACGGCGGCATGGGACCGTGCTCGATGGTGTCCACCGCGACGTGTCCACCCAGGTGGTTGACGGCGAACAACGGCACATTCCACGCTGCCGCATAGGCTTTCGCGGCGGCGACACCGACCATCAGGGCCCCGGCCAGACCGGGACCGATCGTCACCGCGATCGCGTCGGGGCGCTCGATGCCGGACTCCGCGAGCGCCCGGCGCATCGTCGGCACGATCGCCTCGAGGTGTGCGCGGGAAGCGATTTCGGGCACCACGCCGCCGAAACGGGCATGCTGGTCCACACTCGAGGCCACCTGGTCGGCGAGCAGCTCGCAGGTTTCGTCGCTGCGCCAGCGCACCACACCGACTCCGGTCTCGTCGCACGAGCTTTCCACGCCGAGCACGGTAAAACTTTCCGCCGCAGTGAAATTCGTGCTCATGACGCTGCTCGTTTCATCGTGTACGCGTCCGCACCGGCATGCTGGTAATAGCCCTTGCGGGTACTGAGAATCTGAAAGCCGTTGCGCACGTACATCGTGAGCGCGGGTTCGTTGTCGGTGCGCACTTCCAGGAACACCGGACCGCCGTGCGCACCGGCGCGCGCGAGCAGCTCGGCCAGCAACGCCGCACCGATGCCGCGCCGCTGATGAGCGGGATCCACAGCGATGGTGTGGATTTCACTCTCGGGATTCACCGGCGTGCCGAGCAGCACCAACCCGGCATAGCCGACGATCTTGTCGTCGATGCGGGCCGTCACATAGTGGCTGTCGCTACGCCCGACAACGCGCCGGAACGCGTCGACCGGCCAGGGACTGTCGCCGTCGAACAGCTGACTCTCCAGCTCGGCCACGCGCTCGACGTCGGCCGCGGCCAGCGGTTCGATGCGCACCGTCATCGCTGGCCCGCCGGCACCGCATCGGGGCGCCGAAGATACAGCGGCACAAGCGGTTCCGGCTTGATACCGAGATCGGCCACGCGCACCAGCCCGGCCGGTGACGGACTTTCGACCGGCTCCACCGGCAGATCGAAGAAGTCCACGTGCGAGGCCGACCCGGCGATCACCTCGGCGCTGCCCACCTCGAGTTCGGCGGGCTTGATCACTGCGGGCCCATCGATGCGGACGCCGTCTCGGTAACGTGCCCAATACACTTCGCGCCGCCGTGCGTCGGTGACCACAAGCAGCTCCTTGCCACCCGGCACGTCCGCGGCGATGGCGTCGAGGCTGCACACCCCGTGCACCGGAATTCGCAGCGCATCGGCAAAGGCGGCGGCCGTGGCCATGCCGACCCGTAAGCCGGTGAACGGACCCGGCCCGACGCCCACCACCACCGCGCCGAGATCCATCGGCTGCACGTCCGCGTCGTGCAGCGCGGCAAGAATATTGGGCGTGAGCACCTCGGTATGGGCGCGCGCATCCACCACCACTTCCGTGGCCAGCGCCGTCACCACACCGTCGACGTACTCGACAACGCCCGCCGTGACCGCAGGTGTAGATGTGTCGACCGCGAGGATGCGCATGATGGGTCTACTCTACGGCGTGCGTTCGACCCACTCCCACGTCGCCGTCCGCACGTCGGAATCGCGCTCGCGATGCAGATGTACCTCCAGGTGCCGGTCGGCGAGCTGCTCGACGAGATCACGGCCCCACTCCACCACCACCACGGCCCGACCGAGGTCGGTATCCAGATCGAGGGCGTCCAACTCCCCCAACGGATCCGTCGAATCGCCGAGGCGGTAGGCGTCCACGTGCACCCTCGCGGCCGGTCCGTCACCGGCGGGATGTTCGCGGGCGATGATGAACGTGGGCGAGCTGACTCGCCCGCGCACGCCGAGCCCGGCGGCGATGCCGCGCGCCAGCGCCGTCTTTCCGGCCCCGAGCGGACCGGCGAGAATCACCAGGTCGCCCGCGCTCAGTTCGGCGGCCAGGGCGCGGCCGAATCCTTCGGTGTCCGCCGTGGTGGGCAGCGTGATCTGCGGCATCAACGCGCCTGCGCCAGCTCGGCGCTCGCCCGTTCGAGCACTCGGTCGATTGCGTCGTTGACGACGTCCGGGTGCTCCAGATGCACCATGTGCCCGGCGTGGCGAACCTTCACCAACTCGCACATCGGAAGAGCCGCAGCCAGTTTCGCCGCACCCTGGAACGGGATGACGACATCGCCGTCGCCGGAAACCACCGCTGCGGGAATCCCCGCCAGCACCGGCAGCGCCGCGGACTCGTCGTGCAACTCGAGCGCCTCGAGAAACTTGACGACCGTGGTGACCGGGGTGTCGTCGATCATCGCGTAGGTGAACGCGGCGAGTGTGCGGCCCACATCCGAGCGGAACGACGCCGCATGCAGAATCGGCCAGATGATAGTGCGGATCGCCACCCGCCCGCCCTGAACCAGGCGCGGCGACGCGCGTACCGCCAGCCGGAACCCGTCCAGCGCCGGATTGCGCAGATTCGACCCGAGCCCGACGGCGGCGACGCCGGCCGCGGTGGTGGAGATCAGCACCAACCCGATCACCCGCTCCCGGAACAACGTCGGATGCTGGCGCGCGCAGGCGAGGATCGACATGCCGCCCATCGAATGCCCGACGAGCAGCAGCGGACCGCGCGGCGCGAGTTCGTCGATCACCCGGAACAGGTCGTTGCCGAGTTCGGCGATGGTGCAGCTACCCGGACTCGGATCGCTCGACAAACCGTGCCCGCGCATGTCGAAGAACACCATCCGCACGTTCGGCCCCCACCGCTGCGCCAGCTCGCGGCGCTGCATGTGGAACGACGTCATGCGGTTGCTGAACCCGTGCACGAACACCGCCGTCAGCGGCGCCTCTGCCGGACCGCACTCGCGCACGCCGAGCGTGACCCCGTCCAGGGTGTTCACCAGGCGCGGGCGATCCATCTCGATGAGCGTGAAATCCTCACCCGCCCAACGGTCTTCGTGCGAATGACGGCGGCGCCACAGCCCCGCTCCGGCGGCCACCCCGAGCGCGGCGGCGCTGACCGCACCGCGCGCGTAGTGCTTGCGTTTCACTGCGTGCCCCCGGCGAACGTGCGCACCACCCGCCCGCGCGGCATGGTGACGATCTCGTAGTTGATGGTACCGAGCGTGCCTGCCCAATCCGTCGCCGTTTCCTCCCCGCCGTCGCCGGGTCCGAACAGCGTCGCGGTGTCGCCCTCGCGAATGTCGGTGGGCCCGCCCAGGTCCACGACGAACTGGTCCATGCACACGCGGCCGATCGCCGGGTACCGGGTGCCGCCGATCGACACCGCGAAGCGGCCGCCGAGCGCGCGCGGCAACCCGTCGGCATACCCGACCGGCAGCAACGCAACCACGGTGTCGCACTGCGCGATCCACTCGTGCCCGTAGGACACGCCCTCACCCGCTGCGACCTCCTTCACCAGCGCCACCCGGGCGCGCAGCGTCATGGCTGGACGCAGCCCGAAGTCGCTCTCCTCCGGGATCGGTGACAGCCCGTACACGGCGATCCCCGGACGCACCATGTCGAAGTGCAGGTCGGGCCGGGTGAGCGTGCACGCCGAGTTCGCCATGTGCACCAGATCCGGCTGCAGTCCGGCGGCCTTCGCCGCGGCGATCGCGTCCATGAAGCGCTGTTTCTGCACGTCGATGACCGGATCGCGCGGCCGGTCCGCGTTCGCCAGGTGGGTGAAGATGGCGCGCAAGGTGACGTCGGACTCGCTGGCCCGCAGCTCGTCGAGCACCCGCGGATACTCCTGCGGCGAGGCACCGTTGCGGTTGAGCCCGGTGTCCACCTTCACCGAGACGATCGCCCTGCGACCGAGCGAGCGCGCCGCCGCCGCGACGGCCCGCAGATGCTGCACCGACGACACTCCGATCTCGACATCCGCGGCCACCGCCGGTGCAAAATCGGTGTCGGACACGTTGAGCCAGCACAGAATCGGTGCGGTGACGCCGCCGGCACGCAGGTCCAGCGCCTCCTCGACGGTGGTCACGCCGATCTCCCGCGCCCCCGCAGCGAGCGCGGCTTGCGCCGTCTGCAACGCCCCGTGCCCGTACCCGTCGGCCTTGACCACAACCATCACCGCGGCCGTCGGCGCGGCCCGACGCAGGACTCGAACATTGTGGGCGATGGCGTCGAGGTCGACGACCGCCTCGATCTGCGGCGCGTGCGTGGTCACGAAGTAATCTTCCCACCAGCGCGCGGAGCCTGCGGAGCGCGCCATCGAACACAGGGCGGGAACCGATGAACTCGCTGCGACGCAGGAGCGGCGAGGTCAGCGGTCGCCAGCGCGCGGAGCCCGCGGAGCGCGCCATCGAACACAGGGCGGGTACCGATGAAACTCGCTGCGACGCAGGAGCGGCGAGGTCAGCGGTCGCCCAGCGCGCGGAGCCTGCGGAGCGCGCCATCGAACACAGGGCGGGTACCGATGAACTTGCCGCGACGCAGGAGGGGCGAGGTCAGCGGTCGCCCAGCGCGCGGAGCACTCGGATGGCCGGGCGCACCTGTGTCAGCAGGGTGCTCGCGGAGATCGGCGCGTTGTCGGCCGCCAGGTTCGCGGCCAGCGCGTGCGCCCGCGCGCCCATCGCGGCAGCGACCGCCGGCTGCCCGCCGGACGCGAGCAGGGCGCCGATGATGCCCGACAGCACGTCGCCGGCGCCGGCCGTCGCCGCCCAGGAACCACCGGCATCGTTGACGAGCGTGATGTCGTCCGGGCTGGCGACGATGGTGGCGCGCCCCTTCAGCAGCACGGTGACGCCCCAGTCGCGGGCCAGCCATTGCGCGGCGGCGAGCCGGTCGGCGCCCGGCGCATACCCCGACAGCCGCTCGAACTCGCCGTCGTGCGGGGTGAGTACCGTGGCAGGACGGCCCTTGACCAGGCTCGGGTCTTGCGCCACGGCGTTGAGGCCGTCGGCGTCGACGAGCACCGGCAGGTCGGTGCCGAGCACTTCGGTGAGCGCCGCCCGGCCGGCCGGATCCGTACCCGCACCCGGCCCGACGACCCACGCCTGCACCCGCCCCGACTTGGCAACCGTCTGCGCGGCAACAACTTCCGGATAGTGGTGCAGCACCTCCGCGGCCGCCGACCCGGCATAACGCACCATGCCCGACGTGGCCGCCACCGCGCCGCCGCAGCACAACACTGCCGCACCCGGGTAGCGGGAGCCGCCGGCACTGATCCCGACGACACCCTGGGTGTACTTGTTGTCGCCCGGACCTGGAATCGGCCACAGCGCACCGATTTCCGCCGGCTCCAGCGCGGCGATCCCGGCGGGCGGCAGCGTCAACCCGATCGGTACCAGTTGCACACGCCCGCACTGCGCCGACGCCAGTACGTGCACCGGCTTCAACGCGCCGAAGGTGACCGTCACGTCGGCATGCACGGCCGGGCCGTCGACCTGACCGGTGTTCGGATCGACCCCGCTGGGCAGATCCACCGCCACGATCGGTGCCCGCACCGTCGACACCAGTTGCGCGGCATCCGGCCGCAGCGGTCCGGTGCCCGAGATGCCCACGATGCCGTCGACCACCAGATCCGGATCACCTATCGAGGTGACCACGCGGCCGCCGCTACCACGCAGCGCCGCAAGACCTTTCGCATGTACGCGGTCCGGGTTCAGCACAACCGCGTCCACCCGCACACCGCGCTTGCGCAGGAACGATCCGGCCCACAGTGCGTCGCCGCCGTTGTCGCCGGAACCGACCAGCAACGTCACCCGCCGTGCCGCGATTCCGCCGGTGCGCGAACGCAATTCGTGTGCAATCGCGATCGCCAACCCGTAGGCCGCGCGCTGCATCGGCACACCTTCGGCGGTGCGGGTGAACAGCTCCGCCTCCGCGGCCCGCACCTGGTCGACGGTGTAGTAGCTGCGCATGTCACCGACCCTATTACGCTGCAGTGCTATGAGGCTCGCGTTGGTTGTCGCCCTGGTCACCCTCGTCGCCGGTTGCGCGCAAGGGGAAATGCGTCCGCTCGAGACGACCACCACGACCGCGCATCCGGAACACAGCACGTCCGACGCTCCGCCGGCGACGCCGACCCCGGCCACGGCATCGGTTGTCGTTCAGGTGAAGGGCATGAAATTCAGTCCCGAGACCATCACCGTCAAACGCGGCGCCAAGGTCACCTGGAACTTCGTCGACAACGGCGTCCCGCACACCGTCACCGGGCTGCGCGACTTCGGGATGGCGCTCAACAGCCCCATCCTGAAGGAAGGCGACTACAGCTACGTGTTCGACCGCATCGGCACCTACCAGTACATCTGCACGCTGCACCCGAACATGAAGGGCACCGTCACCGTCGTCGAGTAACCCACGTCTGTCCGTAGCTGTGCCCCGCGACACTCGACCGGTCTCCAACACCGCAGCTCGTCCCACGCCGTACCTGACGCCTCAGCCGCACCCATAGCCAGCGCACCCGCACCCCACCGTGCGGTCCACCCGGCGTGTCGCCCGGCCAGTCGGGGTGCGTTTCGCAGGAAAGGGTGCGGCTCACGCTCCGACCTGCCGCCGCGAGCACCCAGCCCGCCAGGTTTCGGGTGTCGTCCATGTAATCGCCGAGCCTGCACCCCACGGTGCGCGCTGCCCGGCGTGCCGCACGGCATGTCGAGGTGCGTCCCGCACGAAAGGGTGCGAGTCCCGCTCCGTACCGCCGACCGACACCACAGCACCGAGATGTCGGCGCCGGTCGAGCCGCCTACTCGACTGTTACCGACTTCGCCAAGTTGCGCGGCTTGTCCACGTCGTAGCCGCGCGCCTGCGCGACCTCGGCGGCGAAGATCTGCAACGGCACCGTCGACAACAGCGGCTGCAGCAGCGTCGGCGCCGCCGGGATCTCGATGAGGTCGTCGGCGAACGGGCGCACCGTCTCGTCGCCTTCCTCGGCGATCACGATCGTGCGCGCGCCGCGCGCCTGGATCTCGCGGATGTTGCTGAGCAGCTTCGAATGCAGCACGGCACGGCCCTTCGGCGAGGGCATCACGACGATCACCGGCATGCCGTCTTCGATGAGCGCGATCGGCCCGTGCTTGAGCTCACCGGCCGCGAAACCCTCGGCGTGCATGTACGCCAGCTCCTTGAGCTTGAGCGCACCCTCCAGCGCCACCGGGTAGCCGACGTGGCGACCCAGGAACAGCACCGTCGACGCCGACGCCAGCTCACGAGCGATGGTGCGCACCGCGCCCGCCGTCTCGAGCACCCGCTCGATGAGCTTCGGCATCGACTCCAATTCGCCGAACTCGCGCGCCACCTCGTCCGGGTACTTGGTGCCGCGCGCCTGCGCGAGGGCAAGTCCCACCAGCAGATTCGCGGTGATCTGCGCGAGGAATGCCTTCGTCGAGGCGACACCGATTTCCGGACCGGCCCGGGTGTAGAGCACCGCGTCGGCCTCGCGCGGAATCTGCGCGCCGTTGGTGTTGCACACCGCGAGCACCCGCGCCTTCTGCTCCTTGGCGTGACGCACGGCCTCCAGCGTGTCGGCGGTTTCGCCGGACTGCGAGATCGCGAGCACCAGCGTCGAACGGTCCAGCACCGGGTCCCGGTACCGGAATTCGCTGGCCAGCTCCACCTCGACCGGCAGCCGGGTCCAGTGCTCGATGGCGTACTTCGCGACCAGGCCGGAGTGATAGGCGCTACCGCACGCGACCACGAACACCTTGTCGACGTCGCGCAAGTCTTGATCGGTCATGCGCTGCTCGTCGAGGACGATGCGCCCGCCCTCGAAGTGTCCGAGCAGCGACTGCGCCACGGCCTCGGGCTGCTCTTCGATTTCCTTCAGCATGAAGTAGTCGTGGCCGCCCTTTTCGGCGGCGGCGAGATCCCAGTCGATGACGAACGGACGAGATTCGACGTTGTCGTCGCCGTCGAAGTCGGTGATCGAGTACGTGTCGCGGGTGATGACGACGGCCTGATCCTGGCCGAGCTCGACGGCGTTGCGGGTGTGCTCGATGAACGCGGCCACGTCCGAGCCGATGAACATCTCGCCCTCGCCCACGCCGACGACCAGTGGCGTGGAGCGCCGCGCGGCGACGATGGTGCCGGGGCTGTCCGCATGCGTGAACACCAGCGTGAACGCACCCTCGAGCCGACGCAGCACCGCGAGCGCGCTCGCGACGAAATCGCCTGCGGTTTCGCCCTTTTCGTAAGCCAGCGCCACCAGGTGCACCGCCACCTCGGTGTCGGTGTCGCTGCGCAGCTTCGCGCCTTCGGCCTCGAGCTCGGTGCGCAGGGCGTGGAAGTTCTCGATGATGCCGTTGTGGACGACGGCGAACTTGCCGGACGGATCGCTGTGCGGGTGCGCGTTGCGATCGGTGGGACGACCGTGGGTGGCCCACCGGGTGTGCCCGATGCCGGCGGTGCCGGCGAAGGCGGTCGCGCCCCGCTCTTCGAGCTCGGCTTCCAGGTTCGACAGCCGGCCCGCCTTGCGCTCGACCGTGATGTCGCCCGCGCCGTTCAGGATCGCGATGCCGGCAGAGTCGTAGCCGCGGTACTCCATCCGTCGCAGCGCCTCGACAACGACGCTCAACGCGTCGCGGTGTCCGACGTATCCAACGATTCCGCACATGGTTCTCCACCCTATCGGAGTCGGGCAGGCACCGGCGCGGAGCCTGCGCGGCGCCCGACCAGCGGGGTAACGTCTTCGCCGTGTCCGTCAAAGCGCTAGTTTCGGAGCTGTCTCGACGTGGCCCGCACCGGGTCCTACGTGGGAATTTGGCCCTCGTCGGCCAGCCTGGCCTGGTGTTCACACCGGGCGAGGGCATGTCGCTGCCCGCCGTCGGGTTCGCCCACAGCTGGTTGTCGGGCGCCGGGAACTACGCCGACACGCTGCAGCACCTGGCCTCGTGGGGCATCGTCGCAGCCGCCCCCGACACCGAGCGCGGCCCGATGCCCTCGCACGTCGGCCTCGCCACCGACCTGCTCACCGTGCTCGACGTGTGCACCGGAGTCCGCCTCGGCGGCGGCGACATCAGCGTGCATCCGAACCGGGTGGCCGTAGCCGGCGACGGCATGGGCGCCGGGGTTGCCGTGCTCGCCGCGGCCAAAAACTCCGACATCGCCGCCGTCGGGGCCCTGTTTCCAGCCGTCGTCTCGCCGTCCGCCGAAGCCGTCGCACCCCGGGTCTCCGCGCCGGGCCTGGTGCTCACCGGAAGCACGGTCGACAAATCCGCAAAGGCACTTGCGGCCGCTTGGGGCGGGGACTGCGCACTGCGCACCGTCGGCGCCGCGGACGCCGACGGCGGACTCGCCGAAGGCCGGCGCCTCATGAAGGTGCTCGGCGTGAGCGCGGCGAACCGCAAGGCGCAGGTCCTCTCGCGCGCCCTGCTCACCGGCTTCCTGCTGTACGTGCTCACCGAGGACAAGAAGTACAAGGCCTTCGCCGACGACGATCTGCCGAAGGCCGCCCTAGCCGACCCGCTCGCGGAGGAACCCCCGAAGAAGACCTCGCCGGTGGGTCAGATCAGCCAGCTCTTGCGCCGGTAGAACTCGTCGTCATCGTCGTCGTAGCGCCGCTGCGGTTCCGGGCGACGCTGCGGCTGCTGATACTGCTGCTGTTCGTCGTAGGCGGCGCCGAAGCCGGACATGCGATCTTCCTTGGCTTTCTGTTCCGCCTTTGCCGCGTCTTCACGTTCACGGCGTTCTTGTTCGGCCGCAACCTCGGATTCGAACGAGGCGCTTTCTGCAACGAACCGAGCCTGTGCGTCGGCGAGCTCATCCGACTGCTCCGCCATCGAGCGGTGACTGTCCGCAACGATTCTGTCGATTTCGAGTGCGTGATCGTTCACAGTGGACCTGCCTCAGCGAGTTGTGCGCCGCTGTCGTCCGGCGGCGTCTGTTCGGGTGGCATTTGCTCCTGTGGCGGCCTGGCGGTCTGATGTTCGCGATCTTGTTCGCGGCGCGCACCGGACGCCATCCCAGGCATACCACCGCCCTGGCCACTGCCGGATCCGGGCTGTCCCGCGTGGCCTCCGGACTCCGGTAGCGGAGCGACAGGTTCCGTCGATGGCCGGGCTTGTCCCTCGGCTGGCGCTGCTTGCGCTTGGTCCTTGGGCGCAGCGGAAGTGTCCGCTGGTGTAAGCACTGGATTGCCGTTCGCATCGAAGCTGACGCTGTAGGTCTTGCTTACGCCGTCCGGACCGACGATCTCCGTCGTGAGTGCGCCGTCGTTATCCTTCTCGCCGGACGTGTCGCCGCCCTTGCCCTCGGCAGCACCCGCGTCCTCATGTTCTTTGGCCTCCTTCTCGGCCTTTTCCTCTGCTTTCTCTGCCGCTCGGTCCTCGGCTACCTTGTCGGCCCGCTCCTGAGCGTCGTCTACGACGTCTTGGACGACCTCGACTGTCTTCTCGGCCACCTGGCCAGCCACTTGAACCGCGCTCGTAGCGAGTGTCGCCAACGATGACAACCCAGACAGCGCGGTCAGCGCAGACTGCTGTTGGTTGTTGTTCGCCGGGGTCGTTGACGGCGTCGAGGGGTTGGCTGGGTTAGCTGGGTTGGCAGGGTTGGCAGGGTTGGCAGGATTTGCCGGTTTGGATGGGTTGGCCGGATTTGCCGGATTGGCCGGGTTCGCAGGATTGGCCGGGTTCGCAGGATTGGCCGGGTTCGCAGGCGTTTGCTGCCAACTGGGCTGGATCGACGGGCCGTCGATCGCCGGGTAGGGCGCATCGGAAACTGTTGTCATCGCTTCGCCCAGAACACGGTAGACATCGTTCACACGGCCCTGCGTGTCTGCGCAAGCCTTTTCGAAATGCAGCACGTGCTGGTCGTAATAGGGGATGAACTGGTGATCGAGCCACTTCCGAGCCTGCTCGATTTGGCGGTCGGAAGGTTCCCAAGGCCGACGCATGAAGCCGTAGTCGCCAGTAGCCCAGGTGATCCATTCATCGATCTGGTCGATCCCATAGCCTGCCATGGTTTTCGAATCGTAGCCGCCGATCAGGTTGGCCTTGTCGGTAACGATCTTGATCAGACCCGCGGCGGCGACCCCGATGGTCTCGTATACGTGCTGCAAGGCAAGCAAGTCCTGCCGCGCACGTTCGACATGCTTTCGCACTTTTTCCTGAAAGGCGGCGGCCGCAGGGCTGTCACGCCAAGATTCGGCGAGCTGCTGTTTACGAGTCTCTTGCTCGGAAACCTGCGCAGAGAGGGTAGTAATTGCGCGCTTCAGTTCGTCTCGGTCGCGATTGAGCGCGGCGACGTCCATGTCGCGTTGCATGTCGTATTTGGCGCCGACCCAACCGTTGACGTCGGCCGTTTCTTTGCGAGTACCGCCAGCCTTGACGTATCGGGGGCCCCAGACCGCGAAGAACTGCAGGCCTTGCGCACCCGCATCCAGGATCTCGTTGATCGATGCGCCGGAACCGACGTTTACCCGAAAGTCCCCCATCACGCCTTCTTCATGTTGTTGGCGTTCTTCTTGTCGACACCTGTGTACTCGGCGATGCACCCGCGGAGGTTGTTGCCCACGTTCGCGGAACTGGTACTCATCTGCTTGATCATCGCAGCGATGTGGACGTAACCGTTTTTGACGGTAGTGCCACCGTCCTTGTGGCTGCGGCCACTCTTCTCCGGGCCAAACGCGAAGCCTTCGATCGCCTTCGGCACGCCCCCGACCGCCTCAGCCGAGCGATTGAATCCGTCGGCGATAGCCGATGACGCCGGCACATCCATATGCACCATGTAGGCCCCTCCCACGCTCAGATCTACACACTCGTCAGGGTCAGACGCACCACGCGAAGGTTCGGTTCCACGCGCGGCGCAGATGTCACATCTTCGACCCGCACACTCTAGACACGACTCGGCATCGACGTGGAAGACGGACCGAATCGGCACAGGCGACTCGGGCACCCGCTCAAGTCGTCACGATCACGTCCCAAGCGGCGCCGAATCCAGCCAGTTCAGGAGGATCTGCTCCACACTATGGTCCGGCCAAGCGATACCGATCAAGAATCTGGAACGGGCGGGTTCGTCAGGAAAGGCCACGTACACCGCATTCAACTCCGCAACGATGCCATCCTGGGGCACAATTATCTCGACATCACCGCTAACGTTTTTGTGCGTTCGCCGCGTCCGAGTGGGCGGCACAGGGTCGGAAACCGCGACCATCTGCGGGATGATCTGAGCGACCACATCGCGCGAACCAAAGTCTACGACGGAGAAAGAAACCCCCTGGCCGTCGGGAAAACACGACACGAATGCAATTGGATCCGGGCGGTACGAGCTCATCCCGGATAAATCCTTGGTGCAGGTGGTTTGATTCCACGCCCTGTCCTGCCAGTCCTTCGTCTCCGGAAGGAGCCGTGGAAACGCGTCCACTATTATTTGTTCGCCAGGCGTCCAGCGTTCCCAACTGGACTTCGGGTCGGGGTTGAGCTTGTCCCAATTGAACGCAACGAGCGTGCCACCCACCGCAAGAACGATGACGCAGATCGCGGCGATGGCGACGAGCAACCAAGCGGCTGACGTTGCCGACCGACCGGTTGCGTGCGGCCGTGACAGTTGAGGCATTATCGGAGACGCCTCGAGCGGGCCGGCGCCGGCGGAGGCACTGTGCGAATAGTGTGCGCGCGATCGGCGAGATGCGTGCGGCGAACTGTGCGGGTGTGCGGGTGCGACGTACCCGCCGTGCTGTCGAACCGTCGATGAGGCCAGCGCACTCCGGGGTGTTGCCGCGACCGTCGTCGCGGGCGCGGCAAGCGCGCGGTGCACCGCCGCCGCGAATTCACCGCAGGAGGCAAACCGATCGTCGGGGCGCTTGGCCAGTGCCCGCGCCAACACCTGGTCCAACGCCGGGGACAGGCCGTAGGCGCTCACCGGCGGCGGGGGCGATTGCAGGTGAGCGTTGATCATCGCGACCGGGTTGTTGAACGCACTGAACGGCGACCGGCCGGTGAGCAGGACGAACAAGGTGCACGCCAGCGAATACTGATCCGAGAGATGGTCCAGCGCTGCTCCGGACAGTTGTTCGGGCGAGGCGAAGGCAAGCGTCGCGGTGAAGGTCCCGGTTTGGGTCAGCTGGTTGGCGTCGTCGCGCAGGCGGGCAATGCCGAAGTCCGCCAGCAGGATTCGCTCCGGACGACCGGCCGCACCAGGTGCGATGAGAATGTTGGCGGGCTTGATGTCGCGATGAAGGACACCCCGGTGATGCGCGAAGTCGAGGGCCTCGGCGGTCTCGGCGATGATCCGGGCCGCACGGGTCGGCTCGACGGCGCCGAGCCGACTGGCATCGCTGCCGTCGATGTACTGCATGGAGATCCACAGCTGATCGGCTTCCACGCCGCGGTCGTACACCGCCACGATGTTCGGATGGTCGAGCCGCGCAGCCAGATCCGCCTCGCGTTCGAATCGCGCGCGCACATCGTCGTGCGCGAACATGTCACGATTGAGCAGCTTCAGCGCGGTCGATCGTGGCAGCCGCGGATGCTGCGCCAAGTAGACGGTGCCCATGCCGCCGCGCCCCAAGACGCGCTCGATCCGATACCCGGCAAATTCGTCCCCACCCCGCATTTCCCCCACCGTGCGGATCATACGCACGCGGATCCGCACCTGGTGTTCCGTCCTAGCCCCTCTTATACGGGGTCCCCGGACGGCACACGAGGTGCAGACTCATTCGGGATCGACGCCGCCGCAGCTGCCTGCGCGGCGGATGGCCCAGCCGTCGCCGCGGCGGCCCTGTCCCAACAGGGTGCTTGCTTGCTCGACCGCGTGGTCGAGCAGGGCGTCGAGTATGGCATCGAGCTCGGGCGCTTCCGGCTCGTCCGCAGCTGGTTCAGAGTTGATCACGCGCGCTCCCTGGTCGGTGGAAGGTGCTGTCAACCCTATTGACGTGCGCCGACGCGCTTCGGTTCCCTTCTCGGGCACACCTTCGACGGCGATCTGACCGTACTTCGACTCCCACGCCGCGTACTGGATCATCAGAACTCCGCGCGCGGCACCAGCACCCACAGCAGCAGGTAGACGACGAATTGCGGGCCGGGCAGCAGGCAGGACAGCACGAACAGGACGCGGACGAGCGCGGGATTCCAGCCGAAGTAGGCGGCGAGTCCGCCGCAGACACCGGCGATCATCTTGTCGTTGCGGGAGCGGGTCAAACGTTTCACTGGAGCGGTCATGACTCCACTGTGCGGTGCACCGACACCCGCGGGCATCGGTGACGCAACGTATCTTCAGGTCAGGGTTGACCCTGATGCAGCAGCGCCACCGCCTGCTCGTTGGCGTCGAAAACGGCGCGGGCCTGCGGCGAAAGCCGGTCGACGAGGGTTCGCGCTTCCGGCAATGCGTCCTCGCGGGCGCACAGCTCGATGAGTTCGGTGATCTTTTCCGGCGGCGTCTCGGTCATCAGCACGTCACCGACCGCGCCGACGAGATCGTCGTCGACCCGCACGGCCACCGACAAGGTCGCGAGTTTCAGGTCGTCGGGTCCGTCGATGGTGGTCTTGATCACCCGGCTCAACCGGCCCGGCGACGCCTCGACGATGATGCGCAGGATCGAGCTCAACGTCGCGCTCGAATACACCAGCGCCGCCGCGCGCAAGATGCCTTCGTCGTCCTGCACGCCGGCCTCGATGGCGCGCACTAGTTCGGGCGTCGCGTAGTCGACGAAGAGTCCGGCGGTGAAATAGTCCCCGCGCGCAAGGACTTCGTTCGAGATGGCGACCACGGGCGCCGCCGGTGCCAGATGCGCGATCTGCTCGACGGCACGCGGATCGAGATACGGCGCCGCGGCGGCGGCGTACTTCGGCTTGAGCATCGACAGGGCCTCGATGGCCTTCTTGGGATGCGCGACGGCGACGGCACCGGCGGCGCGCCCGGCCATCTGCGGCGGCACCATCTTCTGGATCGTCGGCAACGCCATCTTGAGGGGCACGATCGGCACCAATCTGCTGATGCGCCGGAACTTTTCGGCCTGCGCGTCGAAGATCGCGTCCGACATGCGCTGGCGCAACTCGTGCAGGCGATCCACGGGCAGGCGCTCCAGGAACGCCACCTCGGCGACATCCACGTGCATGGCCTTGGCCAGCAGCTGCAATTGCGCCCGGGCGACGAGCTCGCTCATCCGAACATCACCTTCTTCGCCGGCTTGCGCAGCAGGTACGGCAGCTCGGCAAGCGTCACATCGATCGCCTCGTCGAGCGCCTTGGCTTCGTAAGCCAAAGCGGCAGTGAGCAATTCCGCAAGCTTGTCGCATTCCTCGGCGCTGAGGTCGTCGAGCGGACCGACCAGCCCGACCAGTTCGGCCCGGTTCATGCCGCCGCCACCAGATCTGCCAGTTCCCGCGCGATGCGCTGCGCCGCATCGGGGTCGACGGCTTCCACCATGACGCGCACCAGCGGCTCGGTTCCGCTGGGACGCAACAGCACTCGGCCGTTCTCGCCGAGTTCACGCTCGGCGGCGGCGACCGCGTCGAGCACCGCGGGCGCCTTGGCCACCGACTTGTCGGCGACCCGAACGTTGAGCAACACCTGCGGGATCGTGGACATGACGCCGGCCAGTTCGGCCAGTGACTTCCCCGTCTGCGCGACCCGGCTGAGCAGGCGCAGACCCGTGAGCACTCCGTCGCCCGTGGTCCCGAACTCCGGCAGCACCACATGCCCGGACTGCTCGCCGCCGAGGGTGTATCCGCCGCGGCGAATCTCCTCGAGCACGTAGCGGTCCCCGACCGCGGTGGTGAGCACCTTGACGTTCGCCTCGCGCATCGCCACATGCAGCCCGAGGTTGCTCATCACCGTCGTGACCAGCGTGTCGGCGGCCAACTCACCGGCCTCGTGCATCGCCAGCGCCAGCACGGTCATGATCTTGTCGCCGTCGACGACCGCGCCGGTGGCGTCCACAGCCAGGCAGCGGTCGGCGTCGCCGTCGTGGGCGATGCCGGCGTGCGCACCGTGCTCGACCACGGCCTGCTGCAGCTTGTCCAGGTGGGTCGAGCCGCAGCCGTCGTTGATGTTGAGGCCGTCGGGCTCGGCATAGATCGCGATCACCTCGGCCCCGGCAGCCCGGTAGGCCTGCGGCCCCAGCTGCGACGCCGCACCGTGTGCGCAGTCGACGACGATCTTGAGCCCGTCGAGCCGGTGCGGCACCGCCGATGCCAAGTGCGCGAGGTAGCGATGGTCGGCGTCGTCGACGGCGAGCCGGATCCGACCGATCGCCGCGCCGGTCGGGCGCGCCACGGTGCCGATGGCGGCCTCGATGCGATCCTCCACCGCGTCGTCGAGCTTGTGCCCGCCCGCCGCGAAGAACTTGATGCCGTTGTCCGGCATGGGGTTGTGCGAGGCGGAGATCATGACGCCCAGCGCGGCACCGTAGTCGGCGGTGAGATAAGCGACGGCCGGCGTGGGCAGCACACCCACCAGCAGCACGTCCACCCCGGCGCTGGCCAAGCCCGCGGCGACCGCGGCCTCCAACATCTCGCCACTGGCCCGCGGATCGCGACCGACCACCGCAACCGGGCGCACATCCGCACCGGCCGGCGCCAGCACCGCGGCCGCGGCGGCGGCCAGTTGCAGCGCCTGCTCAGGTGTCAGATCCTCGTTCGCCAGCCCGCGCACCCCATCGGTGCCGAACAATCGCCCCACAAAGCCCTCCTGAAAGCCAAAGAGCAGGTACCCATGCGGGCACCTGCTCTGAGACGGTAGCAACGTCGGCGCCTCGAACAGAATCGAACTGCCGCGTCGCTGGTATCAGCGCTTGCGACAGAGACATCGGTCCTCTCCGCGCCGACCCGCTCCTGCGTCGCGTATCAGCGCTTCGAGTACTGCGGCGCCTTGCGGGCCTTCTTGAGGCCGTACTTCTTGCGCTCGGTGGCACGCGGGTCACGGGTGAGGAAGCCGGCCTTCTTCAGGGCCGGACGGTCCTCGGCGGTGACCTCGATCAGTGCTCGCGCGATGGCCAGGCGCAGCGCGCCGGCCTGGCCGGACGGGCCGCCGCCGACGAGACGCGCATGGATGTCGAAAGCCTCGGTGCGCTCGACGGTGACCAGCGGCGACTTGACGATCTGCTGGTGCACCTTGTTCGGGAAGTAGTTCTCCAGCGAGCGGCCGTTCAGCGTGAACTCGCCGCTACCCGGCACCAACCGGACCCGCACGACGGCTTCCTTGCGGCGGCCGACAGTCTGCACCGGACGATCGATGACGATCGGTGCGCGCGGGGTGGACACTGCATCGGCGTCGACCTCGACCTCGGCCTCGGCCACGGCGGCGTCGGCCTCGAGCTCCTCGACGGTGTTCTCGACGTCGTCGAATTCCTCGGAGTACTGCTCGGTCACTGCGCCACCTGCTTGATTTCGAAGGGCACCGGCTGCTGCGCGGCGTGGGGATGCGACGGGCCTGCGTACACCTTGAGCTTGCCCTTGATGGCGCGACCGAGCTTGTTCTTCGGGATCATGCCGAACACGGCCTTCTCCACCAGACGCTCCGGGTTGCGCTCGAGCACCTGGCCCACGGTGCGGGACTTGAGGCCGCCCGGGTGACCGGAGTGGTGGTGGATGAGCTTGTCCTGCTTCTTGTTGCCGCTGATGGCAACCTTGTCCGCGTTGATGATGACGACGAAATCGCCACCGTCGACGTTGGGCGCGTAGGTCGGCTTGTTCTTGCCGCGCAGCAGGTTCGCTGCCTGGACGGCAAGGCGGCCGAGCACTACGTCAGTGGCGTCGATGACGTGCCACTGCCGCGTCACGTCTCCCGCCTTGGGGCTGTACGTAGGCACAGTGCTTCCTTAGTGTCGAATGGTTGGTGCCAGCCAGGCGCCGCGATCCGAAGTGCTCCCGCCGGCCGGTACAGACACGGGGACTCGTGGCGATCGCACGCCAACGGGCAACGATACCGGCCGCCATACGACCAGGTCAAAACGCCCGCACGTCAGGACGCTTCGCGCTGCATTCCGGCGTACCCGTCCAGAGTGAGCGTCGCGCAGCGAATCCCGCCGCCCGACTTGCGGAACTCCGAGAAGTCCACCGGCACCGGCAGGTAGCCGCGGGCCCGCAGTTGCCGTTGCAGATCGAGGGCCTGTGCGGCCAGCACGACATGCGTGCCGTCGCAGACGAAGTTGAGGCCCAGCCAGTCGGTGTCGGCATCGGTGGCCACGATCGCGTCCGGGAATCGGCGACGCAACAGGGCGCGCGAGGCCGCCGAGAACGCCGACGGCCGGTATGCGACGGTGTCGGCGAGCACACCGAGCGCAGTGTTCAGGTGGTAGCAGCGCGGGTCCACGAGTTCGAGTGACACCACCTCGCGCCGAAAGTATTTGGCGACCTCGGCGTGCGCCCGCGGATCGCTGCGGAAGCCGCTGCCCGCGAGGATCACCGCACCCGCAGCGAGAAAGTCGCCGCCACCCTCGTTCACGAACTCCGGCTCCGCGGCGTAGATCCCGTTGTCGACGAACCAGTTCTGCACGTGCCCGGCTTCCGGCACACGTTCGGCGCTGCGATACCGGGCACCCATCGCCACGCCGTCGACCACGATGCCGCTGTCGGTGACGAACACCATGTCCGGCAGACCGGGCACCGGATCCACGAACAGCACCTCGTGCCCGAGCGCGCGATAGGTGTCCACGAGGGCCTGCCACTGCCGCGCAGCCGCCGCCCGATCCACCGGCGTGCTCGGATCCATCCACTCGTTGATCGAGTAGACGACATCGAAGTAGGTCGGCGGGCACATCAGATACGTCGTCACACCGGTGAGTATCAGGTCCTGCGGCCGAACAATCAATCATCTCCTGTCGCGATGACGGGAGATTCATCGGTCGACTCACAGATTTGCTGAACATCTTCCCCGCGACCATCGGTTGGGTCGGTGGCAGCTCCACACTGAACCGGTCGAGATCGGACCGCAGGACGACGATCGCGTCGGGCTGACGTCGACTGGGAAATCAGCCGGCACCATGAAATCTGGTGCGATTGCACCCGCTAGGCGGGCGAAGTCGCACCAGATCCCGGACCGCTCAGAAGGCCGCTTCCGGCACGTCCATGATCTCGGTGTCGATGGCAGCGAGCACCGCGCGTGTTGCGGTCGGTTCGGGCAGGACGGTGCGCGCGAAGTACGCGGCGACCGCGAGTTTGCCCTCATAGAACGCGACGTCGCCGGCACCGGAATCCAGGGCGGCAAGCGCGGTTTCGGCGCCGACCAGCAGGCGCCAGCCCACCAGCAGGTCGCCGACGGCGAGCAGGAAGCGCACCGAACCCAGGCCGACCTTGTGACAGCTGAGTGTTGTCTTGCTGCGCGCCCATCAGATAACCGGTGAGGCTGGCGGCCATCGCCTGCACGGGCTGCACGAGCGGCGGGACCGAAATTCGGTGCGATTGCGGGTGCAATCGCACCGAGATCTCACAGCAGGAACACCAGCAGCAGGATCACGATCAGCACGAGCACGCCCGCGCCGATCGCGATGTTGCGAGCGTTGTTGTTCGGACGCACCTGCATCTGCTCCCACTGCGGCTGCGGCGGCGGTTGCTGACGCGGAGACGGCGGCTGCTGGCGCTGCGCGGGCACGTACGTGTGATCCTGCTCGGGCCGCGGCGACTGCGCCCCCGGCCGGGACATGATCGTGGTGCGCTGGTCCTCGAGCGGCGGCCGCGGGTAGCGGGTAGTGGCCGGCTCGCCGGTCGGCGGCGGCGACATCTTGGTGGTCAGTTCCTCGGCGACGGAGCGCTGCGCGTGCCGCGGGGCATGCGGAGCCTGCCCCTGCGGACCGGTCATCGCCGGACGCACCGGCGGACGCTGCGACTGCGGCGCAGAGTGCTGCGGCGCACCCGGCCTACGCGATTCGGACACACCGGGCCCGCCAGCCTGACCCGGCACTCCAGGCCCGCTCACCTGCCCGGGAGCACCGGCCTGTGCAACAGCCGGCAGCGGCTGCCCCGGCGCGGGCGAGCCCGGCTGCCCCGGCGCTGCGGGCTGCGCGCCCGAAGGCCGCGGTTGACCGGACACGGCCGGGCCTGGCTGCCCGGGAGCACCGGCAGTAGCAACCGGCGCCGCGCCGCGCGCCGGCACCGACGGCACATAGTCGTCTTCGCTGGCCACGAGGATCACCGCGCCCAGCGCGACGGCGTGTAGCGCGTGGTCGGCGACCCGCAGGCGCTGCCCGAGCTGGTTCTGGAACACCAGCCGCAGGTGCTCGTTGTCCACGGCGGAACCGGCCAACACGATCGTGCCGGTTTCCGCACCCATTGCGCGCGCGGCCGACAGCGATTCGAGCACGACATTGTCTGCGACTTCGGGGTCGGAGGCGACGTCGCGCGGCATCTGCACTTCCACCGATTCGGTGGGCTGCATCTCGTCCGGATGCACGGCGGCGACGAGCACGCGGCGCCCGTCGACGTGCATCACGGTGACGCCCGGCCCGTCCTCGGTGACGATCTGCGCGCCGCGCACATAGCCCGACAGCGCGACGGACTCCGGAATCGGCTCGACGGCCACGCCGGACGCGGCCGCGCGGGCCGCGAACTCGTCGACCCGGGTGGGCGACCAGCTGTCGGGGTACGGCAGCGCCAGCACCTGCGGCGGCGCCCCGAGATATTCGCCGATCGCGGTGAGCGGATTGTGCAGCCGCGCCCGAAAGACCAGGTCTGCGGGCCATGTCGCACCCGCCACGACGATCTGTTCGTGGCCGAGGATTTCGCGCACGTCGGAGATGGCCAGGCCCAGATCCTTGCGCTGGCGGTCCCGGCCGCCGGTGTGCAGATTGCCGGATGCGTCGGCCAAAATATATGCGGGCGTTGTCTTTTCACCCTCCACGGTCACCAGCCGCGGCGGCCGATCCGCGCTGGCGGCGGCAACCGTCAGCACGTCCCAGCCGAGGTGAATGGCGCCGACCCGAACTGTCATAGCTCGAAACCTAGTCCATCAACCCGGGATCAGCTGGTCCGTGCCTTGGCGCGGACTCGCGTGAACGTGAAGATTGCCACGACCACCCCGAGGATCACCAGCGCCATCAGATCCAGCAACCAGATACCGGGTTCGTGTTTCCACAGAATGTCTTCCTGCGCAAGCGGAAACAGCGTACGCAGGTCGACCGTCGAGGCGCCGGCCGCGTAGCCCCAGCGGGCTGGGAACAGCCACGAAATCTGGTCCAGACCGGCGCGTCCGGTGACCGGAATCAGGCCGCCACACATCACCAGCTGCAACATGATCGTGACCACCAGCAGCGGCATGACCTGCTCGTTGGACTTGGCGATTGCCGAGAGCGCGAGCCCGAACAACACGCAGCAGCACGCGGTGAACGCGACGTCGACGAACATTTCGACCGAGCCCGGCAGCAGCGCACCCTCGGGCGGCCCGTCCTTGCCGACGGCGGCCACGACGACCAGCACGATCGACTGCAGGACGGCGAACAGCGAGAAGATCGCGATCTTGGCGACCAAGTAGGCCGACGGCAGCAGGCCGACGGCGCGTTCGCGGTAGTAGATGGTGCGTTCGCCGACGAGGTCGCGAACGGACAGCGTCAGACCCATGAAGCAGGCGCCCAAGAACAACAGCACCAGGATCTGGCTGGGTTCGTTGGACGGCTGGCCCTTTTCGTTCAACGCCGGCGCACTGAATCCGGCCTCCCCGGGCACCACGAACGTCAGCAGACCGAGGATGAACGGCAGCGCGACGAGGAACGCGAGATAGCCCTTGTCGGCCAGGATCAACGCGATCTGCCGGCGCGCGATCGTCGAGATCTGCCGACTCGTCGACGTGTGCGCGGGCCGGCCCGGCGGGCCCATTCGCGGCTGTGGGGGTGCGGGCCGCTGCGGTTGGGTCGCACGGTAGGCGGCGAACACTTCGTCGGGACTCGACGCCACCTTCGAGAAGATCTCCGCCCAGTCCTTGGTGCCCATGGCGTCGCCGATGCCCGCGGGGTGCCCGCAGTAGGCGGTCTTGCCGCCGGGAGCCAGCAGCAGCACCTGGTCGCACATGTCCAGGTGGGTAAGCGAGTGGGTGACGACGATGACGACCCGACCGGCGTCGGCAAGCTGGCGCAGCATCACCATGACCTGGCGATCCAGCGCCGGGTCCAGGCCCGACGTCGGCTCGTCGAGGATCAACAGTGTTGGGCCGGTGAGCAATTCGAGCGCCACCGAGGCGCGCTTGCGCTGCCCGCCGGACAGCTTGTCGATGCGTTTGTCCTTGTGCTCGGTGAGCGAGAGCTCCGAGAGCACGCCCTCGATGACGCGTTCGCGGTCGGCCTTGGTGGTGTCCGGCGGCAGCCGCAGTTCCGCGGCATAGCCGAGGGCCTGCTTGATGGTGAGCTGACGGTGCAGCACGTCGTCCTGGGGCACCATGCCGATGCGCGAGCGCAGCGATTCGTATTCGGCGTGCAGGTTGCGGCCCTCGAAGGTGACCGCACCGATGGACGGCGAGTTGTTGCCCGCCACGATTTTCGCCAGCGTGGACTTGCCGGCCCCGGACGGGCCGATCATGGCCGTCAACGAGCCGTGCCCGGCCGACATGTTCACGTCGACGAGCAACTGCTTGTTGCCTTCGACGGTGAACCCGAGCCCGTGAATGCCGAGTCCGGCGGCCGCGGCGGCACGCTTGCGGTACTGCAGATTGCCTTGCGCGACAACGAAGTCGATGTTGCCGATGGTGACGATGTCGCCCTCGCGCAGCACCTGGCGCTGCACCCGGCCGCCGTTGACGAAGGTGCCGTTGACCGACCCCAAGTCCTCGATGGTGAGGCCCTCGGAGGCCGGGAACAACCGGGCGTGGTTGCGGGAGGCGAGCACGTCGTTGACGACGATGTTGTTCTCGCGGGTGCGGCCGATGGTGAGCCCCTCGGCCGGCACCCGGCCCGCCGCGGCGATGGGCGCGGTGGACTGGCGCGCCCGCACCGGCGGCAGCATGTCGGTGCTGGCGCGCATGGTCTGGTTGACGTTGGCGGGGGCCTGCGGCGCCATCGGCACCGGGGCGGTCTGCGGGGCGCGCGGGGTGAGCGTGAGTGCGGGTCCGGTGTGCGGGTCCCCGAGCCGAACCAGGGTGGGCACATCGACTCGGAAGGGCCGGTCCACGCGCTGCCCGTTGACGAACACGCCGTTGGTGCTGCCCTGATCGGCGAACACCCAGGCACCCTGCCACGAGAGGATCGCGTGCACGCGCGAGACCAGCGGGCTGTCCACGAACAGCCCGACATCCGGCGCGCGACCGATGGTCACCGGACGGCGTTCGTCGAACATGCGATCGGCGCCGTTCAGGTTGACCGTTATGGTCTGCACCCCCCGTGAGTTCATAGCGACGGATGATAGTAGAGCCAGGGGTCGCACAAGTGCTTGCGGGCGCGAGTATCACCTCACCTGCGACTATCTCCGCATCGGCACTGTCACGCCTGTAACCTGGGACGGTGACGAGATCGTTGCTGCGCCACGGTTCATTGCGCGGTGTGCTGGGGGCTGCGGTCGCCATGGTGTTGGTCGCCGGATGCACATTCACCACCGACGGCAATCCGGTTTCCATCTACGCCGATCCGTTCACCGTCGGCGGGCTGCCGGCCAAGGGCGGCCCCAGCGGGCCTCGCGACGGTGTGCCGGATTCGGACATCGTCGCCGAGAACGGCGACCGCGGCGACATCGACCGGCTCGCGATCAACGCCGTCGACGACATTCAGGCGTTCTGGCGCGCGGAATACCCCAAGCATTTCAAAGGCGACTTCGCACCCGTCGACAAGTTGGTTTCCTGGGACGCCAAGACGCCGAAGGCCCGCGCGATCCAGTTCTGCACGTTCAACACCTCCGGGGTCGCGAACGCCGCCTACTGCGTCAAGGACAACACCATCGGCTGGGACCGACGGCTCTTGTTGCCCGCGATGATCGATGCGTTCGGCCCGATGGCTGTGGTGATGGTGCTCGCCCACGAATACGGGCACGCCATTCAGCATCACAGCGGCATCGTCGGCGACGACGATCCGGGGATCGTGCTCGAGCAGCAGGCCGACTGTTTCTCCGGGGCGTTCATGCGCTATGTCGTGGAGGGCAAATCCAAGCACTTCACGCTCAACACCGCCGACGGCCTGAATTCGGTGCTCGCCGCCGCAGTGTCGATCCGTGACTCGAACCCCAACGACCCCAAGGCCATTCACGGTTCGGCCTTCGAACGGGTCACCGCCGTGCAGATCGGTTTCACCGACGGTCCCGCCGGCTGCGTCAAGATCGACGAGCAGGAAGTGGAGTCCCGCCGCGGCGACCTGCCACAGCGGTTCTCCAGCGCCGAGGAAACCGGTGAGCTCCCGGTCACCGAGCAGAGCCTCACCGAGCTGAGCAAGGCGCTCGAGACCGAATTCCCGATCAAGGACAAGCCGCGCGTCACCTACGGCGGGTACGACCTGCAGTGCAAGGACGGCAGGGCCACCGAACCGGTGTCCTACTGCCCGGCGACCAACACCATCGGTGCCGACGTCCCGTCGCTGGCCGAGCGCGGCACGCCGCAGGAAGACGACGGCGGCATCCAGATGACGGTCACCGGCGACTACGGCGCCTACGTGGTGTTCGCGTCCCGGTACATGCTCGCGCTGCAGAAGAGCCGCGGCCAGAACCTCACCGAAGCGAAGGCGGGCCTGCGCGCGGCGTGCCTGTCCGGGGTGTTGACGGCGAAGCTGTCCGAAGATGGCCGCGATCCGGCCAGGGGCGACATCACGCTGTCCCCCGGCGATCTCGACGAGGCGGTGTCCGGCCTGCTCACCGACGGTTTGGTGGCCAGCAACGTCAACGGCGAGACGGTGCCGAGCGGCTTCTCCCGGGTGGATGCGTTCCGCTCGGGCGTTTTGGGCGGCGAGAGTCGCTGCGCGGCGAATTACACCTGAGTGTGAAATGCAGCGGGGCTGCGCAGCTTCGGTGACGCCGCAGCGGGACGGCGAATCGGCCGACGCGGTTCACCACACCGCGTCGCGGGAGTGACACCAGCTACATTGATCCGGTGGCGGGTCGGGGATATCGCGCTTCGACGCTCGTCGGCGGAGCCGGGCTCGGCTTGCTGGTGGGCGGCACAGCACTTGGTTTGTACAGCCGGTTCACCGCCGGATCGGCACCGCTGCGCGATCAGATCGGGCGCCTGAGCGACGTCGCGGGCGTGCCGTCGTTCCTCGGGTTGCTGGCCGCCGTCGCCGGCGGTTTCGTGCTGCTGGCCTGGCTGGGGGCACTGGTCGCCGAACGCGCCTTCGGCTCGCACTGGTGGGTCACCTTCGGGCTCGTCGGGTCCTTCGCCGGTGTCATCTGGCTCAGCGTCGGCAGCGACGAATTGGCACACGTCGGCCGAATCCGTCGTGAGTATGTGGCGTTTCCGCAGCTCACCACGGCCGTCGCCGCCTGGCTGTTGGTGCTCGCCGGCATCCTCGCGATGCTGCCGCTGGCGTTCCGGCGCGAACGTGCTGCGCTCGGCGCCGCAGTCGTCGGGATGTGCGCCGCAACCGTCGTCGGTGCGACCGCCGTCGCGCTCGGCGACGACACGCGCAACATCGACGCGACGACTGCTGCCGCGGCAGACGTGCCCGCCGTGCCGTTACGCGTCGGCGCCAAGGCCTACGAGATGCGCCGTGCCACCGTCGACGTGGTCTCGGCCGGCACCGGTTTCGTCGCCGCCGACGCGCAGGGCATCACCGCCTACGACGGCACCGCCGGGACCGAACGCTGGCACTACCGGCGTACCGGTGGCGCGGTGCAGTACGCGGCGGGCTCGCTGCGTGCGGTGTCCGGCGGAAAGATCGTGATCGCCGCCTGGGGTCCGGCCCGCACCACCGTGCAGGCCTTCGACGCCGTCACCGGTGCGCGGCTGTGGGGCCCTGGTTCCGCATTCGTCGACGAACCCGGCCGTCCGGCAACGATTTCCGACGCACCGGGTGAGCTGGGGCTGGACCGCCTGGTCAAATACAACTCGCGCGCGGTGTCCGGGTACGACGTGCGCACGGGCGCCCGCACCTGGCGCGTCGAGGCACCCGAAAAATGCCGCATCGCCGACGCCGCGGCGGTCGCCGACGCCACCTACTTCGCAACGCTGTGCGACGAGGACAAGGTGGTCACGCTGCACGCCCACCACGACGGCGGCGCGCTGGACAGCCGGGAAGTCGCGCGCGCCGACAAGCCGCAGCGGTTCGGATCGTTCCGCGTGCACGGCAACGTCGCCGAAGCGAACTGGAACGACGCCGACTATCTGCTGCTGCACAAGCCCGATCAGCTCGCCGGCGCCGCCGTCGAGAAGTCGTCCAAACGCATGGTGGCAGACCCGGATTCCTCGGATCTCGTCTACGACCGCCCCGCCGGGAACTATCCGGTGTTCGCCACCCCGCCGCAGGTGGACAACGGCGTACCGCTGCCGGGCTTTTCGTTCACCATGGGCGAGCGGCGGGTGACCTTCCTCAAGGACGTCGTGCTCAAGCTCGGCGTCAACGACGACAAGGCCCTGGCCATCTTCGCCTGGAACCGCACCGACGGGCGCGAGCTGCCGCCCACCAACGTGCAGGCGCCGGGCGAATTCACCGCGCCCGCGCAGCTGCTGCGGGTGCCCGGCGCGGTGCTCGTCGTCACCGACGATCAGCTCATCGGGATTGTGGCCTAGCCAAAGCGGCCAGCCGGTCGGCCACCTCGGCCGCCGTCTGCGGGCGGGTGCCGGCAGGTGCCATGCAATCGCGCACCAGCGCCGCCGTCGGCGCGTCGAGCTGCGCGGACACCCGAGCGCGCCCGGACTGCACGGCCCGGATGGCGAGCAACGGCTGATCGATCGGCAGGTCGCCGTAGAGGCCCTCGCCGGTGAGTGCCCGGTTGATCGTGGCGCCCAGCGCCCAGATATCGGTGGCCCGCGACGGCGTCTCACCGAACAGCAGCGCGGGATCGATGAATTCCACCGACGTTGCCGGTGCCATTCCGGTGAGCGCCATTTCGGAGTTGAGCACCCGGGCCAGGCCCAGGTCCGACAGCTTGCCGCCACCGGCGTGCAGCATGACGTTGGCCGGCTTCACGTCGCCGTGCACCATGCCCGCCTCGTGCAGTTCGTGGATTGCCCGTGCGGCGTGTTCGAGCGCGCGCAACGTGTCCGCCGGGGCGGGGGCCGTTTCCGGCGCGCTCAGCGAGCCCATCGGGAAGTACTCCATCGCATAGAGGAAGTTCTCCTCGAGCACCGCGTCGTAGATGCGCACCAGATACGGCGATTGCACCGCGGCGAAGGCGCGCAGTTCACGCACGCCGCGCCGGTAGGCGTCTTCGGAGACCAGCCCCGAGAACACCTTGAGCGCCACGTACTCGTCGGAAAGGCCCAGCCGGGCGGGCGGTTTCGCGAGGTAGAAGCGGCCGTGATTGCCTTCTCCGAGTTGCCGGACTATGCGGTAGTCGGCAATCGCGGCGGGCGCCTTCTGATCGACGGGCATGCTCGAAATCTAGTCCGTGCGCGGGTGCTCGACCAGGTCTTGCAAGCCCATGTCGAGACTCGAGACCGCAGGCGTCGCAGTCTCAGCGTGAACTCGACACTCCGAATCCCGGATCGCCGGCGCCCATGATGAACTCGACACCATGGGACACAGCTCCGCCGAGATCTTCGCGTTCGTCTTGGTCGACATCGCGGTGATCATCGTTGCCGCCCGCCTGTTCGGCCGGATTGCGGCGATGCTGCGCCAGCCGCCGGTCGTGGGCGAGATCGTCGCCGGACTGGCGCTCGGGCCGAGCCTGCTCGGGGCGCTGCCCGGCGATCTCGACACCGAACTCTTCCCGTCCGACGTGGTGCCGTACCTGAAGGTGCTGGCCCAGCTCGGGTTGGTGCTGTTCATGTTCATCGTCGGCCTCGAACTCGATGTGGCGCTGATCCGCGGTCGCGAGCGCATCGCCGGCGCGATCTCGTTCGCCTCCATCGTGGTGCCGTTCGCGCTCGGCGCGCTGCTCGCGCTGTTCCTGGCCAACCGGCACGACACCGGCAAGCCCGTGCTCGCGCTGGCGCTGTTCCTCGGCGTCGCCATGTCGATCACCGCGTTCCCGGTGCTCGCGCGCATCCTGTCGGATCGCCGGATGCAGCGCACCACCGTCGGCGCGCTCGCGCTCGCGGCGGCCGCGGTCGACGACATCCTGGCCTGGACGCTGCTCGCGTTCGTCGTCGCCGTCGTCAAGGGCGGCAGTCCCCTCGAGGTGCTGCGCATCGTCGGGCTGACAGCGGTGTTCGCAGCGGTGATGTTCTGGCTGATCCGGCCGCTGCTCACGCGCCTGCTCGACTGGTACCGCCGGGCCGGCCGGCTCACTCCCGACGTGCTCGCCGTCATCCTCGTGGGCGTACTGCTGTCGGCATATCTCACCGAGCACATCGGCATCCACGCGATCTTCGGCGCGTTCCTGTTCGGCACCGTCGTCCCGCGCGACCACGATTTCGTGCGGGAGATTTTGGAGCGCCTCGAGCAGGTCAGCGTGCTGTTGCTGCTGCCGCTGTTCTTCGTGGTCACCGGCATGGGGGTGAACATCGGCGGGCTCGGCGCCGCCGGCTGGTTCGAGATGGCGCTGGTGGTCGGCGTCGCCGTCGTCGGCAAATTCGCCGGCGCCTACAGCGGCGCCCGCCTGCTCGGGATGAGTAATCAGCACAGTGGCGCCGTCGCCGTTCTGATGAACACCCGCGGCCTCACCGAGCTGGTGATCCTGTCCGTCGGACGCGAACTCGGGGTGCTCGACGACGACCTGTTCACCATGATGGTGATGATGGCGCTGATCACCACCGCGATGGCCGAGCCGCTGCTGCGGATCGTCTACCCGGACAAGGCCATCGAGCGTGACATCGCCAACGCCGCCAAATCCGCGTTCGGGGCCGGCGCCGCTTCCCGCGCGATCGTGCTGGTCGACGGACCGCCGGGCCCGATCACCGAGCGCATGCGCCGGCTCGCGCACGCCGCCGCCGAGGACGTCATCTTGTCGCGGGTGCTGCCCGTCGAGCCGGCGCTCGAGGTGGGTGCCTCGCTGCCCGACCTCGCCGCGATGGCCCAAGCCGTCGAGGAGCTCGAGGTGTACGGCGATCGGGTGATGTGCCGCTTCGGCGCCGATCCGGGAGCCGAACTGCTGCGCCAGCTCGCCGCCTCCGGCGCCGAGACCGTCGTGGTCAACGAGTACTGGCTGCGCAATCATCCGGTCGACTTCGACGGTGTCACCGTGCTCGTGGTGCCCGAGACGCCGCCGGCGAACCCGTCCGAATGGGTGCGATCGGTGTCGGGTTCGGCTGTCGCACTGTCGGATTCGGCAGTGTTCGTGCGCGACGACGGCGCCCGCGACGGCATCCGCGCACTCGCCGTCGGCGCCCGCGCCGGGCGCCCGCTGACTGTCGTCTCGGACCGGCGCCGCATCGGCGCACTACTGGAGCCGCTCGACGGCACCGTCGTGCCCGCGACCGCGTTGCCCCAGGTCGCGCTGGTCGCCTCGGCCACCGTGCTCGACCGGCTCGGCGGATCCGAACCCGACCTGCGTGCGGTACTCACCGAGGTTGGTCAGCCAGACCTGGCCAAGTAGACCCCTTACGGGTGCGCCGATCAACGTTGCATACGCGCGGGCGATGGACGAGTCGTTGACGCTGCTCGCCGCCGATTCCGCGTCCTGAGCGTGCGCCTGCTGCGGTGAGCTAGAGCTGCCCGTGCGGTGAGTCGAAGCTGACGATCCGGTTGCCCAGCATCACCTCGGCGCCAGGCACCAGCGTGACCGGTTCGCCCGCTTGCGCACGCACCCAGTCGTACTGACCCGGCCGGCGCACGTGGGTGCCGTTGGTGGACCCGCGATCGATCACCAGCACGTCCCAGTCGACGAGCCGCACCTCCGCGTGCGCTCGCGACATCCCGCCCGACGAGTCCTCGATGCGGATCGGCCGCAGCCCCTGCTGCGCCGGCTCCGAGCGCTCCGGATCACGGCCGAGCACACAGTCGGCGTCCAGCACGAATGTGGTGCCGTCGTCGAGCACCAGCAGCCCGAGCGGCGGCCGAATACCGTCGGCGAGGATGCCGGTCAGCTGATCCATCCGGATACCGCAGACGCTGCAGAACGACACCCGGGGATCGTTCAAATGTCCGCGTGCGCACTTGAAGCCCTTCACCACCACGCCGTCGGGCGTCCCCGCCACGATCTCCGTGGGTTCCATCGCGCGCGCGTTCGCCACCGGAAGTGGTTTGCGCAGTTCGGGTTCGACGTCCGTGGTGTCGATGCGCGCGCTCAGCGCGGGCGGGCGCAGCACGACCAGGTCTTCGAGGTCGACGTCGGGTTCCTCGACCTCGGTGATCGCCTCGGTCGCGGGCGCCGGCTGTTTCGCCAGGGGCGCGTCCGCCCGGTCCGGCTCCGATTCGTGCCAGAGCGCAGCGCCCCGTGGGGTCGCGGTTTCCCCGGGTCCGCCGGATTTCGCGAGCCCCACCGCAGGCTCGCGGTCGGCCGGTGCCGCGTCGTGCGGGCGCGGACGATCGGGCGCCGCGCCGCCCTGGGATTCCGTTGTCGGCGGGAGGAATTGGCGCAACGCGCGGCCGATCAGGCCGGGCGCGCGCTCGTCCTGAGCGGCCGCCTCGCCCACCCACAGCACCGCACCGGCCCCCGGCGCGATGCCCTCGACCAGTGACGACACGCCTCGGGCCGCGGGCGTCGTCGGGCGCTGGCGGCCCTCGTCGACAAACAGCCCGGCGGCCACGGCAGGCTCGTCGACCACCCGGTCCACGGTGAATCCCGCGTCCTGCCCGCGCAGGACTTCCGTTGTGCCGCCGATGATTTCGGCCGTCACGCCGCCGTGCAGAAACACCGCGATCCCGGTGTCGGCGGGGCTGAGCACGCCGAACTCGGGTTCGTCGTCCTGGGCGATGACCCATTTCGTGGCGAGCCGGGCGAACAGCCGGCCGCTGCGGCCGGGCTCGGTGTCGGCGGCCTGGCGGGCGAGCCGAACCAGCGCGTCGAGGGCGCGCGCGGCGGGCGAACCCGGTGTGGCCGGTTCGCGATCCCGGTGGGCCACCACGATCAGCACGCCTGCGGTACTCGCCACCAGATGCGTGCCGGGCAGCACCTCGACCTGTCGCGACGTCACAGGAACCGGCCCCCCTGGAAGCGCCAGCGGTGGAACACCAGCCGCATCGGTCCGTTCACGATGAGCCAGAACACGATCCACGTGACGACGAACTGGATGAGGAACGCCGTGAGCGACGGGCGCAGGTGCGTGGGCACCACGACCGTGGTGTAGCGCACGAGCACCCAGATGAGCGCGCCCTCGTTGACGATCGTCACCATCCCGAACAGCGTAGGCCAGTCCTTTTCCCACCGGAACTGTTGCAGGAAGTGGTACAGCAGTTCCCAGAGCACGCCGACGAGCACCGTTGCCACCAGCACCGACAGCGTCACCCGATAGGCCTGCCCGAGCGAGAGCGCACCGGTGGGCAACAGCGGGGTGATCAACACCGCGACCACGAACCCGATCACACCAAGGGCGAGCAGGCGGGTCTGAATCCGCCCGTTGAGAGTCGGCAGCATCAGATCTTCCTGTTCCGCAGCCACAGCCACCATTGATGCGTCGACCGCAGCGGTCCCAGCCGACGGCAAAAGCCCACCGCCGCAAGGTCGTCGGCGATTTCCTGGGCGGCGATCTGAAGCCCGAGGAAGGTATCCACGCCGGGAAAGTACCCGCCCAGCGTCGCGCTGCCCGACGCGTAGATCCGCCCGGTCCCGCTGCGGGTGCCGATCAGCTCGAAGGTGCGGTCGACGTCGAGTCGACCCACCGGGTTGCGACCCGCGCCCGCATGGTCGAGCAGGTCGGCCAGCAGCCGGTGCTCGCGAATGTCCGCCTCCAGTCCGGTGCAGTCGATGATGTAGTCGACCTGGGTGTCGAACGGCTGGGTGGGCGGCGGAAACGGCAACGGCGCCTGCGGATCCGGCACGATCGTCGCCACCACGCCCTGCTTGTCGGCCACCGGGCGCAGATCGCGCGCGGTACCCGCCATCACCTGGTACCAGCCCTCCGTGCGCCCGCGCTTCAACTGGCGCTGCCAGTTCTTGCGGATGGGTGTGTTGGTGCCGCCCATCTCCTTGTACGCCTGCGCGCGCTCCTCGCCCTGCAGGCGGCGCATCTGCGCCTTGAGCTGCCCGCCCCACACCGATTTCGGATAGTTGAAGCCCTGGTACGCCCAGCCGTCGCCGCCCGGGCGCCGCTTGAAGACGTTCGGGCCGTGCGGGCCCGCGATGTAGGTGCGGAACAGGTGCAGGATCTGCGTGCGCAGCTGCAACTTGTCACGGTCGTCGATGAGGCGCTGCAGCACCCGGCTGGCGACGATGCCGCTGCCGCGGATCATCACCGTGCCCGGCTTGCGTTGCAGCGCTTGATAGACGTGCTCGTGCGGCTCGTAGGCGTTCACCACGCGTGTCGGATCGCGGTGCCGCTCCCGGTACTCCTGCAGATCCGGCAACAGCTTCAGCCCCGGATAGCCAACGGCCACATGCACATACGTGCTGCGAAAGGCCACCCGCTTGGTCGGCGACACCCCTGCGGGCGGGGTCAGAATCGTGAAGTATCCACCGCCGTCACGCTTTCGGACCATGCGCACGTGCCCCTTGTACAGCGACGAGGCGTAGCCGATGCGGTGGAACTCGCGCTCCATCGAATCGAAGGCATGACCCGCGCGCGGGGTGTAGTAGTTGGCGAAGATCGGTTCCACGAAGACGTTCCACAGCGGCGCGATCGTCTTCTCCGCGAACGCTTCTCGTACCGCGTACGACGGGAAGCCCCACATGTTGTCGGGCGTGGACGCCGAGTCGCTGCGCAACCGCTCCCGGCGCGGGATCTGCGACACCCGCGTGAGGTACTCGTAGGACGACCATGGCACGTCTTGCGGGCCCAGCACCGCCATCGACGCGGCGGGCACTCCGTAGATGCGCAGTGTGTCGAAGGTGACGAACGAACCGATGCCGCTGCCGATGGTCACGAACGGCACGTCGATGACGGGAATGCCTGCTTGGGCCAGCATTTCGTCGTTCCACAGGTCGGCTTCGACGAGCGCCTGGGTGAGATCTCCCCGCATTCGCCGGATGCTACCGGCGGAGCATGACATTTCGGGTGGGTCGCTCAAAGTGGTCTCAGTGCTTGCCGAGGTTGCCGCCACGCGGCCGAGGAGTGGGGTAGGTTCTACCACGATCGAGGGGAGGGGTTGTGAAGGTTCGCAAGAGTGCGGTCGGGTTGATCGCGGTTTTTGCACTGGCGTCGTGTGCGTCGCCGGTGGATGGCACCGCGCTGCCCGCCGAGATCGACGTGCGTGGTTTCGACGTGGGCCGCTACGGCACCAAGCCGGTCAAGGCGCCGGACGGGGATGTCTTGCGGGGCACCATCGTCGAGGCGACGCGCATTTCCGGCGCGATGGCCGATTCGTACGAGATCGACCCCACGCTGAAACATGGTTGGGGCGCCGAAATCGATCGGGATCCGGCCGCGGCCACCAACTCGCTGGCCGATGTCGCCGAGCCCGTGCTCACCCGGTACGGCATGATCGCCGGTGCCGTGCACACCGGCACCGACCTCGAGTTTCCGGCCAAGAAGCCCAGCCCGGGCGACTTCCGCGGCATCACCACCAACCTCATCCTCTTCCCGGATGCGGAGTCGGCGAAGAAGGCCGCCAAAGAGATCGACGAGGCCGATTTCAACGTCAACCCGTCGAACAACCGGCGCGCGAGCGTCCCCGGCTATGCCGAGTCGCATGCCCACTACCGGCCCAACGTGCCGAACATGGGCGCCACCCTCGCGGAGGGGCCGTTCGTCATCAGCCTGTTCCTCGAGCACACCTCGGCCGATGTCGACGTGCTCACCGACATGGCGAAAAAGACGTTCGACAAACAGGTTCCGCTGCTGCGGCAGTTCAAGGCCACCGGCAAGGAAAATCTCGCCAAGGCCCCGGTCGACGGCGAAGGCATGATCAAGCGCACCCTGCCGGACACCGCGGGCGCGTGGCCCTCCCCCAGCGCCGAGTGGGGCACCGTCTACAACCGTCGCGGCGCCGTCCACGAACAGGACGACAAGGAAAAGACGAGCAAGCTGTTCGACGCGACGCAGGTGGAATTCGTTGCCGTCGGCCAGGTCGGCACCGTGCTGTACCGCACCCGCGATGCCGCCGGCGCCGAGCGCCTGGCCCGCGAACAATTCGGCCGCGTCTACCAGATCGACGCCGACATCACCGCTCCCAAGGACGTCCCCGGCGCCAAGTGCTTCAAAGTGAAGTCGGCCTCGGGCCGCCCGCAGGACTTCCGCTGCAACGTCGTCTACCGCAACTACGCAGCGCAGGTGCGCGCGGACAACGAGAACGACGTCCGGCAGAAAGGTGCGGCGCAGTACGCACTGTTGGCCAACAGTCAGTGAGTATGGCTCGTCGGGGGCCACGGGAGGAGACCATGACCACGACCGTTCGAGCCTGCACCGCGGTTCTGGCGGCGCTCGCGCTCACGCTCACCGCATGTACGGGTGACACCGTCACCGGTGAGGCAAAGCGAGCAGGTATCGACGTGTCCGCACTCGACGTCGGCAACTATCCCACCAAGCCTCGCGATATCGGAAACGCCAACGACCTGAAGCAGGCGCGCATCCGGGAAGGTCAGCGGCTCGCCGAGTTCGTCGCACAGTCGTTCGAGATCGACGACCGCTTCTCGTTCACCAGCGGCGGCGGCTTCCACCCGCGCATCATCACCGACGCCAGGGCCCTGGGTGGGCCGGGTCTGATCGCAAACGACACCTTCAACAAGGTCGCCAAAGATCTCGTCGCCGGCTACGTCACGATGGGACAGACGACCGCAAAGGAAACCGACGGTTCGCTGCTGGTCAACGCGGTGATGATGTTTCCCGACGAGGCCGCTGCGACCACGGTTGCCAAGCAGCTCGAGAACGACGACTTCACCTACATCAAGACGAACCAGCCGGTTCAGATTTCGAAGTTCCCCACCGCCCATGCGCATTGGCAGCCCAACGTGGCGTCCATCGGTTCGTGGTACGCCCACAAGCGGTACGTCTTCTTCAGCCACGTATACGACCACGTCGGAAAGCCCGACCTGCCCGCGCTCACCGGACTCGTCGAAAAGACGATTGCAGCGCAGAGCCGCCTCGTCGACGAGTTCGAACCGACGCCCGCAGACGATCTCGCGAAAATCCCGCTCGACGTCGACGGCATCCTGGGGCGCAGCTTGGCGAGCGATCCGAAGAGCAAGGGTGGCGACATCGACGGCGTGTGGGGGCCGCGCGCCGCGCTGAACATGATGGCCAAACCAGTCGAGGCCCAGAAAACCTTCGCGGAATTCGGTGTCGACCTCACCGCTTTCGCAGACGGTGGCGTTTTCCGGGTCAAGGATCAGGCGGCGGCCCGCCGATTGTTCGAGAAGTGGTCGACGCCGTCCGATGGTGAATCGTCGGCCGACGTGCCGCGCGGCCTCGAACATGACGGCGTGTGTTTTGCGCCGCCGAATTCCGAGATCCGGAAGGTCTGGCGCTGCAACGTCACCTTCGGACGATATGTCGCCCAGGTGGTAGCGCTCAATCAGCAAGAGGTCGCACAGAAGGCATCGGCCCAGTACGCGCTTCTCGGTGCCGAATGAGTACCTCGGCCCGGGCCGCTTTCGCCACGGTCGTCACGGTGGCGGCCATGGTGACCGCGGCATGCGGAACAGCCGTCGACGGAGTCCCCGTAGCCCGTGAATCGAAGGCCGACCTCGCGACGCTCGAATTCGGAAAGTTCTCGCCGGAGCCGAGCAACTTCGCGTGGGACGAGGACGATTCCTTTGTCCTCGGCTGGATCGAATCGCAACGGCTGCTGAGCAATCTCGTCCTGCCGACGGACATCGATCCCGATCTGGTTCACAATGGGACGACCAAGATCATCGACTACGCCGGTGCGGTCAAGTTCGACATCTTCCCACCCGAGAGCGAGAACGCCGCTGCGGCGGCGCTGGAAAAGCACAATGTGCTCGCCGGAGCCTATTCCGCCCGTTCCAACGGCGAGCGGCGCAGCCTGAAACAGATCTCCGTCATGGCACTGCTGTTCCCGACACCAGCCGCCGCCGGCCAGGCGACGGCCGATCTCGACGCGATTTTTCGCCCGACCCGAGAAACGGTCGTAATCCCGAAGTTTCCGGCCGCGCGGGCACTCGCGAAAGGTGCCGACGCAACCGGCACGATCTCCTTCTACCCGCACGGCCGATTCGTCGTGATGGTTCTCGCGGGTACGCAGCGACCCGACCGTGCGGCTCAGGTGGCGCTCGTCGAACAGGTCACGGCCAAGCAGGTGGCGCTGCTCGACGCATTTCGGCCGACACCCCGCGACGACATTCTCGACATTCCTGCGGACCGGGATTCCATGATGCGCCGCGCCGCTGCGCCCGAGAACACCGGATCGCTGCTGAAGCATCAGGCCGGGGTGTACGACACGAACGGCGAGCTGCATTTCGAATACAACCCGGCGGTGTCCAAGCAGGTCTTCGGCGACACCGGCGTCGATCTTGTCGCACGCCGCGACGGGATCGTCTACCGCGCCCGCGACCCGCAGGCCGCGGTTCGTCTACAGTCCGCGCTGGCCAAGCCGGATACCGACGCCGGCGAGGAACCACTGCCCGCTCCCGAAGGCTTACCGGATGCGCAGTGTGTAGGTGGTCGCAACGTCAACGAGTCGGCGCGCATCGCGACGGTGATGTGTTTCCTCAGCCACAATCGGTACGTCGCCGTGGTGGGCGACAGGAACGAGGAGCTTGCCCACCAGCGCGCCGCCGCGCAGTACGCGATCTTGGTGAAAAATGGGTGACACCTTGTCGGCCAGACGGCTTGCCGCGTCGGCGATCGTCGCCTTGCTGCTGGTGGGGTGCGGCGGCGAAGATGCAGGCAACCAGTCACAACCGGACGTGGATGTGGCAGCGCTGGATTCGGGCAACTATCCCGCGGCGCCACAGGCGATATCCGATTCGGCGAACGTGGACGAAGGCCGGCTTCGGGAAGGACAGCGCCTCCTCGATTCGGTGGCGCTCGCCTACGAAGCCGACCCGAAGTTCGCGTTTCAATCGGTGACCGGCGCGTCCACCGTCCTGCATCCGCGTTTTCTACCTTCGGGCGACATTTCGCGCGGCAAATTCGAGGTGGACGCACCCGGATTCGTCGCCGGCGTACGGACCCGCGGCAAGCGCCGCGCCGGCACGTCCAACAGTCGGGAACTCACCACCTATGTCCTGTTGTTCGGTTCCGAGCAACAAGCGGCGACGGCGGCGAAGAACCTCGAAGCGAGCGCGTTCCGAATTCCGTACGAGAAGCCCGTCGGAGACGGCAAGGTGCCGGTTTCCAAGGAACGGGTGCAGATTCCCGGCCATCCGACCGCTCAGGCGCACTGGGCCCCCGACACGAGACTGTTGTATTCGTGGCTGGCCCAGGGCCGCTTCGTGTATTGGACGATGGCCTACGACCAGGTAATGGCGCCGATCGAACTCGGCCCCATGGCCGATCTCATCGCCAAAGGTCTCACTCGGCAACTCGAGGCGATAAAGAACTTCGTCGCAACACCGGAAGACAAACTGGCCACGCTGCCACGGGATATCGACGGGTTGCTCGCGCGCACGTTGCCGGGACCGGCCAAAGGCTGGGAATACGAACAGCCCGGCGTGAATACCGCGCACGGGGCGTTGCATTACGCCCCGCGAACCGCCGACGCCAAACTGCTGTACGAAGACACCGGTGTCGATCTCGTCGCACATACCAGTACTGCGGTGGTATATCGAACCCGCGACGATCAACAAGCCGTCCGATTGGCCGGCGGGCTGGCGGATGCGTTGAGCCGCACCATGGACGCGGCCGCGACACCGCCGAATCTGACCGGAGCGCGCTGCTTTCAGGTCCGGGGCAAACCGATCGCGGGCGCAGGCGATCCGGTCAGCTGCCTGACCGCACACGATCGGTACACTGCAGCGGTTACCGGGGCAAACATTCAGGAAGTGCATCAAAAGGTCGCCGCCCAATACAAGATTCTGGCAAGCGGCGACTGATCACTGACATTGGGGGGAGCTACAAGCTATGGGCACAAGAATGTTCTCGATTAGGATTGCAGGCAGCGCGGCAGCAATTGCGTTGTCGGTCGCGGCGTGCGGTTCGGACGCGGAGCCCGCGGCCAAGCCGGCTGGGCCGGCATACGGAATCGATATTTCTCGGCTCGACGTCGGCAACTATCCGGTGCAGCCGCGGTCCCTCGGCAACGCCACCGGCGACAAACAATCCCGGCATCGTGAAGGCCAGCGCCTGGCGGAGTACGTTCTGCATCCCGTCGAGCTGGACCCGGCGTTCGGGCACAACACCTGGCCCAGCGACCGTGGGCACATCGTTCTCGACCGCAAGCCGCTTGCGGTCCTGCTCGCCAACGACACGTTCACAGAGGTGGCGCAGGACTTGGTGACGGGATGGGTGACGGCAGCGTCCACCGCCATGGACGAGAAGAACGGCATCGTTCTGGTGAACGCCGTGATGGTATTTCCCAACGAGCAGCGGGCCAAGGAGGTGGCCGAGCAGCTCGAACGGGACGACTTCACCTACAACCGCGACAACCAGCCGGTGCAGGTGCCGAAGCACCCAGCGGCGCGAGCACACTGGCGCCCACAGGTGCCCGGTGTCGGGTCCTGGCTGGCGCACGGCCGCTTCGTCGTGATGACCAATGTCAAAGAGTATGCGGCTGCGCCGAACCTGCCCTCGCACGTGTCGTGGATCGAACGTCTGCTGGATCGGCAGCTGCCGCTGCTCGACCAGTTCAAGCCCACCGCATCCAACGAGCTGAAGACCATCCCCCTCGATCCCGACGGGCTGCTCGGCCGGGCACTGCCGTCGCCCAAGGCGTCCCCCAGCCGTACCGACGGCGACCTCGTCGTCGGCCCCCGCGGTGCGATCAGCGAGTTGCTCGATCCGAAGTTCGTCGTCGAAGACCTGCGCGCCGCAGGCACCGACCTGGTCGCGTTCGGCAACTCGGTGGTCATCCGCACCCGTGACGCCGCCGCGGCCACGACATTGTTCGACAAACTCACCGGACCCAGTGCATCGATGGAGCCGACCGAGGGTCCGTCCGGAGTGGGCCAGGATGCGCGGTGCAGCGCCCCGAAGCCGGTCCACGGCCAGCGCCCGCCGATCGGTTGGGTGTGCTTCGTGAAGTACGACCGCTTCGTCGCCGAGGTGTCGGCGACCGGCGAACAGGACCTCATGCAGCGGGCCGCCGCTCAGTACGCCCTGCTGGCGGCGCGATGAACAGCAACGTCGTCGGCCACCGAAAGCGGTTCGTCCTCGTCGCCGCACTCGGCGCCGTCGTAGTCGCCGGATGCACTAATTCGATCCAGGGTGTGCCGGCGCCGGAAATCTCGAACGTGGATCTCGGCACGCTCCAGTTCGGCGCGTTCCCGCACGAACGGGCCGACTACGTGCCGAAGGTAGTCGGAACGGGACGGGGAGTCCTGATTCCCGCGGAGGCCCGGCGCCTGCAGAACTTCCTGATCACCCCGTCGGACGTCGACTCGGCGATATCCCGGTATCCGGTACTCAAAATGCTCACGATCCCCGAGGACGTCGCGGCCCAGTTCTCGCCCGAAGCCGCCGCCATCATCCAGCGAAACCGCCTCGTCCTCGGTGTCTACGGGGGCCGCACCAACGGCGACGCCCGCAATCCGAAGCGATCTGCGAGTTCGCTGCTCCAATTCGAAACGCCCGACGCCGCGCAGCGGGCGGCCGAAGAACTGAAGAGTTCGTACGCGACCCTCAACCCGGCCCTGCAGCCGGCGTCGGTCAGCAGGGTTTCGAGAGCGATCACGCTCGTCACCGACAGCGAGGTCTATGCGTTCCTCGCTCGTGGGGTCTACCTCGCCCTGTTCCGCATCACGCTGCCGAAGCCCGACCGCGGCGGTATCGAACGGATGACCACCGCCGCGCTGGACCTGCAGGCCGCCAAACTCGAGTCGCTGAAGCCGACGCCGTGGGACGAGATGGCCGATATCCCGTCCGACCGGGACGCCATCATGCGTCGAGCATTGCCGGCGACCGAAGATTTCGACGACCTCAATCTGATCTCGCGGCGCGACTTCGGATGGTACGAACCCAGCGGAGCGCTTCATTTCGAACGGGACAGTGCGCACAGCAAGGCCGCCTTCGAGGAAGCCGGCGTCGACGTGGTGGGCCGGCAGTCGGGCGTCGTCTATCGGGCCAAGGACGCCGCCAGTGCGGTCCGGCTGCAAGCACAACTCGCCAAGCCGGTGCACAAGGACGACGAAGCGGTCGATCCACCGACCGGACTTCCCGACGCGAAATGTGTGAAACCTGGGGACAGTACGGACAACCCGCGGCAATACCGCCTGTACTGCGTGGTGTCGCGTGGACGTTTCGTGGCCGTCGTCGGCAGTTTCAAAGACCAAGCGCTGTACGAGAAAACCGCAGCGCAATACTCGATTCTTGCGAAAGGCGAGTGAGCCGTATGCACGCACGCATTCTCCGCGCCGCCCTGCCGATCGCACTCAGCGCGGCCGTCGTGACGTCCTTGCTGTCCTGCTCCTCCGAAACGTCGGAACCGACCGCTGCGAACATCGATCTCAACGCACTCGATTCGGGAAACTATCCGACGACCCCCGCCGATCCCGGGACAGCGGACACGCCGCAAGACGCCGCCGTGCGCGAAGCGTCCCGTTTGGCCGAACACGTGCTGCTGCCGACCGACTTCGGCCCGAACCAGGCCTACCGCTACGGGAACGTCGCGAACGATCCCGTTCTGACGCCGAAGAACGTCCACCACAGGTTCAAGGACTTCGCGGCCCTGGCACCGGGATTCGTCGCCGGTTGGGGAACCGCGGCCGCCGGGCGGCGCGCGCAGCAAGGCATGAGCACCCTGGAGACATCGCTGGCCGTGTTGCGGTTCGATTCCGATGCACATGCCAAGGACGCCGTCGAGAAGCTCGCGAAGTCGGACTTCGACAGTTCTCCCGATCGTGCACCGCTGACCGTTCCGAATCGGGCGGACGCCAAAGCCTTCTGGAAACCCAGCCAGGAGTTGGCTGCTGTGGTCGTGTGGGCAGCCCACGGCAGTTTCGTCGTCCGGATGACGTTGTCGGACTCGTTGACGCTTCCGGTGAACACCGCGACGCTCCTGGCGACGGCCGATACCGCGCTCGGCAAGCAGTTCGCTGCGCTCGACGCGTTCCAGCCGACCGCCATCACCGAATTGACCGGCCAGGCCCGCGATCGGGACGGCGTGCTGTCGCGCGCGATTCCGCCGGACACCGCGAAGGTCACCGAATTCTCGCGCACACCCGCGATCCTCGGCGCGAAGGGCGCGCTGCATTCCGTATATCCGGTCGCCGCAACCAAATCCGCCTTCGAAGCCACCGGAGTAGACGTGGTGGGAATCGCCGACACCACAGTGATCCGCACCCGCGACGGCGCCGCAGCAGCCGACCTGCGACACCGCCTCGCCGATGCCGTCGCAACCTACAACGACGACCTACCGTCGCCGCCGGGACTGTCCGACGTCGCGACCTGCATGAAAGCGAAGACGAACCCGCCGCCCAACAACTTCACGCTGCCGGCTTTCCGTTGCCTCGTGACGTACGGCCGATACGTGGGCGATGTCGTCGCCAGCCAGGAGCACGATGTGCACCAGAAGGCCGCCGCGCAGTACAAGGTGCTGG
>CAKZIX010000014.1 GCA_936936565.1 uncultured Nocardiaceae bacterium | reverse complement strand
ACCGGCGACGGCCGCCTGGAGATCGCCCGGCCGCCCCGCGGTCCGCTGACCGCGGAGACGGGCGCCAAGAAGGGCGGCTCGGTCGCCGTCGAGCATCCGCAACCGCCCGAGCGCGACGCGCCGGCGGATGTAGTTGTTGAACAGCACCGCCACCAGCAGCATCAGGCCCAGGAAGACGCGGTACCAGTTGTTGTCGATGCTCGTGTAGCCGATGCCGATCTGCACCACGCCGAAGATCAGCGCCCCGAAGGCCGCGCCCACCGCACCCTCACCGGCCTCATTCCCAAGCGCCGCATAAGCCTCCCGCGCCAGCCGGCGATAAGGCGGCTCGCCGCCGCCGACGCGCCGCCGACGCCGAAGAGGTCACCCGCAGCCTTCAATGCCAGGGACTCGATACCGACCTTGGTCTTGGCTGCGAGCAGCGACGCCTGCTGCTCGAGGTCGTCGTCCGCGTGACCGTGCTCGTAGGCGAAGTCCGCGGCGACATCCTGGGCGTCCGCCGCTGCCAGTACGGTCGCTTCCGCGACGAAGGCGACGGAAACCAGTTCGCCGACGATCTCGAGCAGCGCAGCGCGCAGCGCCGCACCGTCCGCACCCGCCGATGCCGCGGCAACCGGCGCCGAAGCGGTTGCAGCCGGGGCAGTTTCGGCCGGGGCGCTTTCGACGAGGTGCGCAACGATCTGGTCCAGCGTGCGCAGCACACCGAGCTGCTCGGGGCCCAGCGTCGGCAGGCTCGGGAACCGCTCCTGCAGCGCACCGATCACCTGCACCCGCTTGATCGAGTCGACCCCCAGGTCGGCCTCGAGATCCATCGCCGGGTTCACCATCTCCACCGGGTAGCCGGTCTTCTCACCGACGATCTCCAGCAACGCGGTACGCAACGCGTCGGCCGAGATCGCGGCCGCGGCAGGTGCTTCCGGAGTGGCCGGAGCAGCCGTGGCGCGCGGCACCGCGGGGGTGGCGGGCCCGGCGGCAGCGGTGGGCGCAGCCGGAGCCACAGGCGACGCCGCGGCAGTGGCAGCCGGAGCCGCGGGCGCGGCGTAAGCAGCCGGCGCGGGCGCCGCCTGCGCAGCCGGCGCGGCAGGCGCAGCGAGCGCCGCCGGAGCCGGGGCGGCGAGCTGGCGCTGCGGCGCGAACGCCGGGCGCGCGGCGAACTCCACCGACGAACCTGCCACTCCCCCTTCGAGTTCGGCAAGGGCGGTGATCACTTCGCTGGCCCGCATGTGGCTCTCGCTGATCGCCAGGCCGTGGTCCTTGACGGCCTCGATGGCGCGCAGAGTGCGGTCGTCGAGGCTGCCGGACGCGAGCGCGCCGACCAGACCCCGCGCCAGGTCCAGCTGGCCGTCGAGGTACTGCCGGTGCGTCTGCAGATGCTGATCGAGGGTGTTGTCGAGACCCGGCTGCGCGGGGTACGCGGCCGAATCATGGTGGGTCGCAGTCACAGCGCTCTCCGTGAAGGTGGGGGCCGGCGTCGCAGCAGCGGAAGCCGGTCGAGCAGGGGCGGGCTGATGCGCCGCGCCGTTGCCGGATGACACCGGCGTCGCATCGGCGGAGTGTGCCGGCGCGGAACCGGACACGTCGGCGGCAGCGGCACCGGGTACGTCGCCGGAAGCGGGACCTGATCCGTGGGCAGGTGCGGCGCCGAGGTTGCCGGCGGACACGGTGCTGGCGGCGTGGCCCGCGCCGTTGCCGTTGCCGATGTGGCCGTTGGCCGGCGCGGGCGCCGCGACCGACACTGTGTAGCCGTCGGCCAGCGCGGCCGCGTACGCGGTGCGGCGAGCTTCCGGAACATATTCGGGCGCGGACATTTTCACGGCCATCTTGGGCTTCGCCGGAGCCGCGACGGGCGCGGCCAGGTAGCGGTTGATGCCGCGAATGTCGAAGCCGAGCACCGCCAGGCGCACCGCGGCGCGCTTGAGCGCGAGGTCGGAGTCTCCGATCGGGCCGACGTCGGTGCCGATCGCGATGACGTCGTCGCCGAGAGTGCGGCGCACCAGCGAGGTGAGCACCTGTTTGGGGCCGAACTCGACGAAGACGTTGCAGCCGGCGGCGGCCATGGCCGACAGCCCGCTGGCGAACTCGACGGGCGAGAGCAGCTGGTTCACCAGGGTGGCGCGGTTGGCGTCGACGTCGGCGCCGTAGCCGGCGCCCGGCGAGTTCGCGAACACGGGACCCGCGGGCTCACCGATCGTCACCGCGGCGACCGCCGGCCGGAATCCGTCCACCGCATGCCCGACGTAGGGCGTGTGGAACGCCGCTGCGACGGGCAGTTCACGTGTGGTCCAGCCCTTTTCGGTACCGGCCGCGATCACCGCGTCGATCCCGTCGGAGCCGCCGCCCACAACGACCTGCTCGGGGGCATTGTGGTTGCACACCCACACGTCGTCGATGCCCGCGATCAGCGCTTCGACATCCGGGCGGGGGGCCGCAACGGCGAGCATCCGGCCGGCTTCGGTGCCCTCGGGCACCGCCATGGCCGCACCGCGAGCGCGGGCCAAGCCGAAGAAGTCGGTATCCGACAGCGCTCCGGAGGCCCACAGCGCGGTCAGCTCACCGAAGCTGTGGCCGAGGAAACCGTCTGCGCGGAAACCGAATTCGCGCAGTACCTGGAACTGGCCCGCGGACAGCGCGCCGATGGCGGGCTGGGCGAACTCGGTGCGCCGCAACGTCGTTTCCTGCTCGGCACGGGTGTTGTCGTCGAAGGCCGGCGGGGCGAACACCACTGCGCCGAGGCGCTGTTCGGCATCGCCGAACGCGGCGTTGGCCGCGTCGAACGCGGCAGCGATCGGCGGATTGTTCAGCACCGCAGACGAACCCATGTCCAGGTACTGGCTGCCCTGGCCCGCGAACAACGCGGCCGCCTTGCGGTTCGCCAGCGCCGTCGCCCGGAAGAACACGCCCTCGGGGTGCTCCCACGAGTCGCCGGACTCGCTGCTGAGCAGCTCGACGGCGAGCTCGCGCAGATGCGTGGCCATGTCGTCGTCGATGGCGACGAAGCCGACGCGCGCATGGCTTTCCGGGATCTCGGTGCCGTCGGACGGCGCGGCGGTGCGCACCACGTCCACCAGCGTCGCCAGATCGGCGGCGTGCCACAGGTAGGCGCGCGGTCCGTCGTGCAGCACCGGACCGCGCGGGCCGGTGGCCTCCTCGAGCACGATGTGGAAGTTGGTGCCGCCGAAGCCCATTGCGGATGCGGCCGCGCGGCGCACGCCGCGCTGCGGGTCCAGCACCCACGGCCGAGTCCGAGTGTTCACGTAGAACGGTGCGGCGGAATCGATTTCGGGGTTCGGCTCCGTGACGTTGATCGTGCCCGGCAGCACCTTGTGGTACAGACCGAGCGCCAGCTTCATCAGCGACGCGGTGCCCGCGGCGCCCTTGGTGTGGCCGATCTGCGACTTCACCGAACCGAGGGCGGCGAACTGCGGCTGCGAACTCGCCTCGGCGAGCAGGCCTTTCAGCGCCGTGAGTTCGGTCTTGTCGCCGACGGCGGTGCCGGTCGCATGCGCTTCGAACAACTCCACCGAGGACGGCGAGCACTCGGCGTCGGCGTAGGCACGATCCAGCGCCACGCGCTGGCCGGCGGCCACCGGAGCGTAGATGCTCTTGGACCGGCCGTCGCTGGAGGAGCCGAGGCCGCGGATCACGGCGTAGATACGGTTGCCGTCGCGCTCGGCGTCGGCGAGGCGGCGCAGCGCGAGCATGGTGATGCCCTCACCGAGCAGGGTGCCGTTTGCGGCCGAGGAGAACGGGCTGATGCGTCCGGTCGGCGACAGCGCGCCCACCTTGGAGAAGCACATGTAGATGAAGATGGTGTTCTCGGTGTCGACACCACCGGTGATCATGGTGTCGGCGCGCCCGTCGACGAGTTCGGCGATCGCCGTGCGGATCGCGGCCAGCGAGGCGGCACACGCGGCGTCGACGGTGCAGTTGATGCCGCCGAGTCCGAGACGGTTGGCGACCCGGCCCGACACCACGTTGGCGAGCAGACCCGGGAAGGAGTTCTCTTCCCACGGGGCATATGCAGCAACGAATTTCGCGGCGATGGCATCGGCGTCGGCGTCCGACAGGCCGACACTGCGCGCGGCTTCCTTGAGCACCGGCGTGGACAGGCGCGCGGCGAGCGGGTGCATGAGCGGAACCGGGCCGGTGGTGCCGAGCACCACACCGGTGCGCGAGGCGTCGTACCAGTCGGAACCGGTTGCGCCCGCGTCGATCAGCAGATCCCGCGCGACACCGAGCGACAGCGTCTGCATGGTGCTGGTGACCTCGAGCTGGTTCGGCGGCAAACCGAACTCGATCGGGTCGAAATCGATGTCGGGCAGGAAGGCGCCGTGCCGCGAGTAGGTCTTGTCCGGGGTGTTCGGGTCGGCGTCGTAGTAGTCGTCCAGGCGCCACCGCGATTCGGGCACCTCCTCGACGCAGTCGACTCCCTCGACGATGTTGCGCCAGTACTCCCGGTAGTTCCGGGCCCGCGGCAGCAGCCCCGACATGCCCACGATGGCAATCGGATTGCGCGCCAGCTTCCTGTCGTCACTCACGTACGGTTCCTCTCAAGCAGCGATGGTGGACGCGGTCTCCGTAGCCAGCAGCTCGGCTGCGCGCACCGCGAACATGTGATGGCCGATCGGACTCGGATGCAGTCCGTCGGCGGTCCAGACCTTGGGCGCTTCCCACTCGGGCGCGCCGGCAAGATCGAGCATGAGCGTCCCGGTGTCGGCGGTGACCCGGGCGAGAACGTCGTTGGCCCGTGCGAACCGTGCGCGCAGCAACGTGCGGAACGAGTCCGGAACTGTCAGGCGCGACGGGATGTCGGGATAGTTGGCGGTGAAAACCGTTGCACCGCCGGCACGCAACTGACCAAAGATCTGAGAAACATTGCGCTCGAAGCGATCTGCGTCGTAGTCGCTGACCAAATCGTTGACGCCGACCACGACGCCGTACAGCGTGGCCCGGGCCGCGACGGCTGCCGGCAGCTGAGTTTCCACGACGATCGACGTGGTGGCCTGGTACGCACCGTGATTGCGAACGCGGGCCCCGAGCTGGCCACCGAGACGGGTGACCCAGCCGCGGTAGCCACCGGAAGCTGCCGGGTCGCCCCGTCCCTCGACGAAGCTGTCGCCCAGTGCGGTCATGGTGATCATCGGGTGCCTCGCAAGCTTCAGGGCGCCCAGGCGGCCGAAAGGGCCGCCTGGGCGCGGGATGAAATTACTTCTGGCTCAACGGGTTCACGGTGTGGCGGTCGGCCTCCGGGAAGTTCACCCGCGCGTAGAGGTCCGCCAGGTTCTGCTCGCCGAAGTACTTGTCCGGCGGGTAGACGCCGGCGATGAGACCGAAGAACTTCTTCGAGTAGTCCTCGGGCTCCATGCTCGAGGCGCGGAACACGGACTCGTAGTACGGCGGGAAGGTCAGCTCGGAGATGGCCTGCGTCAGCTCGTAGGTGCTGGCGCTCTGCGCGTCGCGCTCCTTCTGGAACTCGGCCAGACCGTCCGCCATCTCACGCTCGCCCGACAGGCCCTGGTGGATGTAGCCGGCCAGCAGGTCCGCGTACTTGAAGGCGTCGGTGATGCCCCAGCCGGTGAACGGGTCCTTGTGGTAGCCGGCGTCGCCGACCAGTGCCCAGCCCGGACCGAACGGCACGCGGCGGAAGTTGTCCGGGTACAGCATCGGGCGCCACGGCTCGACCCGCTCGGCGGTCGCCTTGAAGCGCTCGCCGATCTCGGGGTCGATCTGGCTGATGATCTCGGCGACACCCGCGTCGGGGTCCTGGCGGAAATCGCGGAACCGGTCACGCTTGCGCATGACGGCAACCAGGTATTGACCGTCGTTGGTCGGCCACGCGGCGAACTGCTGCTCGCCGTCACCCGTGCGGTGGTGCATGCCCCAGTCGATGCCGGTGTAGTACGAGTAGTAGATGAAGCAGGCGGCCGGGGACTCTTCGTAGGCCTGCGCGCCGACCGCCTTGGCGACAGTCGAGTTGGCGCCGTCGGCACCCACCACGATCTTGGCGCGGAACTCCTGCTCCTCGCCGGTGCCCTGCTTACCCTTGATGCCCACCACGGTGTCGCCCTCGAACACCAGGTCGGAGACGGTGAAGTCTTCGAGCAGCTCGACACCGGCCTCCCGGGCGGCGTCGACGAGGATCTTGTCGAGCACGGTGCGACGCGGGCAGTACACGGCGTCGATGCCGTTGAGGTTGTCGGCGAAGCCGTTGATCGTGAAGTCGCGGTAGGAGAAGTTCAGCTCCCGGATCGGCGGCACGCCGGTGGCGATCACCCGGTCCAGCAGGCCCCAGTTCTCCAGGAACTTCAGGCCGGCCTGGTGGATGTAGTGCGTCGACGGGGTGTCGCTCGGGAACGTCGCCCGATCGACGGCGAGCACGCTGTGGCCCTGGCGCGCCAGCAGCATGGCCAGCGGGGAACCCGAGACGCGAGTCCCGACAACAATGACATCGTACATTTCGCGGATCACTTTCCGTGGGAGGGAATTTGTACCGGTAAGTTCACTTGGAATAAAGGGCGTCGATATCTGCCGAATAGGCTTCGGCGATTGCATTCCGGCGCAGTTTCATCGACGACGTCAGCAGCCCGCCGTCGACGGTGAAATCACCGTCGACAATCCGGAATGCCCGAATCGATTCGGCCTGCGAGACGAGCGAATTGGCGTCGTCGATTGCGGTCTGCACCGCGGCGGTGCGGTCGCCGGTGAATTTCTCGGCCTGCGCCGGATCGAGGGTGACCAGCGCGGTGACGAACGAGCGCCCCTCGCCGACCACCATGCAGTTGCTCACCAGCGGGTGCAGCCGCACCCGGTCCTCGAGCGGCGTCGGCGCGACGTTCTTGCCGCCGGAGGTGACCAGGATCTCCTTCTTGCGGCCGGTGATCCGCAGGAAGCCGTCGGCGTCCAGCTCACCGATGTCACCGCTGTGCAGCCAGCCTTCGGCGTCCACGGGTGTCTTGTCCGCGGCCGCGCCCCAGTACCCGACGGTGACGTTGTTGCCCTTGATGAGCACCTCGCCGTCCGCCTCGGCGATCGCCACGGTGACGCCCGGGATCGGGCGGCCGACCGTCGCCAGCCGGTTCGTCTCCGGCTTGTTGACGGTGACCGCGGTGGCCGACTCGGTGAGCCCGTAGCAGTTCAGGATGCGCACGCCGAAGCCCGCGTAGAACCCGGCCGTCGAGTCGTCGAGCGAGGCACCACCGGAGATCACGTACTGCAGCCGGCCACCGAAGGCGGCGGCGACCTTGTGGTCGGAGGGCTCGGGCACCGGGTTGGTCCGCAGCAGCTCCAGGCCGCGGGCCACGGCGTCGGCCTCTTCGCCCTCGTCGAGCAGGTTGCGGGCGAATTTGCGCAGCTTCTCCAGCGCGTACGGAACCAGCGCGAGGAAGGTCGGGCGGATCTTCGGCAGGGCCGGGACCAGGTCCGGCACGCTCGGCAGCAGGTGGGTTTCGGCGCCGCCGATGATGCAGGCGAACAGGATCGTCTGGCCGAACACGTGCGACAGCGGCAGCGCGAGCGCGGTGACGCCCGCGCACACCGTGCCGGTCTGCTGCACGGTGTTGGCCGAGCTGGCGTACATGTTGCGGTGCGTGATCATCACGCCCTTGGCCAGGCCGGTGGTGCCCGAGGTGTAGACGATCATCGCCAAGTCGTCGGCCTTGACGGCGGCGATGCGCGCGTCCAGCTTCTCGGACTCGTCGTCCCAGCCGGCGATCTCCTCGAAGGTCCACACGCCGGTATCGGCCAGGCGCCGGCCTTCCTCGGCGGTCTCGGCGGCCAGGTGGGCGGCGCCGCTGTCGCGCAGGATGTGCTCGATCTGGGCGGCCGAGGAGGTCGGGTACACCGGCACGATCACCGCGCCGACGGCCAGCGCCGCGCAGTCCAGCAGCGCCCACGTCAGGCTGGTCTTGCCGAGCACTGCGATCCGCTCGCCCGGCTCGACACCACGGGCGATGAGCCCCGCAGCGATGGTGCGCACCCGAGCGTCGATGTCCGCCCAGGTCGATCCGTCCAGTCCGGGCTGTTCCGGTTTTGCCGCCGCCACCGCGGCAACCACCGAATACAAGCCGGCATCGGCGGCGAGATCGAAACCATTCTCCGTGACGGAAACTGCGTTCATAATTCGAGTCTCGGCGGCGCTGCCGAGACCCGCGATTCGTGAAAGCCGTTCCTACCGCGCGAACGTCATTCGCTATTGCAGCCTATGCCGACTTGTCACGCCGGCGTGGCGTGGGCAATATTGTCCCGAGCCGACTCGGAGCTTTCGAGGCAATCGAGAAACGAGTTGACGGTGGGGTCGATTTCATCCGCGCGCCATACCGCGTACAGATCGAGCGTGGGAACCGGGTCGAACAACTTCACAGCCACGGAGGTGGAGCCCGGGGCGCCCATGCTCATCGACATCGCCCTGGGCAGCGAGGCGAACCCGACGAGCGGGCGCACCGACACCATGTGCGCGGTGGCACCGGGATCGTCGGCGATGTGCGCCACGTCCAGCGCGATCCGATTGTCCGCCGCGGCACGGAAGATCGAGTCGTACATCGCCGGACACTGCTCGCGATCGAACAGCACGCAGGACTGACCCTCGAGCTCCTTGAACGGGACCCCGGGCCGGGTGGCCCACACATGGCCGCGCCCCACCACTGCCACCAGCGGCACCCGGTGCAGCAACCGGCGGTACCGGAACTGCGCCGAATGCGGGTGCCCGTACACCAGGGCGACATCCAGCGTGCCGTCGAGCAGCGCCTGCAACTGCGGCCCGGTCCGCTTTTCCCACAGCGACACAACCACATCCGGGTGTTCAGTGCTCATCTTGGCCAGCACCGTGGGCAGCACGTGCCGGCTGGCCGGCAAGTTGTAGCCCACACTCAGCGCACCGGACCGACCGGCGGCGGTCGCCTTGGCCAGTTGCGCCGCCCGCTCCATCTGGGCGACGATCTGGCGTGCTCGGCCTTCGAATTCTCGCCCCGCGGCCGTCAGCTTGACCTCGTGCGAGTTACGCGCAACCAGCTGCACTCCCAGCGACTTCTCCAGCTTCTGCAGCTGGGCACTGAGGCTCGGCTGCGTGAGGTGGAGGCGCTGCGCTGCGCGGCCGAAGTGTAGTTCTTCGGCGATGGCAATGAACGAAACAAGATGTCGGAACTCCATGCCGACTCCTTCCCTGCTCGGCAATCACGCTAGCCGGACGGAGTAACGGTGGATGAATCCAGCAAGCACAATCGCGCCCGCTGACGTGACCGGGCGGTGAAGGTCCGGTGAGCACTCGCCCAAACCCATCCGAATCCGGCGGGCCTGTGCGTTCCGGCCTAGAATCCGCAGCCGACCGCAAGAGAACGAAAACATGTAAGCCGCAACACATTTCGCGTCGAAACCAACAGTCCAGTCGGATTTGCCGGGGCCAATTTTCGGTGGCGGCGAAGGTTACGAACGTGATGCGCGCAACACGCACACCGGACACGCCGACAGAACATGTTCACATGGTGCGCGCTCCGGCGAGCTGGCGCGCGCCGGCGGTGAATCGCTGTACGAGCAGATCGACAACCTCGGGCGCGACGCCCAACGGTTCGGTGACTCCCTTCGCCCGGCATTCGTGCAACCGTTCTTGGAACAGCCCGTGCGCCAACAGATACGAGGCCACGAACACCCGGCGCTTGCGCAGGCCGGCAACTACCTCGCCGACCCGCGGCGACGCCGTTGCCGCATAACCGATGTCGACCCGGCCGACATGTTCGGACAGCATTGCCGCCGCACGGCGCACATCGCGCAGGGCACGCGGGTCCGACGAGCCCGCCGCAGCGAGGACCACCGGATCACCCGCCCGCCAGCCGGCCTCGATCAGCCGCCGGTGCTGGACGCGCGCCAGCACCGGATCGGGGCCGAGGGCCGGTGTCACAGTGACGGCAGGGTGGCCACTGTCGGCCACCTCGCGCGGCACGTCGCTGTGCACGTGATACCCGGACGCCAGAAAGGCCGGCACGACGACCGCAGGCCGGGCGCCCACGTCACGCAACACTTCCGACGGCGACGGACCGAGCACGTCGACGAACGCGGTGCGCACCCGAATCCCCCGCTGCGCGACCGCTTCGGCGAGCGCGGCGATCGTCTCGACCCCGCGCGTGGAGCGCGTGCCGTGTGCCACAAGAACCATTTCCGAGTTCATACGTCACACCTTTCGGTTCGCGCGTCCGCGTGGTCTGGACCGAGCAGCGTCTTGCGAGCGCGACGAGCACCATGAGCGGTTCATCGGTACCTCACCCGCCGTTCGCGGCGCGTCGCCGCGTCTGGACGCAGGGAGCGCTCACGAGCGCAGCGAGTGCGACCGGAGGAAGACGCGGCGGGAAGCGTCGCGAACCCGCCGAGCGCAGCGAGGCCATCAAACCCGGTCCACACATTCGGCGGGGTCGAGCGCGAGCCGGTAGCCGCGCTTGACCACAGTCTGAATGATCTTCGGGGCACCGAGCGACGAGCGCAGCCGCGCGATGGCGGTTTCCACGGCGTGCGTGTCTTCGCCGCCGCCGGGTAGCGCGGCCAGCAACGTCTCCCGGGGCACCACCCGGCCCGGCTGGCGGGCCAGCGTGCGCATGAGCGCCATGGAAGCCGGCGGCAACGACTTCACGTCCCCGTCGACCACCACGCACGCACCGCGCACGCTGATGTCGTGCCCGTCGGCGTGAATCCGGCTGGCGCGGCGCGGCAGCTCCTCGCAGACGTGGCGCGCGAGCGCGCCGAGGCGGGCCCGGCCCGGCATCGACGTGGGGACCGACAGCTCTTCGAGCGGTGCCGCGGTGATCGGTCCGACACAGGCCGCGAGGACGCGGCCGCGCAGGGCGTACAGCAGCGGCTCGATGAGCCCGGTTTCCTTGGCGCGCATCAGCATCGACGCCACCGCGGGCGCGCTGGTGAACGTCAGACAGTCCAGTCCCGCCGACACCGTGGTCTCGATGAGCCGATCCATCGGCGATTGATCCGCGGGTGGGGTCCAGCGGTACACCGGCACCGCGACGATCTGCGCGCCCGCACAGCGCAGCACCTCGCAGAAGTCGGGAATCGGCTCCCACTCGGTGGTGGCGCCGTGCAGCTGCACTGCGATGCGCTTGCCCTCCACGCCCTCGGCGAGCAGGTGGTCGAGCACCTCCGCCGACGACTCCGAGGCCGGCGACCATTCGTCGCGCAGGTCGGCGGCGCGGATCGCACCCTTGGCCTTGGGGCCGCGGGCGAGCATGCGCGAGGTGCCGAGCGCCTTGGTGAGATCTTCGGCCAGTCCCCAGCCCTCGGCGGCCTCCATCCAGCCCCGGAAGCCGATGCCCGTGGTGGCCACCGTGATTTCGGGCGGATCGGCGACGAGCTCGGCGGTGACTCGCTCGAGCTCGTTGTCGTCGGACAACGGAATGATCTTGATGGCCGGAGCTCGCAGTACCGTGGCGCCGCGCCGCTCGAGCAGCGTCGAGAACTCTTCGGCGCGCCGCGCGGCGGTGACGCCGATGGTGAATCCGGACAGATCGCTCATGCCTGCACCTCGCATGGTCGGTGTCGACATGAAGTGTTGCACCTTCGTTCGTTCATGGTCAGCCTCCGACGAGCGGGCCGACCTCGACGATGCCGTCCACGACGCGCACCGCGAAGACCGGAAGGCGCGTCGAAGCATCGTCCAAGCAGCGTCCGTCCTCGAGCGAGAAGACCTGCTTGAGCAGCGGCGACGCCACCGTCGGCTCGCCGTTGCGATCGCCGACCAGCCCGCGCGACATCACCGCCGCCCGGCCGAACGGATCGATGTTGCCGACGGCACGCAGCGTGCCGTCGCCGAGGAGAAACAGGGCGGCCTGGGTATGGCCGGGCAGCAGCACGGCGACGCCGCGGCCCGGAATGAGACGACCGAGCGCGCAGGCCGGGGTCCACTCTGCGCTGGCGAAATCCGAGACGGCGGGGGTGGTGTCGATGACGGTCATGACGCGCTCCTCAACTGCAGGTCTTCTCTATGGTTCGTCGCGGGTGTTTCTGAGGCGTTAAACAGCGATTACCGCACTGGTACGGACGGAGTGCCGAGCAACACAGGCACCTTGCGCGGTCCGGATTCGTCGAACGCGACCGTCGGGTCCGACTCCTCCGGGGCATTGACGAAGGACACGAAGCGCGACAGCTTCTCCTCGTCTTCGAGGACACCTGCCCACTCGTCCTTGTAGTTGGCGACGTGCCGCTCCATCGCGGCCTCCAGGTCGGCGGCGATGCCGAGCGAATCGGCACAGACGACGTCGCGGATGTGATCGATGCCGCCTTCGATCTCCTCCTGCCACGGCGCGGTGCGCTGCAGCCGGTCCGCGGTGCGGATGTAGAACATCAGGTAGCGGTCGATGTAGGCGATCAGCGTCTCGTCGTCGAGGTCGCCGGCCAACAGCACCGCGTGCTTGGGCGTGAGACCGCCGTTGCCGCCGACGTAGAGGTTCCAGCCGTTCTCGGTGGCGATGACGCCGACGTCCTTGCCGCGCGCCTCGGCGCACTCGCGCGCGCAGCCGGACACGGCCAGCTTGAGCTTGTGCGGGGAACGCAAACCGCGGTAACGCTTTTCGAGCAGCACGGCCATGCCGACCGAATCCTGCTGACCGTAGCGGCACCACGTCGAACCGACACAGCTCTTCACTGTGCGCAACGACTTGCCGTAGGCGTGCCCGGACTCCATGCCGGCGTCGACGAGCCGCTTCCAGATCTGCGGCAACTGCTCGACGCGCGCACCGAACAGGTCGATGCGCTGCCCGCCGGTGACCTTGACGTAGAGGTCGAACTCCTTGGCGACCTCGCCGATGGTGATCAGCTGATCGGCCGTCACCTCGCCACCGGGCATCCGCGGCACCACCGAGTAGGTGCCGTTCTTCTGCAGGTTGGCCAGGAAGTGGTCGTTGGTGTCCTGCAGCGCCGCTTGCTCGCCGTCCAGAATGTGGTCACTGGAGGTCGACGCGAGGATCGAGGCGACCGTCGGCTTGCAGATGTCGCAGCCGACGCCCTTGCCGTGCTTGGCGATGAGCTCGCTGAACGTGCGGATGCCGGTGACCTGAACGATCTCGAACAGCTCGGCACGCGAGAGCGCGAAGTGCTCGCACAGCGCCTTGCTCATCGCGACACCGGACTGCTCGAGCAGCTTCTTGATCATGGGAACGCAACCGCCGCAGGAGGTTCCGGCGTTGGTGCACTTCTTGACGCTCGCGATATCGGCGGCACCGCCCTCGATGGCGCCGCAGATGTCGCCCTTGCAGACGTTGTTGCAGGAGCAGATCTGGGCGTCGTCGGGCAGCGCGTCGGCACCGAGTTCGGCACCCGCGGGGCTGATCAGCGCCGCCGGGTCCGCGGGCAGCGGCCGCCCGACGAGCGGGCGCAGCGCCGCATATTGCGAGGCGTCGCCGACCAGGATGCCGCCGAGCAGGGTCTTGGCGTCGTCGGACACGACGAGCTTGGCGTAGGTGCCCTTCGCGGCGTCGTGCAGCACGACCGACAGCGCACCCTCGGTGGTGGCGTGCGCGTCGCCGAAGCTGGCCACGTCGACACCCATCAGCTTGAGCTTGGTGGACATGTCCGCACCCGGGAACTCGCCCGCGCCGCCGAGCAGCCGGTCGGCGACGATCTCCGCGGTGGTGTAACCCGGCGCCACCAGGCCGTAGCAAGTGCCATCGACGGCGGCGACCTCGCCGACCGCCCAGATGTTGGGATCGCTTGTCCGGCAACTCAAATCGGTGATGACGCCGCCACGCGGGCCGACCTCGAGGCCGGCGGCGCGGGCGATCTCGTCGCGCGGGCGGATGCCCGCGGAGAACACGACCAGCGCGGCGTCGATCACCGTCTCGTCGGACAGCGACACCTGCAGGCCGGTGTCGGTCCGCTCGATCTGCTTGGTACCGACACCGGTGTGCACGTTGAGGCCGAGGTCGCTGACCAGGCGTTCCAGGATCGCGCCGCCGCCGTCGTCGACCTGCGCGGGCATCAGCCGGTTGTTGTACTCGACGACGTGCGGGGTCATGCCCAGCAGCCGCAGCGCGTTGGCCGCCTCCAGACCGAGCAGACCGCCGCCGACGACGACGCCGTGCGCGCCGGGCCCGGCCGCTTCCGCGGTCGCGCGGATCCCGTCGAGGTCGTCGAGGGTGCGGTAGACGAAGCAGCCGTCGAGATCGTGACCCGGCACCGGCGGCACGAACGCGTACGAGCCGGTGGCGAGCACGAGCGCGTCGTAACCGACGACGTCGCCGCTGGTCGTGACGACCTTGCGGGCCTCGCGGTCGATCGACTCGGCCTTCTCGCCCAGCCGCAGGTCGACCAGCACGTCACCGGCGTACTCGTTGCCCGGCAGCGCGAGCTCGCTCGCCTCCCAGACGCCGACGTAGGAGGACAGGCCGACACGGTCGTAGGCGGGCAGGGCCTCCTCCGACAACACGATCACCTGCCAGTCGCCGGCCTCGTCGCGCGCGCGCAGCGCCTCGACGAACCGATGACCGACCATGCCATGACCGGCGACGACCGCGGTCTTGCGAGTGGCGTTCATAATCTTGTCCTCCAAGGAAGGGGTGAGTCAGGCCCGGGACTTCGGGGCGGAGTCGGATTCGGCCTCGAGCACGAGGGCCTCGGCTTCGACCACGACATCGGCGTCGGGGCGCGGACGGCGCACGAACACGGTCCACACGACGAGTGCGCAGACCACGTAGAAGGCCATGAAGACCCAGAAGGCGCTGGTCGCCGACTGCGTCGACGCATACGACGAGCGCAGCACCAGGTTGATCCCGACCCCGCCGAGCGCACCGATCGCACCGACGAAGCCGATGAGCGCGCCCGCGGTGTTCTGCGACCAGGCCGCGCGGGTGGCCTCGTCGGCGTTCAAGCTGCGCGACTTTGCGTCGAACACCGACGGGATGATCTTGGTGACGGCGCCGTTGCCCAGGCCCGACAGCACGAACAGCGCGATGAACCCCGCGACCAGCGCGGTCATCGTCGCGCCGGTGGCGACACCGCCGTTGCGGTCGGCCAGCGTGCTCGCGACGATGACGACGACGGCGGCGGCCATCATCGCGAAGAATGTGTACAGCGTGACCTTGCTGCCGCCGATCCGGTCGGCCAGCTTGCCGCCGTACGGGCGCGCCAGCGAGCCGAGCAGCGGCCCGATGAACGCAATCTGCGCGGCATGCAGTGTCGCCATCGCGGCGGTGTCACCGCCGGCCTTGAAGCTGATCTGCAGGATCTGGCCGAACGCGAAGCTGTACCCGATGAAACTGCCGAAGGTACCGATGTACAGGAACGCGATCGCCCAGGACTGCGGGATCCTCAGGGCCACACCCATGTAGCGCAGGTCGGCCTTCTGGTTGGTGAGATTGTCCATGTAGAGCGCGGCACCGATGCCGGCCACCGCGATCAGCGCGATGTAGATCAGGCAGATCACCGAGGCGTACTCGACGCCGAGGGTCGCGATGACGGCGAGGCCGACGAGTTGGATCACCGGCACGCCGATGTTGCCGCCGCCGGCGTTCATGCCCAGCGCCCAGCCCTTGAGCCGCTGCGGATAGAAGGCGTTGATGTTGGTCATCGAGGAGGCGAAATTGCCGCCGCCGACACCCGCGAACGCGGCGACGATCAGGAACGTGGTGAAGCTGGTGCCCGGCTGGTTGATGAAGTACAGCGTCAGCAGGGTCGGGACCAGCAGCGCCAGCGCGCTGAAGATCGTCCAGTTCCGGCCGCCGAAGCGCGCTGTCGCCACCGTGTACGGAATCCGCAGCACCGCGCCGACCAGCGTGGGCACCGCGATCAGGATGAACTTCTCGGCGGGGTCGATGCCGAACTGATCCTGCGGCATGAACAGCACCATGACCGACCAGATGGACCACACACTGAAGCCGACATGCTCCGCGAACACCGACCACGCGAGGTTGCGGCGGGCAACGTGCTTGCCGCCGGCCTCCCAGGCGACGACGTCTTCGGCGTCCCAGTTGTCGATGTTGCGGCCGCGGTTGGCAGCCGTCTTCGGTGTGGTCACGGTGGGCCTCCTGAAAAGTAGGTGACCCAACCGTAGGAACCAGGTATTGCGCCGATGTCGCGCTAAATGACCCTTACGTCAACGGATGCTCACGTTCCTGGCGATATGCGGGTGAGGCATTTCCGTTGTGTTACAAGCGCTTTGCCGCAGGTAACTTTGGTGGCGCGGGTCACATCGCGGAGGCGGGCTCACCATAGCGGACGGCGGCTGTGAGCGAGGCGGGCCTCAGTATGGACCCAACACGACGACGGGAGGATCGTGGAGGCCCTCGAACCACTCGCGGCCGAGCTGGCGTCGGCAGCGGTCACAGTTCAGTCGGCAGTCTGGGATCAGACGTGCGAGCTGGTGATCGTGCGCGTGTCCGCTGACTACGAACTTGCAGCTCGACGCCGCCCCCCGAACTCCGAACCGCCGTCCGGCGATGCGCAGGGTGATGTCGATGCCGGCGGCGAGTTGGCGTTGTGGAGTCCGCGGGGCTGACACGCGCGACGACGTCACATATCCCAAGATGCGCGCGGCCGCCGGACAATTGCCGTGGTTGGGAACCGATCGAAGATTTGGCGCGTCCAAGTTGGTGACACCGGTATCTCGCTACCGATCGGAGCGATGTGATGGGACCAGGCCGTCTTTCACCGGCCGCCGCCAAGCCCCGCATGGAATTCATCCTCGCGCGAGCCGAGGGAAGGCGCACATGAACAGTCCGAATCTCAACGTCGTACCGGCCGAGGTGTCGGCCCTTGGCCGATATGCATACAAGCTCGCGGACGAACTGCGTTCGGGAGCGATGTCGCTCGACCGAGAGGTCAACGCGCTGCTCACCACCTGGAAGGGCAGTGCGGCGGACTCCTACGACGCCGGCTGGGACGAGATGCACTCAGGTGCCCTGCGAGTATGGGACGAGCTGTTCGAACTCGCGGCCAAGCTCGGTATCACGGCGGACAACTATCGTGATCAGGACGCGAAGACCAAGATCTCGATCAACTCGCTGGATTTGCCATGAGCGATGACTTCGCCGTCGATCTCGACGATCTCGACCAGGCCACCATCAAGATAACGGGCTACCAACGCTACCTCGAAGACGGGCTCGCCGAACTTGATCGGAGGGTCGCAGCAGTTCTGCAGTCGAACTGGAGCGGGCTCGTCGCCGACGCCTATGCCGACGCACACCGCGATTGGAAAGCCGGGCTGACTGATGTGAAGGAAGGCCTCGAAGCCCTCCAGGCAACGGCCAAGCGAGCCCACAGGAGCTATTCGGCGGCGATGACCGCGAACGCCAAGATGTTCGGACGAGGCACATAGTGGAGGTCGATCCACAGCAGTATTACGCTGGGGCCAAGGTCTGCAACGACCTGGCCGACGCCATTCATTCGGCGTTGCAGGAGAACGACGTGAAACTCCGGACGTGCGCATCTGCAGCAGGCAGCGACGAGACCGGCAAGGAATGGGCGACGAAGTACAACGCGCGGCTCGAGGAATTTTACATGCTCGTCTACGACTCGCTCATTCCCGCGCTCGACAACTATTCAGGCATTCTCGACCAGGGTGGCTATAACTGGGCGCTGGCCAACTACGAGGCACGCCACGACAAATCTGGGCACCAGCCTCCAGCCAAACCTGGAATACGACCCTACAACACCAGAAAGCTCGGTCTCGTCCACGTAGTCAACGGCCCTGGCAATGGCCTCAAAGACGGCACAATCGGGCTCGTCAATCAAATCGGCATCCCAGTGCCGGACGGTGACACCGACGAGTTGCAACAGGTGGCAGACGCATGGAAATCGCTCGCCACTCAGAAGTCGGAAGCGTTGCGCGGCCCGCTGGCCAACCTGACGAAGGCCTTCGGTACCTCCAATTCACCCGACGCACCGGATGTTGTGGACGACTTGCTCGACCTCCAATCGGTCGTCGAGGAAGCGATCGGCATGTTCACCGAACTGGGCGACATGGTCCAGGATCAGAAGAACGATGTCGACCATCTCCGTAAGGAACTACTCGTCACGGCCTTGGAAGCCCTTGCACTTGAAGTGGGCACCAAAGCCGTCTTGTCGTTCGCCAGCTCGTTTTGCACGTTCGGATTGGCCGCGGCGGTCGGCGCGGCGGCGATCGCCGCCTCGGTTGCCAAGTGGGGACCCAGGATCGCCAAGATCATTCGCGAGTGGAACGACGCGAAGAAGCTTCGGCAGGCAGCGAAGCAGGCCAGGGACCTCAAGAGTGCGTCGAAGAAGTCGGACGATATAAAGGATCGATCCAAAACCTCGACGGAAAGCCGAGACAAGGATTCAGGAACACCTGGACCCAAGAAGCCGTCGGGCCGATACTCAGGTGGAGTTGAGAAGGTAAACAAGGCCGACCCTGACGCGGACAAGCTTGCACAACGAATCGGCGGCGAATCCCGCGTCAAATTCAAGAACGACCCGGACGGCCGAGAGTTTGATGTTGTCAGCGATCAGCACATTGGCCAGGCCAAGCCTGCGAACTTTACTCTCAACAAGTCATTCCGCGATCAAGCCCGCGCAACTTTTGAAGCGGCCCAAGATAGCGGACGCAAGGTCTATTACCATTTCGATGGGCCTCCTGGTCCCGGGGTAACCGAAAAGTTGAAAGAGTACTCCTCGCGCTACGGCGTCGAGGTTGTAATCGATACGACACCGTTCTAAGGCAGGCACAACTCATGTTCGAATACCATGCATGGCTGGCGGTTCAAAATTCCCCAGCGGGCGACACACAAAGCGACCGAGACTCGGCATATGAACGCGTCGACATTCGACTCAATCCTCTTCGAAGCCTGCCCGGACTTGTCGACGTCCGCCGCGTGAACGGGATGACTCAGGTTTCGCTGAGCGGATTCACCAATCACCGCGCTGGCGGCGGCCAGGACGCAATCGACGCCTTCGTAGACATCGGCCGCCTAGCACCTGGGTCTTATGGGCTCATGCACCTCCGGGACGACGAAGATCCGAGCGGGCGCACGAACGAGTTCCAGATACTGGCCATGCGTCGCGGTACGGTCATCTCCGAATCCGATCGGCTGCTGTCGCCTTGCGAACCCTGCATCGAGGATGCCGACGACTGATGCAGACGAATGGCTACTATTTGCCCGTTCGGGGGAGCCGACCGCTCCCAATAACACCTGACGACGCCAGCCTGCGTTCCGGACGAAGCATTTCCGAGCTACGGGTGTCGCGCAACATCGATGCCCGGCGGCGAATTGGCGGTGCGGAGCCGCGGGACTGATGCGCGATGATGTTGCATTCCCAACCATGCGCGCGGATGTTGTCGATGCGGTGCGCGCATTGTCAGACGCCGCGTATCAGCGGCGGGTGTGGATCGAGCGGCGCTACCCACACGACGCCTTCTATGACGATCTCGACATGAACATTCATGTCCTGTACGACGATTGCGTGGTACTGCCTGATCCGCGGAGCAGAGTCGGGACCGTCCTTGTGGACGGCACCGAGGTGCCCTCTCTCGAACGGCTCGACGCGGTGCTGTCTCCGTTGATCCAGCGACTTGGTGATAGTCCAGACGCCATCTACCTGGCCGATCCGGCATGGGGCGCGGTTGTCGAAGCGGCACGTACAGCGTTGGCCGCGATGACCACCAGCTGATCCACGGCTACCGCCCTATCGCGGCGGTTGATGGCCGTCCCTCAGCCTACGTCCACAGCGTTCGCCCATGCCTGTGCCGCAGTCCGCATTTCCTTGAATAGATCCAACGCATCGAGCCAGGTGCGCGCAAGCGAACGTAGTTGGCGGACTTGGCGCAACGGCCCGATCTGCGCCTCGATATTGGCCAGTTCGACCGCATCGATCGCATCGAACTCGGCGGCGAGACCTCGAACCGAATCCCGGAAGTCGTCGTTCATGCCCGCGGTCGATCCAGCGGACCTATGGAATGCAAGGATCTCGGCCATCATGGCGTCGACCTCGGCCCACGCCGATCTAACCGCCTTTGTCCTAATGTCGAGGTCCTCGACTCCGTCGCGCATCGCGGAAGCGACTCCAGTCACCCACGTCCGCATCGCCCGCGCAGAACCGCGTTGCGGCGCCGGGTTCTGCCCGGACAATGTCTCAGCTGTCGCGTTCAGCGCGCCCGTCCAGGCATTTACCAAATCGAGAAAGTCGTCGGTGTGAATTTCGAACTTCTCGAAGACATCCAGGATGTCGCTATCGTCCGTTTCGGTTCCGTCAGCCGGACCCGCAGGGATCGCCGCCGCGGCCAACGATTCGATGGTGTCATGGAGTCGATGAACAATCTCGTCGACAAAGACCCGATATTCCGCGGACTTCGAATCGATGCGCCGGGCGGTACATTGGAAAATGTGCACATCCAATGTGGTTAAAACTGCACATTGCATGTGCCAATTTCCGGTCAATCAGCGTGCGATGCCGTCTTCCAGGAAGCCGGGACGGCAGGCCAACCAGCCGGCGACCGCGGCGATCACGACGGCGGCGGAAACGAGGGTGAACGAGGTGGCCCAGCCGCCGGTGAGATCATGCAGCACCCCGAACAGCAGGGGGCCGATTCCGGCGATGGCGTAGCCGACGCCCTGCATGAAGCCGGACAGCGCAGACGAGCCCGACGGCGTGCGGGTGCGCAGGTTCACCAGGGCCAGCGCCAGCGGGAACGTGGACGGGCCGAGCCCGGTGAGTGCCACCCAGAGGACGGGCGCAGACATCGGCGCGAACAGCAGTCCGCTGAATCCGATGGTGTAGCAGAGCACGCAGAACACGACGATCGGATATGGGTTGGGCAGCCGCGCTGCGAGGGTGGTCACGGGGATGGTGGCGGCGAATCCGACGAGCGAGAACAGCCCGACCATCGCGCCGCCGAACCCGCGCGAGGCTCCGGCGTCGACGAAAAGCGTTGGGAGCCAGGCGAACATCGAGTATGTGATCAGCGAGGTCATGCCGAACATCAGGGCGGCGGCCCAGCCGAGCCGGGTCCGCCACACGGCGATGCCGGGCCCGGCGCCCACGCCGGTGACGTCTTGCACGTCGTGACCGCGCCGGCTGCGGATGATCGCGATCCAGGGCGCGGCCGCGGCCAGCGCCACCAGCGCCCACCAGCCGATGGACACCCGCCAGCCGAACGCCTCGGCCACCGGCACCGCAACGAACGCCGGCACGACGGTGCCGAGTTGCACGGCGGTGATGTAGGCGGCGCTGAGCAGCGCGAGACGATCGGAGAAGTAGCGCTTGACCAGCGGTGGGATGACAACGTTGCCGATGCCCATGCCGGCCAGCGCGACCGCGGAGAAGGCCAGCATCAGCCCGACGTCGGACATGACGGACCGCACGGCGGCGCCCGCGAGCGCCAGCAGCATGGCGAGCAGCGCGGTGCGTTCGAGCCCGATCCGCCGCCCGACGGCCGGGGTGAGCACACCGGCGAGGCTGAACATCAGGACCGGCAGCATGCCGAATACGCCGATGGTGTTGTGCGAGAAACTCAACTGCCCGCCGATGGTCTCGGCGAGCGGTGCGAACGAGGTGACCGCGGTGCGCAGGTTGAACGCCGACAGCACGATCGCGACACCGACGAGGATGCGGCCGGCGGCGCGCGAGTGAGCATCGGCGGCGGGCTGCGGTCGCAGGGCGAGAATGGTCACCACGAAATCATAGGATGACCGGATGATCCGTCCAACCCTTTTGTGGCGCAGTAGACTGAGCGCCGAACCGCCGGCATACGCCAGGTAACGAAGATGTCACCGTGCAAAATCTTCGCCGGTGAGGTCGAATTGCCCCGACCGACATCATTGGGCGCATCTCCGTAACACCCACATTCGTAGTTTTGGGGCCGCACCCACCCCCACCTGCATCGACGACCCCAAGGTCAGCCGAAGCACAGCGAGAGGACAGCCGATGACTACTGATGTCGCCACCGGCACAACACCCGAGTCCCCCACGACATTCCGCCATCAAGCCCGCGGCCGCTGGATCGACGACTGGGATCCCGACAACGCCGAGATGTGGCACAACGGCGGCAAGCGGACCGCCCGCAAGAACCTGATCTTCTCCGTGATCGCCGAGAATCTGGGCTTCTCGGTGTGGGTCATCTGGGCCATCGTCGTGACGAACATGGGCAACGCGGGCTTCGCGTTCCTGGCCGGGCTCGGCAAGGGCAATCCGGAAGCGGTCAGCAATGCGCTGCTGCTCACGTCGATCCCGACGCTGGTCGGTGCCGCGCTGCGCATCCCGTACACGTTCGCGATCCCGAAGTTCGGCGGCCGCGCGTTCACCGCATTCAGTGCGGCGATGCTGCTGCTGCCGACGCTGGGTCTGGCCTACTTCATCAACCAGCCCGGAACCCCGATGTGGGTGTTCGTGCTGCTGGCCGCGCTGGCCGGCTTCGGTGGCGGCAACTTTTCCTCGTCGATGGCCAACATCTCGTTCTTCTTCCCGGAGAAGGAGAAGGGCACGGCGCTGGGCATCAACGCTGCGGGCGGCAACCTCGGCGTCGCCAACACTCAGCTCGTGCTGCCGCTGGTGATCGCGCTGGGCACCGCGATCATGGCCAAGGATCCGGCGGGCTATCGGTTCGGGCTCACCCTCGCGGTGCTGATGTGGGTGCCGTTCATCCTGGTCGCGACGTTCTGCGCGCTGCGGTACATGGACAGCCTCACCACCGCCAAGTCCGACGGAAAGTCCTACAAGCTCGCCCTGAAGAACAGCCACACCTGGGTGATGTCGTTCCTGTACATCGGCACCTTCGGCTCGTTCATCGGGTTCTCGTTCGCCTTCCCGACGCTGATCAAGGCCAACTTCCCGGATCTGGCCAAGATCGGCTGGATCACCACACTGGGCAACCTGGCCTTCCTCGGCGCCCTTGTCGGGTCGTTCAGCCGCCCGTTCGGCGGCTGGGTCTCCGACAAGGTGGGCGGGGCGAAGATCACGCTCTACGTGTTCGGCGGCATGGCGGTCGCCGTCGGTCTGATCATGGCGTCGCTGGAGCTGAAGAGCTTCCCGCTGTACCTGGCCTCGTTCCTGCTGCTGTTCGTGCTCACCGGCATCGGCAACGGCTCGACCTACCGAATGATCCCGTCGATCTTCACCGCGTCGGCGAAGAAGCTGGCCTCGGAGACCGGTGCCGATCCGGCGACCGCGCTGGCCTCGGCGAAGCGGCAGGCGGGCGCCGCGATCGGCGTCATCGGCGCGATCGGCGCCTCCGGCGGGTACATCCTGCAGCAGGCGCTGCGACTGTCGAACACTCATCTGGGCAGCATGGCGCCGGCGTTCTGGGCCTACGCCGCGACGTTCCTGGCGATGGCCGGGGTGACCTGGTGGTGCTACCTGCGGGCCAGCTTCGCGGTGAACCGCGCACCGTCGCTGGCCTACGCAAACGTCTGATCCACCCCCTGTGCCGGCCGCCGCGGAACTCCGCGGCGGCCGGTAAAGTTCTGGGCGACATGGAGCAGGTACGCCGCACCGGGCTGATCGGGCAGGTCACCGAGCTGCTGCGCGGCGAAATTCGCGCGGGCCGCTGGGCGGTCGGCGCCAAGATCCCCACCGAACCCGAACTGGCCGAGCTGACCGGCGCCGGGCGCAACACCGTCCGGGAGGCGGTGCAGGCGCTCGTGCACGCCGGCATGCTCGAAAGACGGCAGGGCTCGGGCACTTTCGTCGTTGCCACATCCGATCTCGGTGGCGCACTGAGCAAATACTTCGCCGACGCGCACGAACGCGACGTGCTCGAACTGCGCCAGGCGCTCGACATCACCGCCGCCGCCCTGGCGGCGCGGCGCCGCACCCCCGACGACGTGGACAATTTGTTGCGGCTCAAGCAGTTGCGCCGCGCCGAGTGGGATGCAAACGCGCCCACCCGCATCGCCACCGACATCGAGTTCCACCGCGCGATCGTCGCGGCGAGCCACAACGAGGTGTACCTCGAGTTCTACGACACGCTCAACGCCGTGATGCAGCAGGTGGTGCGCCAGCGCGTCGGCAAGGGCGACCAGGCCTACCACGACGAACACGAGGCGCTCGCCCAGGCGGTCGTCGACGGCGACCCGGAACGCGCCGCGCAGAAGGCCCGCTGCTTCTTCGACGAGATGCTCGCCGACTACGGCGGCTGAACACTGTCCCGTCGCCCGACCACCGCGTGCCCCTACCATGGGATATGGATGGAGGGGCAACCGCGGGTCTGACCGCCGATCCACGGCACCCGTCGACCGTCGCCGACTGGGACGACGCTCGACGGCGCCACCGCCTGCACGAAACCCGCCACGGCCTGGTCTGGAAAATTCTGCTCTGCCTGCTTCCCGTGCTCGTGGCAGCCAACCAGTACTGGCTCGAAGACGTGGTGCCCGAACGTGATCGGCTCGCCCACACCCGCCCCGACGTGCAGACCATCTACCAGCCGCAGCGGCGCGCCGACGCCGACATCGCCGTGGTCGATCTGGTCGGGCTCGGCAATCTCGACGCTCGCCAGACCGCGCGCACGCTGTCCGGCTTCGCCGACATCGGACAGGTCTGGGCGGTCAAGTACGACAACCGCGGCATCGACACCAAGGTCATCGCCGACCTGATCGTCGAGCGCGCCGCGCTGTTCGACGTCGACCACATCGTGCTGGTCGGGCACAGCATGGGCGGAGTGGTCGCCCTCGAGGTGGCCGAGCACATCTATCACGACACCGACCGCAACCTGGTGGGCGTGATACTCGACTGCACGCCGCTGGGCATCGGTGCGGTGCGCCCGCAGAGCCGCGATCGCGGCGAAAACCTGCTGCGGTTCCTGGGCTGGCTCCCCGGGGCCCGCGAGTCGCGCACCATCCGCGCGGCGGTGGAGATCGGCTCCCGCCACCACATCTACCTCGACGGCCTGGACGTGGACTGGCGGTCGTTGCGCGGGGTGACCGAATGGGTACTGCGCCAAAAGATTCTGGCGGTCGACGCGGCCAGCACCGGCCTGGTCGAGTCGCAGTTCAAGACGATCGTCGCCTCCGGCGCCGTGGACAATCTGGACGCCCTGGCACAGCAGCGCCGGGACAAGCCGCGCCCGGGAATCGTGCTGCTACGTCCGCGCGACGGTAGTCGCGACGGCATCGTCGATGTGGACCAGACCGAGCAGATCCTGCACGAGCAGCTGGACGGACTGCCCGGCACGCTGGTCGTCGCCGAGCTGGACGGCACCGAGCACGCGAACCCGAATTCGCATCCCGCGGAATACAACTCGGCCATCTCGCGGCGCCTCGTGCCGTTCCTGCGGCTGCATCTCGAGGAACCGGTGGCCGATCTGGCGAGCGGCCGCCGTTAGCGCCGCCGCGACTTGCGTTGCGGCACATGCAGAGCGACGACGATATGGGCACGCGCGAACGCCCGCGCCGCAGTGTCGTCGTGTAGCGGGATGGCCGTCTCGGGCGTGAGCGCCATCGAAAGCGACACCCGGGCAACAACTTCGGCTACCGGTCGCACCGCATAGGCGGGCAGTTTGCCCTCCGTCTGGAGGCGCTCCAGGAACTCCGTGAGATAGTCGGTGCCCAGCTCGAGTACCGGCGCACCGCGCACGGTGAGCAGCGGCAGCACCAGCTCGGGTTCGGTGGCGATCAGCCGGGCCAGCAGCCGGTGCTTGCGCAGGCCCTGCGAGTAGGCCACGAACATCTCGACGATCTGCTCCTCGGCGGACGCGCTGCGATCGATGCGCCCGTCCACCTCGGCGATGAACCGGCGTACCTCGCGCAGTCCGACCGCCTGCACGAGATCCGGCTTCTTCGCGAAGCGCCGGTACACCGTCGCCAGCGACAATCCGCTGCGCTTGGCCACCTCGGCCATGCTGGTGCGCTTGATGCCGAAATCCAGGAACGCCGCCAGCGCCGCGTCGAGCACCGGGCGGCGTTCGGCGTCGTCGGCATCCGCGCCGCGTACCAACGGCAGCAGCCGGCTCACGCCAGCGATCATCGGACACCTCCGCACAAATGAGACGATGACGTACTCACCATCTTAAGTTTCGCCGGTCTTGTCGGAGGAAACTGCAACGTGTTCTAATCCGGGGATGAGCCTGCGGCACGGCATCGTCCTGTTCACCAGCGATCGCGGCATCTGCCCGGCCGATGCCGCCCGCGCCGCAGAGGCGAATGGGTTCAGCACCTTCTACGTTCCCGAGCACACCCACATTCCGGTCCGCCGCGATGCGGCACATCCGCGCACCGGCGGCGCCGAGTTGCCCGACGACCGGTACCTGCGCACCCTCGACCCGTGGGTGGCGCTGGCCACCGCGGCCGCCGTCACCGAACGCATCGAGCTTGCCACCGCCGTCGCCCTGCCGGTCGAGCACGACCCCATCACACTGGCCAAGACCATCGCGACGCTGGACCATCTGTCCGGCGGCCGTGTCACCCTCGGTGCCGGATTCGGCTGGAACACCGACGAATTGGCCGATCACGGGGTACCTGTGCAGAAACGCCGTACCGTGCTGCGCGAGTACCTCGAGCTGATGCGGAGCCTGTGGACCGACGAGATCGCTTCCTACACAGGCGAATTCGCGTCGCTGTCGCCGAGTTGGGCCTGGCCCAAGCCGGTGCGGATGCCGCCGGTGATCCTGGGCGCCAAGGGTTCGGCGCGCACCTTCGAATGGGTGGTGCGCAGCGCCGACGGCTGGATGACCACGCCGGGCGAAACCGAGTTCGAAGCGAATGTCGAGCTGCTGCAGCAGATGTGGCGCGACGCCGGACGCGGCGGCACCCCACGCATCATCGCCCTGGCCGGTAAACCCGATGCGGCGCAACTGGAATCATGGGACGCCCGCGGGGTCACCGACGTCGTGTTCGGGCTGCCGGACCGCTCGCCCGACGAGGTGCGCAGCTACCTCGAGCGCCTCGCCGCGAAACTCGGTCACTGACCGCCGGAGGTCACAACACGAGCCGGACGAGGTCCGCGGTGCGCGCCAGTCCGGGCAGCGCCTCCGCGGTGGAACGCGGGTGCAGCGCGTGCACCGCGAGGCGGAACATGACCGCGCGCAACAACATTTGCGGCCATTCGGGCAGGTCGTCCCAGCGTTCGAGCAGGCCGTCGTCGGCGCCGCCCCAGGACAGTGCGTCCACCACGGCGACCCCGGCGGCCCAGGCCGGCGGGCGCCAGTAGGGCGTGATGTCGGCCAGGCCGGGCGCGAGGGAGCCGCTGAACAGCACCGTCCCGAACAGGTCGCCGTGCACCAGTTGCGGGGCGGCATGCACCGGCTTGCGCAGGCTGGCGAGTTGCGCGATCAGGTCGATGCTGCGCCGCCCGTCCGGCGAGGTCGCCTCCGCTTCGACGGCGCCGCGCACGCTGCGCAGCGGCACCGCCTCCCAGGCGGCGCGATCGGCCGCGACGAACACGTCCACATCGACCCACGGCGCCACCGGCGGCTGGGCCAGAAACCGGGGCCGCTCCAGCGCCGCGGTGGCCGCGTGCAGCCGCGCGGCGACCGAAACGACCTCGTCGTGCCGTGGTTCCGGTGCGCCTTCGAGGTAAGTGTCTGCCCGCCAACCGGATACGACGTAGCGCCCGTCGGTGGCACGCACCGGCCGGGCCAGCCGCACCCCCTCCACCTGCAACGTCTCGCGCACCTTTGCCGACCAGGCGGCACGGGCGTGGTCGGCCACCGGTGACAGCACCACCTCGCCGCAGCGCCAGCCGCCGTCCCAGTCTGCGCCGAGCGGCACCGGCGGCAGGTCGCGCAATCCGAAGGTCGAGCGCACGTGTTCCGGAGGTTCGACAGATGTCACGGTCGGTACGGTACCGCCGGGCTATGCGCCGGTGGCGCTGCCGCCCCGTGCGTCGCACGCATTGTCAGCCCGCCGCCGCTCCGCGCACGAACGTGCGGATCGGGCGCAGCAGCAGCTCCACACTTTCCGGCGTGCCCGGCGGCACGCCGTCGAGCGAGCGCGCCGCGGCAAACCGGTCGAAGACCAATCCTTCGAGCAGGCTGACAAAATCGGCGGCGGCCGACCGCGGTTCGGCAGCGCCGAGGAACTCGAGCAGGCCGACGGCCCGGTCCTGGGAGAACAGCGCGGTCGCCAGGATCTCGTGCAGGGGCGGATCGGCGCTCAGCTCGATCGCCAACGCATAGCGCACCGCAATGTGCTCGCCGCGCTCGAGCAGCAAGTAGTCCACCCAGCGCGCCACCGCGAGCATCGCATCGTCAGGCGTCGCCATAGCGGTCGAGGTCATCCCAGCCTTGGCGAAGTCTGTGGTGGTGCGCGCCGCGATCTCGTGGACGACCGCCTCGAGCAGCGCGTGCTTGGTTCGAAGGTAGTAGGACGTGGACCCCGCAGGCAGCTCCAGTCGCGCGTCGACCGCACGGTGGGTCAATGCCCGAATACCCTGCGCAGCAATGATTTCGATGGCAGCGCCGACGATCTGCCGACGCCGCTCACCGGTACGCGCTGTCGGCTTCGTCACAGATTCCTCCCGGGTTCCTCTACAAACGTAGAGTCGGGTCGTGGGTGTATCGCTGGCGACGACCTTTGCAGAAGCGGACGTGTCTCTCGACGAGCAACAGCAGTCGGCCGCCGACAAGCTGGCGGACCTGGCGAATCTACTCGGGACACGGCGGTGGCGCTCGGCGCGGGGGATTTATCTGTGGGGTCCGGTGGGACGGGGCAAGACCATGCTGGCGGACGCCTTCTTCGCCGCCGCCCCGACCACAGCCAAGCGACGCAAACACTTTCACGCGGTGTTCGACGAATTGCATTCGGCGGCGCATCGACTCGGCTCGATCGAGGCCGCCGTCGATCGGCTGCTGGAGGGCACGCGACTGCTCTGCTTCGACGAGTTCCACGTGCACGACATCGGCGACGCCCGGTTCGTGGAGCGTTTGCTCGAGGCGGTGTTCGCGCGCCATGTCGTGCTCGTGGTCACGTCCAACTATCCGCCGCAGGGGCTGCTGCCGAATCCGTTGTTCCACGACAAGTTCGAGCCCGCGATCGCCACGATCGTCGCGCACCTCGACGTCGTCGCGGTGGCCGGTCCCACCGACTACCGGACGCTTTCACGCCCGCGCGGGCGCTACCTCGTCGGGGCGCACCCGGCGGCCGGATCGATCTCGGTCGCCGTCGGCCCGCGCACCCTCACCGCAATCGCGGCGGCCGGTCAGGAGATCACCTTCGATTTCGCGGACCTGTGCGAATCCCCCACCGCGCCATCGGATTACCTAGACCTCGTCGAGCGCTACCGAACCTGGACCATCGTCGGCGTGCCGGCCCTGTCCACCGTCGTTCCCGACGCCGCGATGCGCTTCTGCAACGTGATCGACGTGCTGCACGACGCCGGCGCCGAGCTGACCGTCGTCGCCGCGGTGCCGCGCGAGGAGCTGTTCGGCGACGTGCCCGAGCTGCCCGACGTCGCGCGAGCCCGCAGCCGGCTGTCGCAATTGCACTGAGCCCACACCGAACTCCCCCGCACGCCGTTGTGCGGGGGAGTTCGTTTCTCGACCGACTCACATCAAGTCGGTCGGGTCCACTGCCTTGGCGCGCGCCGGAAGGAAGATCATCGCGACGACGGCGCCGACAGCGGCGATCGCGGTGCACACCCACAGCATGGTGCTCATGCTGTCGATGAACGCGCCGGTCACCGAGTCGTGCAACTGCGGTGAGCTCAGCTTGTCTGCGACGGCGATGCCGCCCGCGGCGCTCGACGTGGCCGCATCGGCTACCGCGTCGGGCAGGCCCTCGGTGTCGACTCCGTCGCGGTAGACGGCGTTGATGATGGTGCCCAGCAACGCGATACCGATCGTGCCGCCGACTTGGCGCATCGCCTGGATCAGCGACGAACCCGCGCCGGCCCGGTCGCGATCGAGCTCGCCGAGGGCGGCGTTCATTGCCGACGGCATACCGAACCCGACGCCGGCGCCCACGACCGCCATCCACGCCGCGACGTATCCGTAGCCGGAATCGACCTCGGTGAATGCGCCCATCGCCAGACCCGCGCCGAGCACGACGAATCCGATGGCAACGGTGATGCGCGTCCCCGCGGCGGTGTCGACGGGCGTCGCGAGCTTGGCGCCGATCACCATGCCGCCGATGAACGGCAGCAACTTCAAGCCGGTTTCGAGCGCGTCCGCACCGTCGATCGCCTGGAAGTACTGCGGCAATGTGAACAGCAGGCCGAACATCGCGAACACCGACACGGTGATCAGGATCGTGCCCCAGGTGAACGCGGCCGAGCGCAGCAGCCGCAGGTCGACGAGCGGCGTCGGGGCGCCGTTGCGCGTGAAGACGTTCTCGAGTGCGGCGAACAGCGCCAGGAAGACAACTGCGGCACAAAGGAATCCGATCGCCCACGGGTCGCCCCAGCCGTCCTCGCCGGCGAGCGTGACGCCGTAGACAAGTGCCGCCAGGCCCGCCGAGGACACCAGGATGCCCACGTAGTCGATGGTCGGGCGGACCCGGCTGCGCGACTCCGGGATCAGCGCCACGACCGCGACGAACGCCAGCACGGCCACCGGCAGGTTCATCCAGAAGATCGACGACCACGAGAAGTGGTCGAGCAGCAGACCGCCGACGATCGGCCCGAGCGGCAGCCCGATGCTGTTGGAAACGACGAAGACGTTGATCGCCTTCTTGCGCTCCGCCTCGGTCGGGAACAGCACCGTGATCAGCGACATGACGACCGGCACGAGCAGCGCGGCGCCGATGCCGAGAAAGGCACGGGCGGTGATGAGCTGGTTGGCGGAGTCGGCGAGCGCGCACGCGACGGAGCCGACGCCGAACAGCAGCAACGCGACGGCAAGTGTCTTCTTGCGACCGAAGCGGTCGCCGAGCAGGCCGGCCGGCAACAGCAGCACGGCGAGCACGAGGTTGTAGGAGTTGGCGATCCACTGCAGTTGGTCGGTGGAGGCGTTCAGGTCGCCTGCCAGGGTTGGTAGCGCAACGTTCAGGACGGTGGTATCGAGCCCGACGACGAGCACGGCGATGCACAGGGCGGCAAGCACACCGACCCGGCGGCTGCTCGGAAGTTGTTCCGGTGCAGCAGATGCGACAGGTTCTGCGGTCAAAGCCGGGTTGTGGTCAGATCTGGTCATGAACTTCAAACTATTACTTAATTCTGATAGTTGCAATAGTTCTGATCGGTTTTGACGTATCGTTGTCCTATGGCGGCACCGGCACCGACTCCAGAGATCACCGACCGGCAGCGCGAGTTCGTGGAGCGGCTCGGCGCGACGATGGCGATGAGCGGCGTCCCCCCGATGGCGGCGCGTGTGCTCGCCCGGATGCTCGCCAGCGATTCCGGAGTGATGACGTCGGCCGAGCTCGCCGACGCGCTGGAAGTGAGTCAGCCGTCGATCTCCGGGGCGGTCCGCTTCTTGACCCAGATCGGCTTCGTCACCCGAGAGCGGGTACCGCGAACCCGCAAGGACCAGTACCGAATTCGCGACAACGTGTGGGAGACGGTGCTCACCATGCGCAACGAATCACTGGAAGCCTGGAAGGCGAGCCTGCGGCTCGGCGTGGAGGCGTTCGGGCCCGACAGCGAACCGGGCCAACGCCTGAGCGAAGCCGTCGACTTCTTCGATTTCGTCCAACAGGACGTACGCGAGCTCGCCGACCGCTGGAAAGAACACCGGCGCAAGGCAACGCGATAGACGGGTCGGGCGCGTGGGTGCCGGCGATGCGCCCGAGCACGACGTCGCACCCACGCCGGGCCGTCGCACACCCTGTGCGCCGTGTGTGGACGGCACAAAGTGTGCGACGACGGGCAGATCAGTACACCGGCAGGCTCGGATCCACCTGCTTGGCCCATGCCACGATGCCGCCCTGCAGATGCGTCGCGTCGGAGAAGCCCGCGCGCTTGAGCGCCGCCAGCGCCTCCGCCGAACGGATACCCGTCTTGCAGTACAGCGTGATGGGCCGGTTCTGCGGCAGCTTGGCCAGCGCCTCACCGGACAGAATGCGATCCTTCGGGATCAGCGTCGCGCCCTCGATGCGCACGATGTCCCATTCCACGGGCTCGCGGACATCGACGATCTCGACCTCCTTGCCCGCATCCAGCAGGTCCTTGAGCTCGCGCGCGGTGAGTGTGGAACCGGCCGCCGCGGCCTGCCCCTCGTCGGACACCACTCCGCAGAACGCCTCGTAATCGATCAGCTCGGTGATCGGCTTGCGCTCCGGATCGCGGCGCAGCTTGATGGTGCGGTACGTCATGTCCAATGCGTCGTACACCATCAGCCGGCCCAGCAAGGGATCACCGATGCCGGTGATCAGCTTGATCGCCTCGGTGACCATGATCGAACCGATCGACGCGCACAGCACGCCCAGTACGCCGCCCTCGGCGCACGAGGGCACCATGCCCGGCGGCGGCGCCTCCGGGTACAGGTCGCGGTAGTTCAGCCCGCGCCCGTCGGGAGCGTCTTCCCAGAACACCGACGCCTGACCCTCGAACCGATAGATCGAACCCCACACGTACGGCTTACCCGCCAGCACCGCCGCGTCGTTCACCAGGTAGCGGGTGGCGAAATTGTCCGTGCCGTCCAGAATCAGGTCGTACTGTGCGAACAGATCGACGGCGTTGTCGGGCTCGAGCCGGAACTGATGCAAGTTCACAGTGACGGAGCTGTTGATCTCCTTGATCGAATCGCGCGCGCTCTCGGCCTTCGAGCGCCCCAGATCCGACTCCCCGTGGATCACCTGGCGCTGCAGATTCGACGCGTCCACCGCATCGAATTCCACGATGCCCAGGGTGCCGACACCCGCCGCAGCCAGGTACAGCAGCGCCGGCGAACCCAGCCCACCGGCCCCGATGACCAGCACCTTCGCGTTCTTCAGCCGCTTCTGCCCGTCGACGCCCACATCCGGAATGATCAGGTGACGGCTGTAGCGCGCGACCTCCTCGCGCGACAACTCGGCAGCCGGCGCCACCAACGGCGGCAGCGAACTCATGGCAGCTCCTTCGATTGGTTACTCACAGTGCCAACGCTGGAGTACGCCTCCATCATCCCTGACCAGCAGCACGCTCGGCCCGCAGGTCGCGTGCGGAACAGCTCGCCCTCGCGGCAACGGCCGACCTATCCCCGCGGATAGGGCCACGGGTTGAACCGGCACACCTTGCCGTCGGGCTTGACCACGCCGTCGGGATCGAGCTTGGACACGTCGTTGTTGCCGGTGCCGAAGGTCTGCTGCATCATCGCCGGCGCCAACCCGCCGTCGGTGTCGCACGGTTGGTGCTGCTGATAACCGATGGCGTGCCCGACCTCGTGGTTGACCAGATACTGCCGGTACGAGCCGACATCGCCCTGGAAGGCGATCGCCCCGCGCACCCAGCGAGCCACCGACAGCACCACGCGCGAATAGCCGAGGTTGTAACACGAGGTGTCGAACGGGATGTCGAAGCCGCAAGCCTCCCGCGCGGTGGTCTGCGAGGTGAGCGCCACCCGGAAGTCCGGTTCACCGTTGTCGATCCGGCGGAACGCAAACCGCGGATCCTTGGTCCAGCTCTTCGGATTGGACAGCGTCTGATCCACCAGCTGCGCAAACGCCGCCTCGCCGCCGAACCCGGCGGTGTCCAACCCATCCTCGACCTCGATCGAATAGGTGAACACCCGCTCCGTGCCCGCGCCCACCTGGCCGGTGCCGCCCGGCACCACATGCCAGGCGCCCGGACCGGACTCGGTGAACGGCCCCCCGTCGGGCAGTACGCCGGCCTCGGTGGTGGCGAACTTGCCGTCCGCCTTCGGCGGCACCCCGACCACCCCGCTGCGCGCGACATCGTGGGTCAACGTGCCGAAGTCCGGCGCCTGCTCCTCGGCCGCCACGGCGTCCGCGGGCCCCGACTCCGACGGACGGAACGCATCGAAAACGACAAACACAGTAAGGACGGCCAACACCGGAATCGCATACGCGCGCCAGCCGTAATTGGCGACGAACCGGCCGAGCCAGGTCTGCTTCTTGGCCGTCCGCTCGGGCCGCGGCGGCCGCGGACGCTTGTCGGACGCGGTCGGATCCCACTGGGCCCGCAACGGCTGATGTGACGGCGGACGCGTCCGCGGAACGTGCGCCCCCGCATCGTCGCGCACCAGATCCCCACGTTCGGTCACATCCCTCAGAATGTCACAGCCCCGGTCGCCCGCGACGCGGCCGCCGCAGGCGTGGCGATTCCCGCGAGTATCGTGACAGGAACACCTTGCCCGTTCGACACGGCGGCACATCGACCTGGGAGTGACATGACCGAACTCGCGCAGCGCACGGCATCACCTCGGGCCACCAAGCGCGGGACCCGTCTGCCCCGCAGCGCCCGCCGGGCCCAGTTGCTGGCCGCCGCGAGCGAAGTCTTCGTCACCCGCGGCTACCACGCGGCCGGCATGGATGAAATCTCCGAAGTCGCCGGTGTCAGCAAACCCGTTCTCTACCAACACTTCCCGAGCAAGCTCGAGTTGTACGTCGCGGTGTTGCAGAACTACGTGGACTCGCTGGTGTCCGGCGTGCGCCAAGCGCTGCGCTCCACCACCGACAACAAGCAGCGCGTACGCGCCGCCGTCTCGGCGTTCTACGACTTCGTCGACCACGACAGCCAAGGCTTCCGGCTGGTCTTCGAATCCGACAACATGGGCGAGCCCGCCGTACAACGCCGCGTCGACGAAGCCACCGAAGCCTGCGTCGACGCGGTCTACGACCTCGTCGCCCACGACTCCGGCCTCGACCCCTACCGCGCGCGCATCCTCGCTGTCGGCCTCGTCGGAGCCAGCCAGGTCACCGCCCGCTACTGGCTCGACGCCGACCGGCCGATCGCCAAGGAAGAGGCGGTCGACACCACTGTCGCGCTTGCCTGGGGCGGCCTGTCCCGCGTCCCGCTGCAGCACTGAAACGCACAACGGCACCCCATCGGGTGCCGTTGTGTACTTGCCCGGATGCGTCAGAGCGCCGCGAACCCAACCTTGCCGCCGACTGCGGCACCGATCTCCACGTAGGCCACCTTCGACGCCTGCACGATGAAGCGGCGGCCCTTCTCGTCGGTGAGCGCGAGCACACCGGTGGCACTGCCCAGCGCCTCGGACACCGCAGCCTCGACCTCTTCGGGCGTCTGCCCGCTCGCGACCACCAGCTCGCGCGGGCTGTCGGCGATACCGATCTTGACTTCCATTACATGGCCTCCGCTTCGCTCCGGCTGTTCGCGGCGCTTCCCGCCGCGTCTTCCCTCGTCGCTCCGCTCGCTGGCGCTCGCGATGCGCTCCTCAGTCCAGACGCGGCGACGCGCCGCGAACCGTGTGGTTGCTCTTGATATCGGTACCGAATCTAGTCGATCCGCGGTCCGGGCCGGTTGCGCCGTGGGCGAAACTGCTCAGGCGAGGCCCAGGGTGGCCATGCGCTCGGCGTGGCTGTCTTGCATGCGGTCGAACAGGGCGACGATGTTGTTCAGGTCCCCGGACGCCACGATCACCAGATCCATCAGTTCTTCGCGCTGGGCGAGCACGTACTGCGCCTGCGTGATGGCTTCACCGAGCAGCCGCCGCCCCCACAGCACCAGCCGGTCGCGATCCTGCCGGCTACCCGCAACCGCAGTGCGCACCTCTTCGACGACGAACTCCGAATGCCCCGTGTCGGCGAGGATTTCACGCACCGTCTCGGCAATATCCGCCGGCAACGCGGCGGCGATCTCGCGGTAGAAATCGGCGGCGATACCGTCGCCGACGTACGCCTTCACCATCGATTCCAGCCACGTGGACGGGTTGGTGGACGCGTGGTAGGCATCCAGCGCCGCCCCGAACGGCGCCATCGCGACGTACACGTCGACACCGCGCGCGGTGAGCGCATCCTCCGCGGTACGGAAGTGCCGCATCTCGGCCGCCGCCATCTTGGCCAGCGCCACCTTGCCCTGCAAGGTGGGGCTCTGCTGGGCCTCCTCGGCCAACCGGTAGAACGCCGAGATCTCGCCGTAGGCGAGCACGGCAAGCAGGTCGACAACGCCCGGGTGATCCGGTGCGATGGTGGGCGACAGCGAGACGGCGGAATTGGCTCCCATGTGCAAAATCCTAGCCGCTGAAGGTATCGCGCAAATTACCTGATTCCACTCTTCGGCAGCCGTCACGTTACGATCGATGTGGGCGACATGCCGATTTGCGCAAATTGCCCACCGGTAATGTGCGCGCACAACCCGTGAGCTTCGCGAAATTCCGCTGAGGCTCCGCGAGATTCACTCGAGGCGAGAAGGCCCCTTCGTGCGCGCGTGACGAATACGAGGAAGGCCAGACCCCTGAGCAAAGTCATCGTGGATGTAGAGAACGCGGCCGACGCCACCCCCGTGGTGTCCGCCCAATTCGACGACACCCATCTCCCGCCCACGTTCGCCGAGCTGGGCGTGCGCACCGAGATCGTCGCCGCGCTCGCCGACATCGGCATCGAGCGCACCTTCGCGATCCAGGAACTCACCCTGCCGCTGGCCCTGGCCGGCGAAGATCTGATCGGGCAGGCCCGCACCGGCACCGGCAAGACCTTCGGTTTCGGCGTGCCGCTGCTGCACCGCGTCGCCGCTGTGGTCGACAGTGCACGCACCGATCGGGTACCGAGCGCACTGGTCATCGTGCCCACCCGCGAGCTGTGCCTGCAGGTGCACGCGGACCTGGAAAACGCGGCCAAACGCCTGGACCTGACGGTCACCGCAATCTACGGCGGCCGGCCCTACGAGCAGCAGATCGCGGCGCTGCGCAAGGGCGTCGACGTCGTCGTCGGCACCCCGGGGCGTCTGCTCGACCTGGCCAATCAGGGCCACCTGGTCCTCGGCAAGGTCCGCGTACTGGTGCTCGACGAGGCCGACGAAATGCTCGACCTGGGCTTCCTGCCCGACATCGAGCGCATCTTGACGATGGTCCCCGACGCCCGGCAGACGATGCTGTTCTCGGCCACCATGCCCGGCCCGATCATCACGCTGGCACGCACGTTCCTCACCCAGCCCACGCACATCCGCGCCGAGGAGCCCAACGAGTCCGCGGTGCACGAGCGCACCGCCCAGTTCATCTACCGCGCACACGCGCTGGACAAGTCCGAGCTCGTCGCGCGCATTCTGCAGGCCCGCGAGCGCGGCGCCACCATGGTCTTCACACGGACCAAGCGCACCGCGCAGAAGGTGGCCGAGGAGCTGGCCGACCGCGGCTTCGCCGTCGGCGCCGTGCACGGCGACCTCAACCAGGTGGCGCGCGAGAAGGCCCTCAAGAAGTTCCGCACCGGCAAGATCGACGTGCTGGTGGCCACCGATGTGGCGGCCCGTGGCATCGACATCGACGACGTCACGCACGTGATCAACTACCAGTGCCCCGAGGACGAGAAGACCTACGTGCACCGCATCGGGCGCACGGGTCGCGCCGGGCGCACCGGGGTCGCGGTGACCCTGGTCGACTGGGACGAAATCGCGCGCTGGGAAGCGATCAACGCCGCGCTCGGCCTGGACACTCCCGACCCGGTGGAGACGTACTCGCGCTCGGCGCACCTGTACACCGATCTGGACATCCCCACCGACATCACCGGCACCGTCAAGCGCGCCGCACCGGAACCCGATTCCGAGGCCGAACCCGCGGGCGAGGTGCGCGAGCGCCCGCAGCGGCGCAACCGCAACCGCCGGCGCACCCGCGGTGGTCAGCCCGTCGACGCAGCGGCCGGATCGACGGCTGCCGACGACGCTGATTCCGCCCCCGATGCGCGCTCCGGGGCGGCCGCTTCCGCCACCCCGGACGGCGACGCCGACCAGCCGAAGCGGCGCCGCTGGCGCCGGCGCAAGCCGGCCGGCACCGGTGACGCGGGCAGCGCAGCGGCCGAATCGGGCGATTCCGTGGATTCGGCGCCGCGCGAAGCCGCGGACAGCGCGGCCGACACCGACGCCGACCAGGGCCCCAAGCGGCCCCGGCGCCGGCGTCGCCGCACTGCGGAGAACTCCGAAAACGACACTGCCACAAGCGAAAACACCGAAGCAGCGGCCGGCCCGGCAGCGGCGCGCGAGCCGGTGGCCGCCGCCCCCGCGTTCACCGACGCCGCGGTGCCGCCGCTGTTCTCCGACGTGACTGCGTAGTATCGCCTCCTGTGCTGGCACCCGAGCGACGCACCCGCGCCGACGTCGTCGTGGCGGCTGCGATTCTCGTCGCCGTCCTGATCGCGGCCACGGTGCTGTGGCTGGGTAGCGATGCGCGCGGCACCACCTCGATCACTGCCGACGTTCCGGCGGCCACGCCGGAGGCCGCGATGTTCGTGCCGGAGACCGTGCAGGAACGCTGGCGAGCGGCCAACGGCGCCAGCCGATTTCCGATCGTCGCCGGCGGTACGGTGGTGACCGCCGACGGCGGCACGGTCACCGGTCGCGAGCCGGGCTCGGGCGCGCAAACCTGGATGTACCGTCGCGACATCGCCCTGTGCGGCGTCATCGCCAACTGGGGCGCGGCGATTTCGGTCTATCGCGACAGTCGCGGCTGCTCGCAGGTCACCAGCCTGCGTGGCACCGACGGCGTGCGCGCGGACCTGCGCTCGAGCGCCGCCGACCCGGCCGTCCGGCTGTCGTCGGATGCGACATACGTTGTGGCGCAAGGTGAAACCCGACTCGAGGTGTGGCGCTCGGATCTGGTGCGCACGCTCGAGTACGGCCGGGTGGCGGCCCCGCAGAACCCCAAGAGCCAGCCGCGCAGTGGCTGTCGGCTGCTGTCGGCGACCTCGAGCGGGACGCGGCTGTCGGTGCTGGAACGCTGTCCGGGCGAAGACAATCCGCGCCTGACGGTGCTCAATCCGGCACCCAAGGACAACGACCGGCCCGAGGAGTACGGCTCGTCGGTACTGACCGACCTGCCCGTCGACGCCCAGGACGTGCGACTGCTCGTCACCGTCGGCGAGCGCACCGCCATCTATCTGCCGGGTCCGACGCCACGCCTCGGCATCTTCGACAGCACCGCGAATCTTGTTGCGCAGTACCAGCTGCAGTCGCCGATCACCGATCAGCTGCGGGTCACCAAGGCCGGCGGGATCTTCACGGTGTGGACCGGGAGCGACCTGCTCGCGCTCAACGGCGCCGATCTCACGCCGATGTGGGTGGTGCCGAACACGCTGGGCCCGGCCACCCAGATGGCCGGACGCATGCTGGTGCCGGTGCCCGAGGGCATCGCCGTGCTCGACCTGCCGAACGGAACGCAGTCCAGCCGGATCGCGGTGCCGCGCAACAACTCCGCGGGCCCGATCACGCTCGGCGTGCTGGGCCGGATCATTCTGGAGCAACGCGGCAACGAGGTCGTCGCGCTCGGCTGAGGCGCCCGGCGGGCTAGGCGGTCGTCGGCAGTTCCTTACCGCCCCACCAGAATCCGACGAGCGCCTCGGCCAGCTCGCGATATGCCTGTGCGCCCTTGTTCTTTCGTCCGGCCAGGATGGTAGCTCCCGACGCCGAGGCCTCGGCGAACTTGACCGTGCGCGGGATCGGCGGCGCCAGCACCGGCAGCCCGTAGCGATCCGACACGTCCGAGAGCACGTCGCGGGCGTGCGTGGTGCGCGCGTCGTAGAGCGTGGGTAGGGCCCCGAGCAGCCGCAGCTCCGGGTTGGTGATCTGCTGCACCTCGCTGACGGTGCGCAGCAACTGGCCCACACCGCGGTGCGCCAGCGTCTCGCACTGCAGCGGGATGAGCACCGAGTCCGCGGCCGTCAAGCCGTTGAGCGTCATGATGCCCAACGAGGGCGGGCAGTCCACGACGATCACGTCGAAGTCGTCACGCACCGCGGCCAGCGCCCGCTTGAGCGCGAACTCGCGACCGGGACGCATCAGCAGCGTCGCGTCGGCGCCGGCCAGATCGATCGTCGCGGGCAGCAGCGTGACCCCGTCGCTCGTCTCCAGCAGCACATCCTTCGCGTGCAGCCCCGCCGTCAGCACCTCGTAGATCGAGGTTTCCAGCCGGTCGGGATTGTGGCCGAGCGAAAACGTCAGACACCCTTGCGGATCCAGATCGACCACCAGCACCCGCTGATCGAGAGACTGCAAGGCTGCCCCGAGCGACGCCACCGTCGTCGTCTTCGCGACCCCGCCCTTCTGATTTGCTACCGCAAGTACAACCGTCACGCCTGTCGATCCTTGCGCACTTTGCCGAATACGGCGAATCTGTGGTCCATGCATCGGTTGGTACTCCTGCGGCACGGACAGACGGAGTGGTCGCGCGACGGCAAACACACCGGGCGCACCGACGTCCCGCTTACCGCGGTGGGGGAAAAGCAGGCCGTCGCCGCCGGTGCCCAGCTGGCCGAGCTCGACCTGCGCGATCCGCTGGTGATTTCCAGTCCGCGCCGGCGCGCCACGCACACCGCGGAGCTGGCCGGCCTGCCCGTCGACCGGACCTGGGACGACCTGTCGGAATGGGACTACGGCATCTACGAGGGTCTCACCACCCCGGAAATCCGCGAGACCGTGCCCGGCTGGTCGGTGTGGACGCACCGCTGCCCGGGCGGCGAAGCCATCGACAGCGTGCAGGCCCGCGCCGACCTCGTCCTCTCGGTGGTGCGCCCACAGCTGCCGACCCGCGACGTCGTGCTCATCGGGCACGGGCACTTCTCGCGCGCCCTCATCGCGCGCTGGGTGGAAGCGCCCGTCGGCGAAGGCCGCCGCTACGCGATGGACGCCGCCGCGCACACACTGCTCGGCTACGACCGCGGCGTCCAACAGATCCTGGGATTGAACAAGGGAGCACAATGACCGTTCGTCGAGCCACGCCCGCCGATGTGCCCGCGATGGTGCAACTCGTCTACGACCTCGCCGAATACGAGAAGTTGCGCAGCGAGTGCACGCTCAACGCCGAGCAGCTGCACGAGGCGCTGTTCGGGCCCGCGCCCGCGCTGTTCGCGCACGTCGCCGTGCACGCCGACACCGTGGTCGGCATCGCGATCTGGTTCCGCAACTTCTCGACCTGGACCGGCGTCCACGGCATCTATCTGGAAGATCTCTACGTCTCCCCCGCCGCCCGCGGCAAGGGCTTCGGCGCCGGACTGCTCTCGGCCCTGGCGCGCGAATGCGTCGAGCACGGCTACCCGCGCCTGGAATGGTCGGTGCTGACCTGGAACACGCCGGCCATCGAGTTCTACCGCGGTCTCGGAGCGCTCCCGCAGGACGAGTGGACGGGGTACCGCCTCACCGGCGCGGCGCTGACAAAGTTGGGTTCGCCGACCAACGGCTGACAACTGCTGAATAATCGGCGAGCGTGATGCTGTTCAACCCGAAAACCTACGCGTTCAGCGAGTTCGACGCCGAGACGCGCCGGATCCTGCAGGCAACCGTCGAGTTCTTCGAGAATCGCGGAAAGAAGACGCTGCTCGAGCAGGACCGGGATCGGGTGTGGTACAGCGACTTCATCGACTTCGTCAAGCGCGAGCGGGTGTTTGCGACGTTCCTGACGCCGGCCGCGGAGGCCGACGGGGATCCGAACAAGCGCTGGGACACCGCTCGAATCGCGATGATGAGCGAAGTGCTTGCGTTCTACGGGATTTCGTACTGGTATGCCTGGCAGGTCACCATTCTCGGACTCGGACCTATTTGGCAGAGCGGCAATCCGAGGCCAAGCGCAAGGCTGCCGAACTACTGGATTCCGGTGCGATCTTCGCCTTCGGGCTGTCCGAGCGCGAGCACGGCGCCGACATCTACTCCACGGACATGGTGCTCACCCCCGACGGCGCCGGGTTCAGCGCCTCCGGGTCCAAGCACTACATCGGCAACGGCAATCTGGCTGCCATGGTGTCGGTGTTCGGAAGACGTTCGGACGCCGCGATTTACGACAGCAGCAATCTCGACGACCGGCGCCCCGACGACGCCGAGTTCGACGGGTACGTCTGCTTCGCCGCGGACAGCAAGCACAAGCGCTACAAGCTGCGCCGCAACGTCGTCAACAGCCAGATGTACGTGGCCGCTTTCGATCTGGACAACTATCCGGTGTCGCCGGAAGATGTGCTGCATACCGGCAAGGCCGCGTTCAACGCCGCCATCAACACCGTCAACATCGGGAAATTCAACCTGGGTTGCGCGGCGATCGGCGCCTGCGAGCACGCCTTCTTCGAGGCCGTCACCCATGCCGAAAACCGAATCCTGTTCGGCGCCAAGGTCACCGAGTTCACGCAGGTACGCACGCTGCTGGCCGACAGCTACGCGCGGCTGACGGCGATGAAGCTCTATACCGCGCGCGCCATCGACTACCTGCGTTCGGCGTCGCCGCGCGACCGGCGCTACCTGCTGTTCAATTCGATCGAGAAGCTGACCGTCACCCGCCAGGGCGAGCAGGTGATCACCGGTCTGTGGGACATCATCTCCGCGCGCGCATTCGAGAACGACATGTACTTCCCGATGGCGATGATCGGGGTCGGCGGGCTGCCACGCCTCGAGGGGACGGCGCACGTCAACATGGCGCTGTCGCTGAAGTTCATGGCCAGCTACATGGTCAATCCGGCCGATGCGGGGCTGGCGGTGCTCAAGTACGTGCCGGTCCGTCCGGTCGCCGAGCAGCTGCGGCGCGCCACCCGCGCGGCATCGCCACTGCTGCGCATGGCGCCGATGGTCGGCAAGGAGTTCGTCACCGCCAGCTTCAAGGTCGTGCATACCCGTCGCGATCCCGCCGACGACGCCTTCCTGTTCCGGCAGGGACCGAGCAGCGGGCTCGGCAAGATCCGGTTCCACGACTGGCGCCCGGTGTTCGAACACTTCGCGCACGTGCCGAATGTCGCGCTGTTCGCCGACCAGGTGAAGCTGTTCCAAACCATGCTGATCACCTCGCCACCGACCCCGGACCAGCAGCGCGAGGTCGATTTCCTGTTCGCGCTGGCCGAGTTGTTCATTCTGGTGCCCTACGCGCAGCTGATTCTCGAGCAGGCCGAGATCGCGCGCACCGAGGTGGCGCTGCTGGATCAGATTTTCGACGTACTGGTCCGCGACTTCTCCCGGCACGCGCTGACCCTGCACAGCAAGCCGCTGGCCACGCAGGCTCAGCAGGAGCAGGCGTTGCGGATGGTCCGTCGTCCGGTTGCCGACGACTTCCGGTTCGATCTGGTGGTGTCGCGGGCGCGGGCGCTGGCCGGCAGCTACGAGATGAATCCCTAGCCCATGGCGGGTTGAGCGCGCTGCGCGCTAGGCCAGTTCGGGATCGAACCAGGAGCGCGTGGCGGGCGGGAAGATCAACAGCACCAGCACGGCAAGCGCGGCGACCGCCACCACGGTGCCCAGCAGCGGCTGATTGCTGCCGGTGAGCAGCGTCCATGCCACGGGCAGCAGCAACAGCTGCGTGATGATGGAAGGCCCACGGCCCCAACGCTTCCCGAGCACCAGCGTGACACCGGCGGCGAGCAGCGGGCCGCCCAGCGCGAGGTAGAGCAGGCCCAGCGCGTACCCGCTGGTGACCGAATCCTCGACCCCCCCGACGGCGCGCGCCAGCGTGATGGCGCCGACCACGACGCCGAGCAGACCTTGCAGCGCGACAATCACACCGGCAGCGCGAACGGTATTCGGAGGCACCGACACAGCGTAGTAGGTTCCGCGCCGTCAAACCCGCCCGAGCGACGCGTGGGCAAAGATAGAATGAATTTCCGTGCGCGCACTTCTGATCGTCAACCCCAATGCGACGTCCACGACGCCGGCCACTCGTGATCTGCTGGCGCACGCCCTGGAGAGCCGGGTGCGGCTGTGGGTGGCGCAGACCAAACACCGCGGGCATGCCGCCGAGCTCGCACAGCAGGCGGTCGAGTCGGGTATCGACCTGATCGTCGTGCACGGCGGCGACGGCACCGTCAACGAGACCATCAACGGCATATTGCCCGCGCCCGGCACCGCGCCGGCGGCGCGGCTGCCGCTGATCTCCGTGCTGCCGGGCGGCTCGGCGAACGTGTTCGCGCGTTCGCTCGGCATTTCCCCGGATCCGCTGCACGCCACCAACCAGCTGCTGGATTTGATCGCCGGCGGCGAGCAACGCCGGATCGGCCTCGGGCACGCCACCTGGGCCGCCACCGAGGACGCGGAGTCGAGCCGCTGGTTCACCTTCAATGCCGGCATGGGCATGGATGCGCAGGTGTGCGAGGCGATCGACATCGCGCGCGCGAAGGGCAAGGCGGCGACGCCGTCGCGCTATGTGCGCACCTCGATCACGACCTATCTGCGCCTCAAGGGCTCCGAGCCCACGCTCACCGTAGAGTTGCCCGGCCCCGAGCACACGTTCGAGCGCGTGGAGGGCGTGTACTACGCGTTCGTTTCGAACTCGAGCCCGTGGACGTTCATGGGTAATCATCCGGTGCACATCAACCCGGGCACGTCGTTCGACAGCGATCTCGGCGTCTTCGCGATGCGCTCGCTGGGCACCCTGGCGTCGCTGCGGGTCACCCGCCAAATTCTCACGGTGGGCGCAGAGCCCAAGTCACGCAAGCTCGTTCGGCTCGACGACGTGCCGTGGGTGCGGCTGCGCGCCAGCGCGCCGATCGGGCTGCAGAT
>CAKZIX010000013.1 GCA_936936565.1 uncultured Nocardiaceae bacterium | reverse complement strand
GTTCGCTGACGCGTCCGACATCAGGATCTTCCCCGCGCCGTAGCCCGCCTTTGGATAGTTGATGTCGAGGAACGTACCGATGTTGCTGAAAAAGCCCCCACGAAAGACCTTGAAACCCCAGGCATCTTCGTCGCCAGACTTGCTAAGCGGTTGCGGCGCAGAAGGTTTCGCGACTCCAGTATCAGCCCACACGTGCGTGAACCCGGCCAGATCATCGGTCGCACCATTGTGCAGATACGACTCCCAGAAGACATGGCTGCCTGCGTATGTCGCGATCCTCGGATCGGTGATCGGTGTCCGTCGCCCGTCCGCCGCTTCCACGATGGCGGTGCTGCCGGTGATCCACACCTGCATTTCGTGCTCGGTCAGCCCGTCGGCGGCCAGCGGCGTCAAGTAGTCTCCGCCGCCGAGTATCTCGAGCCCGAGACCGTCGGTCCAGACGCCGAACGTCCACTCTGTTGCCGTCGATACCAGATGCACCGGCATGTTCACCGTGACTGGCACGTCGATCGCCGCGGTGGTGATGGCGATCGCCGCCGCACCGCCGGCGCAACGCTGAGAGCGCAGGATCCGGATCGCGGACGCGAGCAGCACGACGGCGAGCAGCGCCGCCGCGACCCGCGCAACCCGCCAGCGCCGTTGCTCGTGCGCGGTAATTCGTTGCGCCACTTGACGATGCAACCGGGCAGGCGGGTCGGCGCGCAACGTGTTGGCCAGCCACAGCACGGTCGGGTCGGTCGCGCGGCCGGCCTTGCCACGCAGGGCCGCGGCGATCTCGTCGTCGAGCCGCGCCGCCGCCAGTTCCTCAGGGTCCATCCGCCATCACCTCCCGTAGCTTGCCGACGGCGCGGTACACCAGCATGCGTGCTGCGGTCGCCGAGATGCCCATCGCGGCACCGATCTGCTCGGACGTCAGCTCCGTGCCGAAGCGCAGTGCCACCGCCTCGCGCTCCCGCGGCGTGAGGTGGGCGAGGCTGCGCCGCAACGCATCCGCGCCGTCGTGGCGCAACGCATCGGCCTCCGGGTCGTCCGCGCCGGCCCCGAGATCGAGGTGTTCGGCGGGTAGTTCCCGCCCGCGCTTGCGCCACCAGTCGGCCAGCGCGTGCCGCGCGATCCCGATCAGCCAACCACCGACCGAGCCGCGGGCGGCGTCGTACCCGCCCCAGGTCCGCATCGCCTGCGCGAACACTTCGCTCGTCACGTCCTCCGCATCGGTATCCGACGGCAGCCGAGCGCGCACGTACCGCCACACCGGCGTCACGTGCTCGCGATACACCTCGGCAAACTCGGCCACATCACCTGTCCTTCGCGCGAATACTCAGGACTGTAACGGGGGGTTTGTCTTCGGACCTACCAGGTGCGGCTCAGCGGAATGTTCACGAAGCTGGGCGCATTCGGGTCCAGCTGCAGGTGCTGTGGCCGCAGTGCGGTGTCGAAGAGGATCGGACCCAGCGGCAGGCCCTTGGGGAAGTTGCTGGCGAAGACGTCTACGCGCAGCCGGTGTCCCGGCTGGAGCACCGCGTCGGTGGGGATCAAGCGGATGTCGAGCTGAGTCGGCTGTCCTGGCACAGTTTGCTGGCGCCGCTCGAGCTCGAGGAACGGGAACGGGTCGGTGTAGTCGCCGTTGGCGGAACGCTTGCTGCGCGCGTCGTCGATTTGACGCACCGACGCCGCGAGCTGTCCGGTGGTGATCACCGTGGAGCGCCCGTCGGGCGCGACGTCGTTCACCGTCACCACCCAGTAGCCGTCCAGCGCGTCGTGCACCGTGTTGAGCCGCACCGCGATCGGGCCCGAGATCTGTGTCGGCGTCCCCACCGGGGCACTGGTGAACGTGAGCCCCTCGCGTTCGTGGAAGCGCGCGTCCTCGCCGCAGCCCGGGATCGCCCCGGTGACACCGGCGGTGATCTGCACCGAGTCCCGAGAGCAGATGCTGGCCAGGCCGGGTGCGACCGTCATCCGGCCGGGCGCGCCGGGGCCGAAGCTCAGGCTGCCGTCCGCCCGCGCGTAGGGCGCGGTGCCGCTGGGTGCGGCCGACAGGTACATGCGGTGATGGGCGACACCGGCGCGCGGGAACTGGTTCGTGGTCGTCCACCCGCCGCCCTGCTGCCACAGAGTGACCGGACCGTACTTGTCGATCCCGTTGTCGATGCCCTTGAGCCAGCGGTCCAGCCAGGCGCGCTGCAGCACGTCGATGCGCGGCGGCTCGTTCTTCTCCGGGCCGCGCATGTCGAACCCGCCGGTGACGTGATAGCCGTCGCCCATGACGAGCTGCTTACGCCCGGGCGGCTGCTTGATCGCGTTGTAGATCACCGGCTCGGAGCTGGCGAAGATGTCGTGCCACGTCCCGACGATCATCGTCGGGACCTGCACCTTTTCCGGATGCCCGGTCCAACCTTGGCGCAGTTTGCGGTTCGGATCGGCGAGTTCGCGCAGGTGTGGGGTGAGCTGATCGACCGAGGCGGTGAACAGTGCCTGCAAACCCTCCATGACGAATGTCATCGGGCTGGCCAGCCGATCGGCGAGCCATTTCCAGTCGAACCGGCCCTGGATGATCGATTGCAGGTCCGGGATCCACTTCGGGGCGTTGATCGCGAAGACGATCAGGGGCCCGATGAAGCCGATGCCCGCGGCCCCGCCGGGCGCGATGAGGTCGCGGGTCAGGTCGCTGCCCGGCTCGATGGGCACGATCGCGTCTACCGCGTTCGGGTACTCCTCGGCCAGGTACAGCTGGTTGATCGCCGAGTACGAGACGCCGTTCATGCCGGTCTTGCCGTTGGACCACGGCTGGCGTTTGGTCCACTCGATGGTTTCGAAGGTGTCGCGCCGCTCCCGGTCCCCGAACAGCTCGAAGATGCCCTGCGAGAAGCCGGTGCCGCGGACGTCGACGACGAGCTGGGCGTAGCCGCTCTTGATCAGCTGCGGGTCGGCGGCGAAGGACCGAGTCATTCCGCCACCGAGCATCCGCGTGAGATCGGTGATGCCGTCCAGCGGCGTGCCGGTCATGTCGAAGTCGCGGAAGAACTTGATCACCGCGTCCGAGAACACCGGAATCGACAGGCCCGTCGTCGCGATCATCGACTGCAGCTTGGTATACGGAATCATGTTGACGACGACGGGCATCGGCTCGGTGACCGGGCCGGCCGGCGTCGCCGGACGATACAGATTAGCCTTCAGCACGGTGCCGTCGCTCATCGTGATGGGGATGTCCCAGTCGATGAAGATGTTCGGGTACTTCTGCGGCCCGTCGTGGGTGGCGGTCCACTGCACTCCGCGGGCGCCACCGGTCGGCTCGGCATGAGCGACCGGAATCAGCAGTCCGGAGATCAGCAGCAGCGGCATCATTGCACGCAAAATCGTCAGCCCACGTGACATGCGCCTACTGTGACACGCGCAACCCGGGCGTGTCGGCATTTTGAACAAATGTCCGGTAGTAGCTTGCAGCCACCGCGACCAGCGCACCGATTACCAACGGCGCGAACACAATTGGGTACTGCGCGGATTGCTCCGGCAGATACCGATAGCACAGCAGCAAGCCGACGAAGACGACCGCACCGCCACCGACAAGGCGCCAGCGGGGGGCGTCCCAGCCACGCGCGGGGTCACGCAGTGCCGCCTCCACCGTCAGGCACAGCACCGCGCCGGCCACCAGATCCACGCCGTAGTGGTAGCCCAGCCCCAGCGTCGCGAGCACGGTGCACACCAGCCAGAACGTGCCGCCGGCGCGCAGCCACGCCGGTCCCTGCCGGGAATGCAGGAAGACGGCCAGCGCCCAGGCCGTGTGCATCGACGGCATGCAGTTGCGCGGCGTGTAATCGTCGAACGGCAGCGGTTCGGCGTTCAGGTGGTTCGGCACGAAATGCGGCCAGTTGTCCGCGAACGCGAACACCGGGCCCACGACCGGGAACAGCATGTACACCAGCGGTCCGATCAGCCCGAGCACCAGGAACGTGCGCACCAGATAGTGCCGCGGCCACACCCCGGTGGTCACATTGCGCAGCTGCCAGATCGCCACCACGATCGCCGCCAGCGGCAGCTCGATGTAGACCCAGTGGATGACGGCCTGCGGCACCGGGCCGCTGGCCTGCAGCAGCTGACCGACCAGCCAGGCGGGGCTGCCCAGCGCACGATCGGCCAGTTCGGCATAGTCGTCGAGCACGTGGGTCTGCGTCCGCGCGGTGACCTGCAACCAGGTGTCGCCGACCTTGGTGGCCAAGATCAGCAACGCGCCGAGTGCGGCGGCGTGTATTGCCGTGGCGCGCTCTTTACCGGACCAGCGGATCGCCGCGACCACCACGATGGCGGTGAGCACGATCAGCGCGCCGTTGCCGATCTTGAACGGCTGGCCCTGCAGCAACCGTGCGGTGGTGAACACCGCATCGATCCCGACGGCCGCAGCGAGAGCCAACAGTCGCCGCCGGCCGGGCAGCCCGACGAGTGCGAGCAACAGGCCCGCCCAGGGCACGGTCATCGAGCGCGGCGTCGCGACATAGTCGCTGAGCAGGCTGCGGATCGGCCCTTCCAGGCCCATGCTCGACGCAACCACCTGCATCCCGACGAGCACCAGCGCGCTCAGCCCGAGAACTCCGGGCACGACGACGCGCAATCGGGCCCGATTCGCGTCGTCGACGATCACTCGCACATCGTAAACATAAGATGAACAGAATTAGCCAGGCGTATTAACTGCGCGTGCTGCACGTCACGCGGTCACGACTCGAGCTCGTCCACCAAGGCACCGACGACGGCGACCAGATCACCCTCGTGCGCGGCCGCAACCTTGCGCTGCCGCTGGTAGGAAGCGCCGTGGCGCGGAATGTCGGCCACGCGGCGCAGCTCGTCGGCGCACCCGAGCCGGGCCGCCACCGGTTCGAGCTGGTTCAGCAGCTCGTCGAGGTCGTCGGTGACGAGGCGTTCGTTGCTGTCGGAGTCGACGATGACGATGGCGTCCAGGCCGTAGCGCGCGGCGCGCCACTTGTTCTCCTGGACGTGCCAGGGCGGCAGACTGGGCAGCCACTCGCCGCGCTCGAGCCGGGCATCGGCGTCGACCACGAGGCAGTGGATCAGCGCGACCAGCGCGGCCAACTCGGAGCGAGTGGACACGCCGTCGCACACGCGCACCTCGATGGTGCCCCACTTGGGCGCCGGCCGGATGTCCCAGTGCATGCCACCGAGCTGATCGATGACCCCGGTTTTGAGCTGGTCGTGCACATACGACTCGAACTGCGACCAGTTCTCGAACTGGAACGGCAAACCGGCCGTCGGCAGTTGCTGGAACATCAACGCCCGGTTGGAGGCGTAGCCGGTATCCGAACCGGCCCACATCGGCGACGACGCCGACAGCGCGAGCAGATGCGGGTAGTGCAGCAACAGCGCGTTCAGGATCGGGAACACCTTTTCCTGATGGCTGAGCCCGACGTGCACGTGGACACCCCAGATGAGCATCTGCCGGCCCCACCATTGGGTGCGTTCGATCAGCTCGTCGTAGTGCGGCGAGCGGGTGAGCTGCTGCGTCGACCATTGCGCGAACGGATGGGTGCCCGCGCAGAACAGGTCGACACCGACCGAATCGGCGGCCCGCCGGACGGTGCCCAGCGTGCCGGTCAGGTCGTCGATGGCCTCGCCCACCGTGTGATGGACGCCGGTGACCAGTTCGACGGTGTTGCGCAGCAGCTCCTTGGTGACCTGCGGAGTGCCGTCGTGCGCGCGCAGTTCACCGACCGCGTCGAAGACGTCGGCCGCGGTGTTCGACAGATCGCGGGTGACCTTGTCGACGAGCGCGATTTCCCATTCGACGCCCAGCGTCGGTTTCGGCGAAGCGTTGAACGGCACCCGGGCGCCGCGGCCTTGATCAGGCTGCTGCGCCCAATCGCGGGGGAACCCCGGGCTGGTCACCTACTTGACGACGGCGCAGGCAACGCGCCCGCCGGCATCGCCGGTGGACAGCGTCTGCTGGTCCGGGGCGGGCGCGTAGCGATTCGGGATGTTGCCGAAGTTGTCGGCAGCCGCGTGCACGACGAACGCCCGGCCCTCGCCGTGGTTCTCGATGTCTTCGAGGGTGAACGCGTCGGCCGTGGTGACCAGCTCGGCGGAACCGTCCTTGCGGACCTGCAGCGAGGTGAGATCGCCGGTGGCCGGGTGCACGTCGGGGGCGCCCTTCTGGAAATGCCCACCGGCGGAAGCGAAGTCGCCCTCACACTTGCCGGTCTGGTGCACGTGGAAGCCGTGGAACCCGGGCGTGAGACCGCGCGCGGACACCTTGATCTGGACGTGGCCGCCGGACTCGCTGACCGAGACGGTGCCGACCGACCGGCCGCTCGCGTCCTTCAGCTCGCCCTTCAGTTCGTGGCCGCCCGCGCCGTGGCTGTCGCTGCCGGCACCGTGACTGTCGGTGGGCTTGGCGCCCGACTGCTCGGTCCACACCGGCGGCGTGGTGCCCTTGACGTCACTCGGCTCCTGGCTGTGGGTGCACGCCGTCAGACCGAGAGCCGCAATCGCGGCCAGCGGCATCGCGGAACGCCAGAGTTTGGTGGCCATCACGAGCTCCTTTGCGGTGACTGTCAGATCGCGGCAGATCGCTGCGATCTTATTCCGAGGTCACCACGACGATCACTCCGGGTGGCCGGTCTGCCAGCGGCGGGATGCGCTGCTCGGAGTTGCACCCGAGCAATGCCGCGATGGCGGCGGCCGCGGACTTCTCGTTCGGCGAGTTGCCGTAGTACACCGTGGTTTTCGGAACGGGCGGATCCTGAAAGTTGCCGGTTTCGGCGATTGTCCAGCCGTTTTCGGTGAGCTTGGCGGCGGTGCGTGCGGCCAGACCCTGGATCTGTGTGTTGTTGAACACGCGCACCGGGACGGACTTGTCGGGCGCGGCGGGCGTCGTGGTGGTCGTCGTGGCCGGCGCGGGCGGCGTGGTGGTGGTCGTCGTTTCCACATCGGGTGCGGCGGTCTCGTCGGCCGACGAGCGGGTCAACGAAAACGCGCCGATCCCGGCGAACAGGATCGACAGCGAGATGAGCACCATGGCGAGCGCGCGCAGCGGCAGCCCCGCGGGCTGCTGCCGGGGTGACTTGTCCTCACTCGGCTCCGGAGTGCTCACGAAGAAGGACTTTAGACCTCGAAACCGAGCCGGCGTGCCGCGCGCTGCTTCTGCCGGCTGGCGCGCAGCCGGCGCAACCGCTTGACCAGCATCGGATCGGCGGCGAGCGCCTCGGGACGGTCGACGAGCGCGTTCAGCACTTGGTAGTACCGCGTGGCCGACATCCCGAACAGTTCCTTGATGGCCTCTTCCTTGGCACCGGCGTACTTCCACCATTGCCGCTCGAAGGAGAGGATTTCGTGTTCGCGACGGGTCAGGCCGTCCTCGCCGCGCTCGCTGGCCGCGCCCACCTGATTCGGGTTCCGCGCTGCTGCGCTGTCCATCTCGCTCCCTCCAAAGACGCTGAATTACAGCGCTGTTGTTCAGTGATCATTCAATCACGAACCGCCCCTGCCGCTTCGGCATCGAATGGGCGTGTCAGTGTCCGATGGCGGCGGCTGCGCCGCCGCGGGTTCGCGCGCCTGCCGTCGCGTGATCTTCCCTCGTCGCGCTCGCTGCGCTCGCAAGACGCTCCTCAGTCCAGATCACGCGGGCGCGCGAACCGACCCGATACTCTTGTCCGTCATGGCCGTTCTTCCCATTCGCATCGTCGGCGACCCGGTGCTGCATACCCCGACAGCGACCGTGACGGGTGCCCCCGACGAACTCAGCGAGCTTATCGCCGACATGTACGCCACGCTCGACGAGGCGAACGGAGTCGGGCTGGCGGCCAATCAGGTCGGCGTCGGCCTGCGGCTTTTCGTCTACGACTGCCCCGACGAGGACGGCACCCGCCGGCGCGGCGCCGTGATCAATCCGGTGCCGGAAACCTCCGCGATTCCGGAGACCATGCCCGATCCCGACGAGGACTACGAGGGCTGCCTTTCCGTTCCCGGTGAACAGTTTCCGACCGGCCGCGCCGACTGGGCGAAGGTCACCGGCACCGACGAGCACGGCAATCCTGTTGTGGTGGAGGGCAAAGGCTTCTTCGCGCGGATGCTGCAGCACGAGGTGGGGCACCTGGACGGGTTTCTCTACGTCGACGTGCTGATCGGCCGCAACGCGCGCGCCGCCAAGAAGGCGATCAAGCGCAACGGTTGGGGCGTACCGGGTTTGAGCTGGCTGCCGGGCACCGTGGCAGACCCGTTCGGCCACGACGAGGACTGATGGCCGAGCGTGTCGTGGTCCGCTACCGGCTGCCGTCCGGTCAGCTCACCGACGTCATCGGCATGCTGGAGGCGGACGACCCCCTACTGGTGCGCCGCGCCGACGGGACCGCGGTGCACATCGAGCGGGACGCCGTCGTCGCGCTGAAAGCGGTGCCGCCCATGACGATTCGCACCCGCGACATCCGCGCGCTGGAGTATGCCGCGGCCGACGGCTGGCCCGGCGTGCAGCGGGAGTGGATCGACGGCTGGCTGCTGCGTGCCGGACACGGATTCACCAGCCGCGCCAATTGCGCGGTGCCGCTTGCCGAATCGGCCACCATCGACGTTTTCGACGCCGTGCGCAGCTGGTTCGACGCCCGCGGCCTGCCGGTGAAAGTCCTTGTCCCCGATCGTATCGGGATCGTGCCACCGGGCTGGCGCACGGTCGACGAGGTGATCGTGCTGGCGGCCGACATCGACACCCTGACGCTGCCTCCGGGCCGCGCCATGGTGATCGTCGACCCCGAGCCGGCCCCGGCCTGGCTCGGGCTGTTCCGGCACCGCGGCAGCAGCGCACCGCGGGGCGCCGCCGAAGTGCTGGCGTCGGTGCAGGACGGGGTTGTCGGTTTCGGCCGACTCGGCGTGGTCGGACCCTCGGGCATGCCGCTGGCCATCGCCCGGGCCGCGGTGACCACCGCGCCCGACAATCGCCGATGGGTGGGACTGACGGCCGTCGAGGTGGCGCCCGAACATCGGCGCCGCGGACTGGGCACCCTGATCTGCGCGTCCATGATCGGGTGGGGCCGCGATCACGGCGCCACCCACGCCTACCTGCAGGTGTCGGCCGGCAACGAGGCGGCACTGGCGATGTACGCCGAGCTCGGGCTCGTCGAGCATCACCGCTACCGGTACGCGATGCCGTGAAAGTTGCCACCTGGAACGTGAATTCGATTCGCACGCGGGCGGATCGGGTGCTCGCATGGCTGGATCGGCACGACGTCGACGTGCTGGCCCTGCAGGAAACCAAGTGCCGCGACACCGACTTTCCCTACGACCGGTTCGACGCGCTCGGCTACGAGATCGCCCATGTCGGGCTGAACCAGTGGAACGGCGTGGCCATCGCCTCCCGAGTCGGAATCACCGACGTCGCAGAGCATTTCGACGGCCAGCCCAGCTTCGACCGCAACGCCGGAGACACCCTCGACATCTTCGGCGCGGTGCTGGAGGCCCGCGCCGTGGGCGCGATGTGCGGCGGGGTGCGGGTGTGGAGCCTGTACGTGCCCAACGGCCGCGCCCTGTCCGACCCGCACTACCGGTACAAACTGGACTGGCTCGACGCGCTGCGGTCCGCCGCGTCGTCGTGGTCGGGTCCGACGCTGCTGGCCGGCGACTGGAACGTCGCCCCCACCGATGCCGACGTGTGGAGCGTCGAACGCTTCGTGGGCAAGACCCACACGTCCGCTCCGGAACGCGCTGCATTCGACGGGTTTGTCGCCCAAGGGTTTTCCGATCTGGTACGCCCGTACACGCCCGGCGAGTTCACCTACTGGGACTACACGGGGCTGCGCTTTCCGAAGAACCGCGGCATGCGCATCGATTTCATCCTCGGCCGCGAGGTGACGGCGACGGGCGCGTTCATCGATCGCGAGGAGCGCGCGGGTGCCGGAGCCAGTGACCACGCACCCGTCGTCGTGGAGCTGGCCGCGCCGAGCTGACGGCGCCGCGCTGGCCTGCACCGGTCGTCGCCGGCCTGACGGCGCCGGGGTTGCGGAGCGCGTGCCCGCACCGATGCCGCCGCGCCCCGTCGCCGATCTCGACCGCGCATCGCTGCTCCTCGCGCCCGGTTATCACCTCGCGCCCGCAATTGGCGGCGCGAGAACATAACTCGGGTGCGAAGCGGCAGCATCACCGCGTAAAGGTGAGATGCGTGACGCCGCTGGGGGTGCTCACGGCTTCGATGTTGTAGCTCTGCTCGAGGCTTTCGAGGTCGTCCCAAAGACGAACACCGCGGCCCAGGACAATCGGCACGATCACGACGTGCAGGTGGTCGACGAGGCCAGCCGCCAGGAAGTCGCGCACCACGGTGGGCCCGCCGCCGATGCGAACGTCCAGACCGCCGGCCGCCTCGCGCGCCTGTGCCAGCACGTCCTCCGGGGTGCCCGCCACGAAGTGGAAGGTAGTGCCGCCCTCCATCTCCACCGCCGGGCGCGGGTGGTGGGTCATGATGAACACCGGGGTGTGGAACGGCGGGTTCGGACCCCACCAGCCCTTCCAGTCATGGTTCTCCCACGGACCGCGCTGCGGTCCGAACTTGTTGCGGCCCATAATCTCTGCGCCGATGCTCGGGGCCCAGGCACCGGCCATCGCATCGTCCACCCCGGTGCTGCCGGCCCCGTCGCCGAGCATCGTCTTGAACGTCTGCGTGGGGAAGAACCACTCGTGCAGGCGCTCTCCGGCATGACCGAACGGCGCATCGGCGCTCTGCCCGTCTCCGGTGCCGAATCCGTCGAGCGAGATGGCGAAATTGTGAACACGAACGCGGGACATATTCCGAGCCTCCTCTGGTGGTTGCGATCTGCAATCACTATGCTGGATGCAATTGCAGATTGCAACCACTAGGAGCGAAGAGATGCGATCCGGATGCGCGATCAACGCGGCCATCGAAGTGCTCGGCGACTCGTGGAACCTCATCGTGTTGCGCGACATGATCTTCGGCGGCCGGCGCCACTTCCGGGAACTGCTCGAACACAACCAGGAGGGCATCGCGTCGAACATCTTGAGTTCGCGGCTGAAAGCGCTGATCGCGGCCGGATTGCTCACGCGCGAGGACGCCGTTCGCGGACAGCGCGCCCGCTACAGCCTCACCGAAGCCGGCATCCAGACCGTGCCGGTGATGGTCGCCCTCGGCTCCTGGGGCCTGCGCCATCGGGAGACCACCCACGAACTCGCGGTGCGCGCCCAGTTGCTCGAAGACGGCGGGCCACCCCTGTGGAACGAACTGATGGACGAACTACGCGCCGAGCACCTCGGTGCGCCACCGCCGGTCACCAACGGACCGAGCGCCGCCGAGCGCCTGCGCGCCGCCTACGAGTCCGCGATGTCCGCAGACCGTCCGGACGTCGTCGCGCCCCGCTGATCGAGGTGCTCACCGCAGCGACCGAACCGCCACCCCCACGCAGACACGCCTGTCGCAGCGAACCCACATCGCCCAGCGGGATGGATGGCGCCATTCACTCGCTCAGCCGGACGGAAGGTGCCGCCCACTCGCTCAGCCGGACGAACGGTGCCGCCCACTCGCTCAGCCGAACGAATGGCACCACCCACCCATTCAGCGGACCGAAGGCGGCACCCACCCACGCGCCAGCCGGACGAAAGCCGCCACCCACTCTCACCGAACGAATGGCGCCACTCACTTCACTCAGC
>CAKZIX010000012.1 GCA_936936565.1 uncultured Nocardiaceae bacterium | reverse complement strand
GGTCCGTCCCTGGAGGGCGGCGCGCAGTGCTCGGTGCAGCCCCGTCTCGAGGAAGAGCTCGCCGTGCCAGGAGACGACGTGCGCGAACAGGTCCCCGTAGAAGGTGGAGTCGTCGTCGAGGAGGTTGCGCAGGTCGAGGACGGCGCGAGTCGTCGTGAGCTGGTTGAGGCGCACCTGGCGGGGCGCCACGGCCGACCAGGCGCGCTGGTCCACGACCCCGTGCTCGGGGTACGGGGCGGACTCGCCGACGGCCTTGAAGATCACCCCGACATGGTAGCGGGACCCTCCGACGTGCTCGCGCCGTGTCTCGTTCCGTCCCGACGGCCGGCGGGGCCCTCAGCGGTGGGAGGTGAGCGGTCCGGTGAGGTAGTGCTGGATGGTCGGTCCCACGGTCTCGACGAGGCGGTCGACGCTGGACGAGGCGACGGGCTCGAGCCGGAAGACGTAGCGGAGCATCGCCAGCCCGACCAGCTGGGAGCCCGCGAGGGTGGCGCGCTCGCGGGCCACCTCCGCCGTCATGCCCGTCTGCTGCCCGAGGGCAGCGGCGATGGGGACGGCGAGCTGCTGGGTGCCGTAGTCCTGGATGGCCTCTGGGGCGCCGTCGTCGGTGGCGACCCAGCGCAGCAGGGCGCGGAAGACGAAGACCAGCTGCAGGACGACGTGGACGGCGACGATGATCCAGCCGCGGAGGCTGCCCACCCCGAGAAGCCAGGCGCTCACCGAAGGCCCCGGCGCAGGCCGGCCGCCCCGGGCATCGCGCGCGCGCAAGCCGACGGATGGCAGGCGCACTCCGGCCCAGCGGGGCGCCTCTGCGTCAGGGCGGAGATGTCCTCGCTCAGGCCATCATCTCCTTGGTTGCGGTGAGCCGCAGCTCGGGCCAGTCGCGCGTGGCCTCGCTCAGAGCGCGATCGTGCGTGACGAGCTGCACCAGGCTGTCGCACTCGGCCGTCGCGTATTCCGGATGCGAGCCCACGTCCAGATACAGGCGCGCCCCGTTACGCAAGAACACGTTCGACGAACGCCCCCACGACACCACCCGCCGGAACAGGTACCGCGCAACCTCGTCGGGGCTCAGCCGCCTGTGCCCGTGAAAGGTGCAGGTGACCCCGAATTCGGTCTCGATACCCATGATTCGTCGCTGCACAACTTCGACATTACAGCCCGTATCCGACGTTATGTCCGATGTCGAACGTGCGGCGCCGAATCGGTATCCGGGCCGGTCGGCACCCGAGCGCCCCCTACGCTGATCGGATGCGCAACGCCGTCATCCGCAGGTTGGCCCACGCCGACGAGCGCCTGGTGAACCACTCCGCACGGTTGCGGCCCACCCCGCTCGATCGGACGCTGGTCCGGCTGACCAGGTCGGCCAATCACAGCCTGCTCTGGATCGCCGTGGCCGCCGTGCTCAGTGTCTGCGGCGAGCGGTACCGGCGGGCGGCGCTGCGCGGGCTGATCTCGATCGCCGGGGCCAGTGCCCTGGCCAACGGTGTCGCCAAACCACTGCTTCCGCGCCGTCGCCCGCCCGACGATTCGGTGCCCTTCGTGCGCCGCCTGGTGAAACGGCCGGTGTCCTCGTCGTTTCCGTCCGGACATGCCGCCTCGGCTGCGGCGTTCGCCACCGGCGTGGCGATCGAGTCGCCGGCGGCGGCCGCGTTCGTCGCGCCCGTGGCGGCCGCGGTTGCCTATTCGCGGGTGCACGTCGGCGTGCACTGGCCCAGTGACGTGGTTGCCGGCTGGGCGCTCGGCTCGGCGGTGGCGCTGTCCACGCGGGACTGGTGGGCCGAGGCCCCCGACGAACCGACGCGGCTGGGTGCGGCCCGCCCGGCGCCTGCCCTGCCCCGCGGGAAAGGGCTTGTGGTCGTGTGCAATCCCGCGTCCGGCAGCGCGTACGACAACCTCGAGTTGCGCCGGTTGCTGCCGGAGGCAACCTACGTCGAACTCGACCATGCGCTGCATTTCGCCACTCAACTCGACGGCGTGGTCGCGCGCTACCGGCCGCGCGCGCTGGGAGTGTCCGGCGGTGACGGCACCATCAGCGCGGCCGCCGAGGTGGCGGTGCGCGAGCAGCTTCCGCTGGCCGTGTTCCCGACCGGGACGCTGAACAATTTCGCCCGGACGACGGGCGTACCGACGGTGGCGGCCGCCGCCCGGGCCGTCGAATGCGGCACCGCCGCCGCCGTCGACGTCACCGAGGTGCGCGTCGACGGATCGGACTGTTCGGCGTTTCTGAACACCGCGAGTCTGGGCGGCTACCCGCGGATCGTGCGACTGCGTGAGCGGTGGCGCCGGTTCTTCGGAAAGTGGCCCGCCGGGGCACTGGCGACGGTGCGGGTGCTGCGCAGCGCCGAACCGTTCGACATCATCGTCGACGGACAGCCGGCCTCGGTGTGGACCCTGTTCCTGGGCAACGGGATCTACGCGCCCGCGCACAAGGTGCCGACGCGCCGGGCGAGCCTGGCGGCGGGCGCCTTCGACGTGCGATACCTGCGCTCGGACGTACCGAACTCGCGCGTGCAACTGGCGCTCGCGACACTTACCGGACGGCTGGCGCGCACGCGGGCCTACGAACAGCGCTACGCGACCGCACTCGAGGTGCAATTGTGCGACCGGCCGCACGCGCTGGCCACCGACGGCGAAGTGGACCATGTGGGACAACGGTTTTCGTTCGCCGTCCGCCCGGGCGCTCACCCTCTACGTCTGCCCGGACGGGCGGTAGGGCAGCTCAGTTGGTGTCGTCGGTGTCTCCGGACGGCGCCGGCTTGGCCTTCTTGGCGGGCGCCTTCTTCGCCGGTGCCGGTGCCAGCAGCTCTTCGAGCGCCGGCCCGGGGATGCGCCGGAACGCGCGCCGCGGCCGGGTCTGCTCGAGCACGGCGACCTCCAGCGACGCGACGCCGATCGAGCGCTTGTCCTTGTCGCTGTTGGCATCCGAAGCCTGCAGCGCCTTCATCGCGACCGACAACGCCTCGGCCAACGGCAGCTCGGCCTTGTACGACGACCGCAACGCGGTGACGATCGGCTCCGTGGTGCCGCCCATCACGATGAATTCGCGTTCGTCGACGATGGACCCGTCGTAGGTGATCCGGTACAGCGTGGGCGTCTTGGGCTGATCGGGCCAGCCCACCTCGGCGACGCAGAGCTCCACCTCGTAGGGCTTGAGCTGATCGGTGAAAATGCTGCCCAGCGTCTGCGCGTAGGCGTTGGCCAGCGCCCGCGCGGTGACGTCGCGGCGGTCGTATTGGTAGCCGCGCACGTCGGCCTGGATCACCCCGCCGCGGCGCAGATTCTCGAACTCGTTGTACTTGCCGACGGCCGCGAAGCCGATCCGGTCGTACAGCTCGCTCACCTTGTGCAGCGTGGTGGACGGATTCTCCGCCACGAACAGCACGCCCTGCTGGTAGGTGAGCGCGATCACGCTGCGTCCGCGTGCGATGCCCTTGCGCGCCAGTTCGGTCTTGTCGCGGATGATCTGTTCCGCGGACATCAGGTACGGCAGTGTCATGCGGCCACCCGCTTCGCTCTGGCCGGCGTCATCGCGGCTCGGCTTCGGTTCTGGTGCGATCGGCGACGACGGCGCGGGCTACGGCCTCGGCGCGCTCGGCGGACACTTCGCTGGCCCCTTCGGCGGTGATGACCACCGCCATCGGGTAGATGCGGCGCACCAGATCGGGGCCGCCGGTGGCCGAATCGTCGTCGGCCGCGTCGAAGAGCCCTTCGACCGCGATGCGCAGCGCCCGGTCCGCGTCGACGCCCGGCTCGTAGAGCTTCTTGATCGACGAGCGTGCGAACACCGACCCGGACCCGACGGCGTAGTAGCCGTCGCGCTCTTCGGTTCGGCCGCCGACGACGTCGAACGACACGATGCGCCCGAGGCCGGCGTCGAGGTCGTAGCCCACCAGCAGCGGAATGGCCGCCAGGCCCTGCATCGCCGCGGGCAGGTTCGCCTTCACCATCGACGACAGCCGGTTGGCCTTGCCGTCGAACGTCAGCGGCACGCCCTCGAGCTTCTCGTAGTGCTCGAGTTCGACCGCGAACAGCCGGACCATTTCGATGGCCAGCCCGGCGGTACCGGCGATACCCGAGGCCGAGTAGTCGTCGGTGATGTACACCTTCTGGACATCGCGGCTGGCGATCAAGTTGCCCATGGTGGAGCGCCGGTCACCGGCGATCAGCACACCGCCGGCGAAGGTGAGCGCCACGATGGTGGTGCCGTGCGGTGCGAGATCGGCGAGATTGCCTTCGATGCGGTTGATCGGCAACAGCTCCGGGCGGTGCGTGCGTAGGTACTCCGTGAACGACGACAGCGATGACCCGAAATCAGGTGTCACTGGCCGCCCTTCTGGACGTAGGCGCGCACGAAGTCTTCGGCGTTCTCCTCGAGCACGTCGTCGATCTCGTCGAGAAGGTCGTCGGTTTCCTCGGCCAGCTTCTCACGCCGTTCCTGACCGGCCGCGCCATCGCCGACGAAGTCGTCATCGTCGCCGCCGCCACCCGTGCGCTTGGTCTGCTCCTGCGCCATAGCGACCTCCTCGAGTTGTGATTCCTGGACTTCAACCCTACCTGGGCAAGCCCGATCGCGGTTCGACACCGCGCCGCAGTCACCCGCCCCGGGAAGTCGGGCGTTTGTCCGGGTCCAGATACGGGCACAGATCGAATTACGGAAGCGGATACGAAACCAGGGAGCAGCGATGAGCAGACGTAGGTTTGCGACCCGAACGGTCGCGTCGATTGCCGTGGCAGTCGTTGCGGCCGCATTGACGGGTGCGTGCACGAGCACCGGCGGCGGAGACACTCTCGCCGACGCCAAGTCGTCCAAGTCGATCCGGATCGGCATCGCCAACGAGCAGCCCTACGGCTTCACCGATGCCTCCGGCCGGGCCACCGGTGAGGCCACCGAGGTCGCGCGCGCGGCGTTCAAGGCGATCGGCATCGACAACGTGGAGGCCAAGGTCGTCCCGTTCGACCAGCTGATTCCCGCCCTCAACGCCGGCCAGTTCGACGTGGTGGCGGCCGGCATGTTCATCACCCCCGAGCGCTGCAAGCAGGCCGAGTTCTCGATTCCCGACTACACCGCCCCCACGGCGCTGCTGGTGCCGCGCGGCAATCCCAAGGGGCTGCGCGATCTCGCCGACGTGGCCGCCAAGAAGGCGCGCCTGGCCACGCTGTCGGGCGCGGTGGAGAAGGGCTACGCCGAGGCCGCCGGCGTGCCCGCGGATCAGATCACCGCGCTCGACAACCAGGACAATCTGCTGCGTGCGGTGACCGACGGCCGGGTGGACGCCGCTGCGCTCACCGGTATTTCGCTCAACTGGCTGGTGAAACAGAATCCCGGGGTCGCCGTCGAGGTGACGCCGAGCTTCGCACCCAAGGACACATCGGGCGCCGAGGTGACCTCGGCCGCCGGATTCGTGTTCCGGCAGAACGACGACGAGCTGCGCGAAGCGTTCGACGGTGAGCTGCGCAAGCTGCAGCAGAGCGGCCAGTGGCTGCAGATTGTCGGTGAGTTCGGCTTCACCCAGGACAACCAGCCCAAGCCGGATCAGACGACCCAGCAGTTCTGCGCCGCCTGACGATGTTCGACAACGTCGGATCGATCATTTCCTCGATCGCCGAAGGGTTGTCCGTCACCATCTGGGCGACCCTCGGCGGCATTGCGCTGACCGTGGTGCTGTCGTTCGCGGCGGGGTTGGGCATGCTGGCGCGCTGGTGGCCGGTGCGGGCGCTCAGCCGTACGTACGTCGAGTTCTTCCGCGGTACCTCCGAAGTGGTCCAGCTGTTCTGGATCTTCTTCGTGCTGCCGCTGCTCGTCGGTTTCCAAATGGTGCCGTTGTTCGCGGGCATCGTGGTGCTGGGCCTCAACCACGGCGCCTACGGCGGTGAGATCGTGCGCGGCGCGATTCAATCGGTGCCGAAGGCGCAGCTGGAAGGCGCGCGGGCGCTGAACCTGCGACCGTTCGACACGCTGATGCGGGTGGTGGTGCCGCAGGCGGTGGTGGAGATGATTCCGCCGTTCACCAACCTGTTCATCGCGCTGATGAAGAGCACCGCCCTGCTGTATTTCGTCTCCGCGGGTGAAATCACCGAGCGGGGCGAACTGCTGCGCCCGGTGTATGCGCAGGACACAGTGGTGATCTACACCGTCGTGCTGCTGTTCTATCTGCTGCTCGCGGTGGCGATCACGCTGGTGATGCGGTGGCTCGAGCGGCTCGGTGCCCGCGCGCTCGGCCGCGCCCCCACCAGCGGGCCGTCGGTGTTCGCGCGGTTGTCCGGGCGCGGAGGTGTGGCATGACATGGGATTGGGAGGCCGCCCGGGAGGCGCTGCCGCTGCTGCTCGAGGGCCTGGTGGTGACGCTCGAGATCACGGCACTCGCATCGCTGTTGTCGTACGCGCTCGGGCTGGTGTTCGCGATGATCCGACAGGCGCGGATACCGGTGCTGAGTCAGGTGACGTTCCTGTTCGTGGAGTTCGTGCGCAGCACTCCCCTGCTGGTGCAGGTGTTCATGTTCTTCTACGTCATCCAGGCACAGACCGGAATCCTGTTGTCGCCGTTCCTGACCGGTGTGCTCGTGATCGGCGTGCACTACGCCTGCTACACCAGTGAGGTGTATCGCGCCGGCATCGAGGCGGTGCCCGCCGGGCAGTGGGAGGCGGCCCGCGCGCTGAGCCTACCGCCGCACCGTGTCTGGACGAGTGTGGTGCTGCCGCAAGCGATTCCGCGAGTGCTGCCGGCACTGGGCAACTACACGATCGCGATGTTCAAGGAGACTCCGCTGCTCATCGGCATCGGTGTGCTCGAAATGTTGAACCGGGCAAAGGAATACGGCGCCACCACCTTCAGCGTGGTGGAGTCGTACACGATCGCCGGGCTGCTGTTCCTGGCGATCAGTTTTGCCTCGTCACTGTTGGTCCGCGGATTGGAGCGTCGTGTCCGAAGTGTCTGAGCCCATGATCGAATTCGACGGGGTGGTCAAACGATTCGGCGAGCACACTGTGCTCGACAACTTCACCTGCCGCATCGCCCCCGACGAGTTCGTCACGCTCATCGGGCCCAGCGGCTCGGGCAAGTCCACGATCCTGCGGCTGATCATGACGTTGGAGCGGGTGACCGACGGCGTCCTCTACGTCGACGGAAAACCTTTGTCGCACATGCCCAAAGGCAAAGAGCTGGTGCCCGCGAGCGAGTCGTACCTGCGCTCGGCGCGCCGCCCGATCGGCATGGTGTTCCAGCAGTTCAACCTTTTCCCGAACATGAACGTGCTGCGCAACATCACCGAGGCGCCGATCCGCAGCCTCGGCAAGTCGCGCGAGGCGGCCGAGCACCGCGCCGCGGAACTGCTCGAGCTCGTCGGGCTGTCGGACAAGATCGACGCCCATCCGTCGCAACTGTCCGGCGGCCAGCAGCAGCGCGTGGCCATCGCCCGTGCCCTGGCGATGGAACCCAAGGTGTTGCTGCTCGACGAGGTCACCTCGGCACTGGACCCGGAACTCGTCACCGGCATCCTGCACCTGCTGCGCGACCTCGCCGCCTCGACCGACCTCACCATGCTCTGCGTGACCCACGAAATGCATTTCGCCCGAGAGGTCTCCGACCGCGTCATGATGTTCGACAACGGCCGGATCCTCGAGGACGGTCCGCCGGAGCAGATCTTCACCGCCCCTGCCCACCAGCGCACCCGGGAGTTTCTGGACGCGGTGCTCGACCGCAGCTGAGGCCGGGTTCCCGCACCCTGACGTGGCCCGATGACATCCGGGACGCGTTGGGGTGCGGGAACTTTCGCGCTACGTCCGGTAGCGGAATCGGATCCGACCGCGGCCGAGATCGTAGGGACTCAGCTCTACGAGCACCCGGTCCAGCGGATAGATCTTGATGTAGTTCTTCCGGATCTTGCCGCTGATGTGCGCGAGCACCTCGTGCCCGTTGGCCAGTTCGACCCGGAACGTGGCGTTGCGCAGGCATTCCACGACGACGCCTTCGACCTCGATGCCCTGCTTCGCTGTCATCGCAGCACCAGCTCGAGATTGCTGGAGATGCGTCGCGCGCCGGCGAACTGTGCGACCGCCGCCGGGTTTGCCTCGTTGACCTCGACGAACACCGTGTCGATGCCGCGGGCGTGCAGGGCGTCGAGTGCGTGCGCGAGCAGCGCGCGCCCGATCCCCTGGCGCTGATGTTCGCGACGCACCGCGAGCAGTCCGATCTTGGCTTGCCGCGCGACGTGCACGACGCGGATCAGCCCGACGTACTCGCCGCCGGTGGTTGCGATCGCATACTTCGCCGGATCGAGTGCGCCGGGCGCGTCCGGCCCGAAGAACTCGAACGGCATCTCGTGCCACCCGAGGTCGGCGTCGACCTCTGCGCGGATCGCGCGGTCCAGCTCGCGTATCCGGTCTTCGTCCGCCTGCCCGAAACCCTCGATGCGTACGCCGGGCGGTGGCGCGTACCGTGCGTTCCCGGTCTCGAGCAGGCACTCCCACTCGCGGCGCCGAACCACGAAACCCGCGCGCTCCCAATGCGATACGACGTCGGCGTGCGCCGCGTCGACGAGCGTGTAGAGCGGCCTCGGCAGTGCTGGCGTCATGGCCGCCGCGAGCTGATCGAACACCTTCGGCTGCCAGGCGTCGATGCTGACGAACTGGCGCGGGCCCGGCCGTCGTGAGACGTCGCCGGAGCCCACCACGGCGCCGCCGGCCTCCGCCAGCCATTGCGTGGGTGTGACCCTGGTGATCACCGCGTCGGGTGCTGCCGCGTCCGCGGTGAAATACGTTGAATCCATAGCTTGTCGCCTTTCGGGATATGCCCAGTACTTCGGGCGCTCCCGGCGACACCTACGCGCGCACGACCGTGACGACGAGGCGGAGCACCCACTTCGATCGAACGTTCATGGGACTCACCTCCTCGCGTTGTGTCACGGCTTCCGCGAGGCTAGCAGCGCGACGGCCGGCATGGCCAACCAATTTCAGTGCGCGAGCTGATCCACCAGGTCCGCGGCCGAATCGACCGAGTCCAGGAGCTTGCCCACGTGCGCGCGGGTGCCGCGCAGCGGTTCCAGCGTCGGGATCCGCACGAGCGAGTCGCCGCCGAGGTCGAAGATGACGGAGTCCCAGCTGGCAGCGGCGATGTCGGCGCCGAAGCGGCGCAGGCATTCGCCGCGGAAGAAGGCGCGAGTGTCGGTGGGCGGCTTGGTCATTGCGTCGAGCACCTGCTGTTCGGTGACCAATCGTTGCATCGAGCCACGCGCGACGAGCCGGTTGTACAAACCCTTGTCCAGCCGGACATCGGAGTACTGCAGGTCGATCATGTGCAGTTTGCCGGCGGCCCAGCCCAGGCCCTCGCGGTTGCGGTAGCCCTCGAGCAGCCGCAGCTTGGCCGGCCAGTCGAGCAGGTCCGAACACTCCATCGGGTCGCGTTCGAGCAGGTCCAGCACGTGTGCCCACTGGGTCAGCACGTCGGCCACGCGCGCGTCTTCGTTGCCGCGTTCGGCATAGAACGCCGCGGCCCGCTCGTGGTAGATCCGTTGCAGCGCAAGGCCGGTCATCTCGCGGCCGTCGGCCAGCGCGACGGTGGCGCGCAGCGTCGGGTCGTGGCTGATCTGGTGCACGGCGGTGACCGGGCGGGCCAGCTGCAGGTCGGAGAAGTCGATGCCGGCCTCGATCAAATCCAGGACCAGCGCCGTCGTGCCGACCTTCAAGTACGTCGACATCTCGGCGAGATTCGCGTCGCCGATGATCACGTGCAGCCGGCGGTACTTGTCGGCGTCGGCATGTGGTTCGTCGCGGGTGTTGATGATGCCGCGCTTGAGCGTGGTCTCCAGCCCGACCTCGACCTCGATGTAGTCGGCGCGCTGCGACAGCTGGAAGCCGGCCTCGTCGCCCGACTGGCCGATCCCGACCCGTCCGGAACCGCAGATCACCTGGCGTGAGACGAAGAACGGCGACAGCCCGGTGATGATCGAATTGAACGGGGTGTCGCGGCTCATCAGGTAGTTCTCGTGGGTGCCGTAGCTGGCGCCCTTGCCGTCGACGTTGTTCTTGTACAGCTGCAGTTTCGGGGTGCCGGGCACGCTCGACGCGTGCCGGGCCGCCGCCTCCATCACGCGTTCGCCCGCCTTGTCCCAGATCACGGCGTCGAGCGGGTCGGTGACCTCGGGCGCGGAATACTCGGGGTGGGCATGGTCGACGTAGAGCCGGGCGCCGTTGGTGAGAATCATGTTCGCCGCGCCGACCTCGTCGGCGTCGATCACCGGCGCGGGGCCACCGGGCCGGCCCAGGTCGAACCCGCGGGCGTCGCGCAGCGGCGATTCCACCTCGTAGTCCCAGCGGGTGCGCTTGGCCCGGGGCACGCCCTCGGCGGCGGCATAGGCCAGCACTGCCTGCGTCGACGTCAGGATGGGATTGGCCGACGGGTCCGTCGGCGACGAAATCCCATACTCAACCTCGATACCGATGATGCGCTGCATGCCGTCGAGCCTATAGACGGCCCGGGGTCGCTGCGGCAGCGGCCACGCGCAGCACACCGGGGTCACGATCATCCCTTCGGAGGACGACCAGCCCAGCGATTCAGGGCATGGTCGGTGCCATGCGCTACAAGTCGCTCGACGTGCTTCGCGGCATCGCGATCCTCGGCACCCTCGGCACGAACATCTGGCTGTTCACCAGCCCGGAAGGGTTCATCGGCTATCTCGAACAGGTCGACCAGCCTTCGGGTGCGTGGCTGTGGGCGGAAAAGGTGTTGCAGGCGTTGGCGCAGGGCAAGTTTCTCGGCCTGCTGACGATCATGTTCGGCATCGGGCTGGCGATTCAGCAGCGCTCGGCCGTCAAGCGGGGCCTGCCGTGGCCGGGCCCGTACCCGTGGCGAGCGCTGCTGCTGTTCGTCGACGGCGTCGTGCACTTCGTGCTGGTGGTGGAGTTCGACGTGCTGATGGGATACGCGGTGACCGGACTGGTGGTCGCCTACCTGTTGGTGACTTCCGAACGCGCGCAACGCCGTTGGATGATTGCGACGGCCTCGGTGCACGTCGCGCTGCTGAGCCTGATCACGGTGGCGATCCTCGCGGCACCGGCCGCCGAGCCGGGGACGGCGGCACAGTTCAACCCCTACGCCGACGGCTCGTGGTGGGATCTGGTGGTGTTCCGGCTGGAGAATGCGCTCGTCTTCCGGCTCGAACCGATCCTGATCTTCGCGATGTCGATCGCGCTGTTCCTGGCCGGCGCGAAGCTGTTCCAGGCGGGCGTGCTCGGTCCCCAGGGTGCCGCGATCCGCCGGCGGCTGCTGATCGTGGGCGCGGTGGCGTTTCCGATCGACTTCACGCTCAACGTGTTCGGCGGCGCGGCGGGGGTCGTGGCCGGCCGCTACGGGACGGCGCCGTTCGTGTCGCTGGGCATCCTCGGCGCGGTGGCCACCTTCTACGCGCACCGCGACCAGCTCGGGCTGGTCGGCGCCCGGCTGTCCGACGTCGGCCGCATGGCGTTGAGTTGCTATGTCCTGCAGAACATTCTGGCTTCGGTGCTGTGTTACGGATGGGGCTTGGGGTTGGCGGCACAGGTCGGCGCCCAGGCGCGGGTGCCCTTCACGGTCGCCGTGTACCTCGTCGTCACCGCGGGCATTCTGCTGTTCGCCCGGCTGTGGCTGTCGCGGTTCGAGCGCGGGCCCGTCGAATGGCTGTGGAACTCCAGCTACCGGGCGATCACCACGCGCCGGGACCAGGTGCCTGCACTGACCGGTAAAGGCTAGGCGGCGGGGGTCGCCTGCAGATAGTCCTGTACGCCGAGGGTCTTGAGCACCTGGCGAAACCCGATCGGCGCCCACGCCATCGCCGGGTCGTGGACGACCGTCGGCGCGGTGAGCGCGATCGTCGTGCCGCGGTGCTCCACCTCGAAGCCCCCGGCGGCGAGCACGTTCTTCACCCAGTCGGAGTTCTTGCCGTAGGTCAGGGCGATGCGGTAGCCACCGTCGACCTCGAACGCGTTGACTGGGGTGCGGTACGCGCGTCCCGAATTGCGGCCCTTGTGCAGGATGATCGCGTATCCCGGGAGCCGTCCGGCCACCAGTCCGGTGAGCCGGTTGGTGGCGTTGATATTGAAGCGAGCAAGGGAACGCGGCAACGGCATGCGCCGGAGATACCCACACGTGCGGCGGTGAAACGATGGTGCGGTGAGTCTGGACGAAGTGATTGCGGTGTACGACGCCGGCGGCGTCGTCACCGGTGCGGCGACCCGCCGCGAGGTGTACGCGCACGGGCTCTGGCACGCGTCGGCGGGCGTGCTGGTGCGGGCCCGCGACGAGCGGATATACGTGCACCTGCGCACCGCGACGAAGGCGACGTGGCCGTCGCGCCACGACTGCCTCGCCGGTGGTGTGGTGGACGCCGGCGAGACGCCGGAGGCGGCCGCGCTGCGGGAACTGGACGAGGAGCTCGGCGTGCGCGATGTCGCGATCCGGCCGCTCGCCCAGCTCGCGTGGGACGGCGAATGGGCCGGAAAACCGTTGCGCTGCCATCTGTTTGCGTATGAGGCTCGCCACGACGGCCCGTTCGTCCACCAGGCGAGCGAGATCGTCGACGGCTGGTGGTGGACCAGTGGCCAGCTGTTGGAACACCTGGCCGATCCGGCCTGGCCGTTCGTCGACGACACCCGTGCGCTGGTCCCGTACCTAGGGCTGCACTAACGCCATCGGAGCTACTGTCGGAGTGTCTGCGCCGGCGCGAGCCGCGGCCACCACGTACTCAATTGCTCCGGCGGGTGCTCGGTGACGACCGTCAGCTTCGCCGTCATCAACGGAAACTGCCGCCCGGCGTTCCAGCTGCGCGCGTACGGCAGCGGATCGAGGACCACCACCCTGGTGCCGTCGAACAGTGGAATGTCGGCCGGCACGCCCTCGTTCCAGATCCATTCGCCGCGCGGGTCGACGAGGTTCCACCACGCGGTCACCGTCGGTGCATCCGCGACGTCGGAATCGGTGAAGCTGGCGAGTACTCGCGGATCCGGCGGCGTACCGGGCAGGCCGCCCGCGCGTCCGACCAGCGCGCCGGCCAGCAAGGTCTGCAACTGAAAGTTGTCACCGATCCCGGAGATTCGGACGGTCCAGCCGCGGCGCAGTTCACGATGCAGCACCAGAATCGGTTCGTCGTCGAGCACCCGCAACAGCTTCTCGACGAATCCCGTTGGCTCCCAGTGCCGAGCGGCCTGCGTCGCGACCTGAATCTGGTCGGCGCGATCGGTTACTCCGGCCCGCACGCGCGGACCCATCTGCAAGACCGTGCACGCGGCCTGGACGTGTTGGGGCAAGGTGAACCAGGACAGCATCGCGAGCTCGTCGAAATCGTCCAGTTCAGGCGTCACCACGCCGAGGATCTCCGCCGTCGGCTGGTCCTGTTCCATGTCCGGTAGCGGTCCGCCGCCGGCTGCCGTCCAGGCGTCGGCGAACAGGACCGCCGCGTTGGCGACGCGGGCCGTGCGGTCGACGATCACGGCGCCGACCGGGTCCGGGTCGGCGCCCCCTTCGATCCACGAGCCGCAGACTAGCGAGAGCCAGCCGCTGAGACCGGGTGAGGTGTTGGCGATGGCGTTGGCGATGGGCGGCAGCGCCGCGGTGAGTTCGGCCGGGGGCAAGCCGTCGGATTCCACGATCAACCGATTCAGTAGCTCGGTGAACGCCGGATCGTTGTCGAGCGCGGCGGTGCATGCCTGCCGCACGGTGCGCAGATAGGGTTCGCCCACGGCGCCCAACCCTGGCATGCGCGCCCGCGTGGGTGGATCCCCCAAAAGAGGGGGCTAGCGGCCGGGCGCCATGCTGCCGACCCAGCTGGCGAACGCGCTCGGGTTGCGGGTTTGCAGCAGCACCCGGCCGGGACCGGTGAAGTCGAAGACGAATCCTTCGCCCGACTTCATCGTCTGAAACATCTTGCCGGCCACCGCGCGTCGCAATTCGAAGCGCATCGCCAGGTCGTAGGCGACGACGTGTCCGGTGTCGATGGTGACCAGTTCGCCCGGCTGCAGGTCGATCACGTCGATCGCCCCGTACACGCCGAGCACGACCTCGCCGTTGCCGTGCGCACGCAGGCCGAACCCGCCCTCGCCGCCGAACAGGTTGGCCATGCCGCCCCACTTGGTTTCCACCTCGACGCCGTGCGAGCTGGCCAGCCAGCCGCCGCGGTTGATGAAGAAAGGCCGGTCCGGCACGATCGGCAGCGCGAACGCGTCGCCGGGTAGCGCCGAGGCGACGTCCACCCAGCCGCCCTGTGGCGGCGCGGTGTAGGTGGTGACGAAGAACGATTCGCCGGACAGCACCGAACGCTTCAGTCCAGCCATCAGGCCGCCTTCGGCCTTGGCCTGCAACGTGACTCCGGCAGAGTGGGCGATCATGGCGCCGCTTTCCACGCGCAGCGGTTCGCCGCCGGCGAGGAAGCAGCGGGCGACGGTCGATGCGGGATTGTGGCGAAGTTGTACCTGCACGCGCGCAGCCTAGATCAGCTGCACGGCTTCGTCGATGCTGTCGACCAGATGTAAACCGGCGGCCATCGGCCGTTGCGCGGCCAGCGCCTGCAGCACCGTCCAGACCGGCACCCGTTCGGTCCAGTGCGCACGGCCGACCAGAATCATCGGGACCTGGGTGGCGGCGTCGCCGTAATAGTTCGGCGTCACCGCCTGGAAGATCTCCTGCACCGTGCCCGCAGCGCCGGGTAGATAGACGATGCCGCCCCGGGCGCGGCGCAGCAATACATCTTCGCGCTGGGCATTCGAGAAGTATTTCGCGATCGCACCGGCGAACACGTTGGGCGGCTCGTGTCCGTAAAACCATGTGGGAACGGAGATTCCGCCGTCTCCCGGGTACCGATGCCGGATCGTGAGCGCCACCTGCGCCCAGTTCTCCACCGACGGCCGAAACGACGGCACGACCGCCAGCGCCGACACCGCGTCGTCGAGTGCGGCGTCGTCGTAGCCCGACAGCATCGCGCCTAGATTCGCCGCCTCCATCGCGCCCGGTCCGCCGCCGGTGACCACCGTGCGCCCGGCCCGCGTCAGCGCGCGCCCGAGCCGCACGGCATCGGTGTACTCGGCGTCCCCGCGCGCGATGCCGTGCCCGCCCATCACGCCGACCCACGGCGGGTCGGCGGCGAGCTCGTCGAGCGCGTCGGCGATCGAATGATCGTGCAGCGCTTCGGATAGCGTGTGCCCGAGGTCGCCGATCTCGACGTGGCGGCGCGCCCAGGCATAGGTCTGCGCGTCCGGCGTCGCGTCGTACCCGTTCTCGATACCGGCGTACAGCTCCTCCGCGGTGTACAGCGCGGCGCGGTACGGATCGAACGGCAATTGCGGCAGCCGCGGGAACACCAGCCCGCCACCGCCGCGAATCCCGTCCGCGGCCGCGTCCGAGAGCAGACAACCGAGAAAGATCGACCCGGCCGGGTTCAGCTGCAGCAGCGGTTCGGTCCGTCCGGACAGATCCACCGACTGCACCCGCCACCCGGTCATCGCCGTCGCGCCGGCCGCCACCATCGTGTCGAACTGATCGAGCGACTCGATCTCCACATGGGGCACCGACGGGATTGTCACGTCCCGGAACGCTACCTGCCGCGTGCGACTACGTGATCACCTGCGCGGACGGCACGTCGCGATGTCGACGAGTGGCAGCCCGTGTCAGGCCACGTTGCCGTAGCGCTCGTAGGTGGCGCCCAGGACCGGAACACGATGCGCGGGGTGACGCAGTGCGAGTCGTCCGGTGTCGAGTCAGAGTGCGGGGTACGCGCCGACTGCCGTGAACGGCGCGTCGCACCATGCCCAGGAGCGCTGCCCGCCCCAGGCGTAGTTGCCGTAGCGCTCGTAGGTGCTTGCGAAACCACGGCAGACCACGCGCACCCGATGCTGCACCGGCACTGTGCATTCGGAGTAGCCGACCGTGGCCAGGATCAGCCCGGCGTCGCACGTCGCGGGCGCCGCCCCGGCCGGCGCGGCGGCGGTACTCAGGGCGCCGCCGACCAGCGCGCCGGCAGCAGCGACAAGCAGAGTTCGTTTGGCGAGAATGCGCATACCTCGATGCTGGCGGCAGGACGCCGCCTGTGGCAGCCCCGAAATGTCGTGCCCGCCGATCCGGGGCAACGCGGCAGAACCCCGCGCGCCTTGCGGGACTGTCCGTCGCACCCCACCACGCCAGCCGCACCTCTAGCGGTGCGTGCTCCGGAGGCCGGCCAGTGGCGTGTACCTACAGGTACTGGCCGGTGTTGGACTCGGTGTCGATGGCTCGGCTGGCCGAGGCGTTCTTGCCGGTGACCAGCGTGCGGATGTAGACGATCCGCTCGCCCTTCTTGCCGGAAATGCGGGCCCAGTCGTCCGGGTTCGTGGTGTTCGGCAGGTCCTCGTTCTCGGAGAACTCGTCGACGATCGAATCGAACAGGTGCTGGATCCGCAGGCCCGGTGCGCCGGTGTCGAGCACCGACTTGATCGCATACTTCTTGGACCGGTCCACGATGTTCTGAATCATGGCGCCGGAATTGAAGTCTTTGAAGTACAGGACTTCCTTGTCGCCGTTGGCGTAGGTGACCTCGAGGAAACGGTTGTCCTCGCTCTCGGCGTACATCCGGTCCACCACGCGCTCGATCATGGTCTTGATGCAGGCGCCGCGATCGCCGCCGAATTCGGCCAGATCGTCGGAGTGCAGCGGCAGCGTCTCGATGAGGTACTTGGAGAAGATGTCCTGTGCCGACTCCGCGTCCGGGCGCTCGATCTTGATCTTCACGTCCAAGCGGCCGGGCCGCAGGATGGCCGGGTCGATCATGTCTTCACGGTTGGACGCACCGATCACGATCACGTTCTCGAGGCCCTCGACGCCGTCGATCTCGCTGAGCAGCTGCGGCACCACGGTGGTCTCGACATCGGAGCTGACGCCCGACCCGCGGGTTCGGAAGATGGAATCCATCTCGTCGAAGAACACGATCACCGGCGTACCTTCGGACGCCTTCTCGCGGGCGCGCTGGAAGATGATCCGGATGTGGCGCTCGGTCTCGCCGACGAACTTGTTGAGCAGCTCAGGGCCCTTGATGTTCAGGAAGTAGGACTTGGCTTCCTTGGCGTCCTCGCCGCGCGCCTCGGCGATCTTCTTCGCCAGCGAGTTCGCGACAGCCTTGGCGATCAGCGTCTTGCCGCAGCCGGGCGGACCGTAGAGCAGCACGCCCTTGGGCGGACGCAAGGAGTATTCGCGGAACAGCTCCTTGTGCAGGAACGGCAGCTCCACGGCGTCGCGGATCTGCTCGATCTGCCGGCCCAGGCCACCGATGTCGTTGTAGTCGACATCCGGAACCTCTTCCAGCACAAGGTCTTCGACCTCGGCCTTGGGAATCCGCTCGAAGGCGTAGCCGGCTTTGGTGTCCACCAGCAGCGAGTCGCCCGGGCGCAGCTTGCGGATCGGCGAATTCGGGTCGTCGATGTCGTCGTTCTCGGCGACGCGGCGCAGCGGCTCGGCGAGCACCACCACCCGCTCCTCGTCGGCATGCCCGACAACCAAGGCGCGGCGGCCGTCGTCGAGGATCTCGCGCAGCGTGGTGATCTCGCCGACCTTCTCGTACTCGGAGGCCTCGACGATGGTCAGCGCCTCGTTGAGGCGGACCGTCTGACCCATTTCGAGAACGGTGGTGTCGATGTTCGGCGAGCAGTTCAGCCGCATCTTGCGCCCGGAGGTGAACACGTCGACGGTGGTGTCCGGGTGGACCCCGAGCAGCACGCCGTAGCCGCTCGGCGGCTGCCCGAGCCGGTCGACCTCCTCACGCAGAGCGATCAGCTGGGTCCGCGCCTCTTTCAGCGTGTCCATCAGCTTGCCGTTGCGGATCGTCAGCGAATCGATGCGCGCCTCGAGCTCGCGGGTGCGATCGGAATGATCCGCGATTTGTCGGCGGAGTGCGGCCGCCTCGGCTCGGAGGGCTTCGAGCTCTCGCCAGCTTGCCGAATCAGCGTTCTCGATAGGGCTCATGTTGCCGCTCCTCCCAGTCCCGGTCTAACAACGCTACCGGCAGAACGGGATTTACGCTTCCCGACATTCGGGGAGCTGTGCTTCGAGAGTTCCCACGCTCGCGCACAATCAATCTGCGGTAGTGCTAGATCGTCGCACCGCCCCGGTCCGTCGTTACCGGCCGGGTTAGGATTGCCTTTCCTATAGACCTTTCCGAAAGGTGCACCGTGATCGTCCGCAAGAGTCTTGTCACCGCCGCCGTCGTCTTCGCCGCCGTCGGGCTCGCGTCGTGTTCCGACGATTCCAGCGACGCCGCCTCGACCTCGACGCCGGCCGCCGCCTCGTCGAGCGCCGCCGCAACCACCACCAGCACTGCGGCCGCCGCGGCCGGTGCCCCGACGGCCGCCGACCTCGAGAAGACGCTCGTGACCTTCGCCGATCCGAAGGTGCCGGCCGCCGAGAAGACGAAGATCATCGCCAGCGGCGACAAGCGCCTGGCCAACGTCGAGAAGATGAACGCCGCGCTGGCGACCTACGGCGAGCTGAAGTTCGAAGTGCAGCAGCCGAAGACCGAAGGCAACGTCACCACCGCACCGGTGGTGGTCACCTCGCCGCAGGGCGCGGCCCCGGCACTGCCGTTCACCTGGGATCTCGTCGACGGCCAGTGGAAGCTGTCGGACCAGACCGCCTGCACCTACCTGGGCATTTCCGGCGCACCCTGCGTGTAGCCGGGCGATCCCGGCGGGCCGCGTGCCCGCCGGGCGGTTCGACTCGCGAAAGCCGCCGCCGGCGCTGGAAGAGTCGACTACCCGTTCAGCCCTTCGAGGGGCGCCGCTGCGGCCGGGGCGTCACCGTGCCCTCCGCCAGGCGCCGCGCGCTGACCAGAAACGCCGTGTGCCCCTGCATCCGATGTTCGGGCCGGACCGCGAGCCCGACGACGTGCCAGGGCCGCACCAGCGATTCCCACGACCGGGGCTCGGTCCAGCAGGTCTGCTCGCGCAGCGCCTCCACCACCTTGGACAACTGGGTCACCGTGGCCACATACACGATCAGAACCCCGCCTGGCACAAGGACTTTCGACACTGTGGGCAACGCGTCCCAGGGCGCGAGCATGTCCAGGATCACCCGGTCCGCGGTGCCCTCGAAGTCGGCGACGTCGGCGACGGTCAGGCTCCAGTTCGCGGGGCGCGCACCGAAGAAGGTTTCCACGTTGCGCACCGCGTGTTCGGCATGGTCGTCGCGGATCTCGTAGGAGATCACCCGGCCTTGCGGACCCACCGCGCGCAGCAGCGAGCAGGTGAGCGCACCGGAACCCGCGCCGGCTTCCAAAACCGTTGCGCCGGGGAAGATGTCGCCCTCGTGCACGATCTGTGCGGCGTCCTTCGGGTAGATCACCTGCGCGCCGCGCGGCATCGACAGCACATAGTCGGTGAGCAGCGGGCGCAACGCCAAATACGGTGTGCCGTTGACGGATTGCACGACGCTGCCCTCGGGAGCGCCGATCAGGTCGTCGTGATCGATGCCGCCGCGGTGGGTGTGGAACTGCTTGCCCGCCTCGAGCACGACGGTGAACAACCGGCCCTTGGCGTCGGTGAGCTGCACGCGATCGCCGATCTCGAACGGACCCGTGCGTCGCATCATCTGTGTGTTGCTCCCTGATCGTGTCGTACCTGCCGCCTAACCTGCCAGGTATGAGCATGACAGCCGATGCCGAAGCGCCTGCCAGGCGTCCCGCGCTGTCGCCGTCGCGGGCGGTGGATTTCAAGCAGTGCCCGCTCAAGTACCGGCTGCGTGCGGTCGATCGCATTCCGGAGGCGCCGTCGCGGGCCGCGGCCCGCGGCACTGTGGTGCACGCCGCGCTGGAACTGCTGTACGGGTTGCCCGCCGCGCAACGGGTTCCGGCGGCCGCGCGCGATCTGGTGGCTCCCGCCTGGGCGCAGCTGGTCGCCGCAACGCCAGAACTGGATGCGTTGTGCGACAACGCTTTTCTCGACGAGGCCCGCGGCTTGGTGAGTTCGTACTACGAGCTGGAAGATCCCACCCGCTTCGATCCCGAGTCGTGCGAGCAGCGCGTGGAAACCGAGCTGGAGAACGGGGTGGTGCTGCGCGGCTACGTCGACCGGATCGATGTCGCGCCCACCGGCGAGGTCCGCGTGGTCGACTACAAGACCGGGCGTGTCCCCGGCGAGCTGCGCGAGGCCCGCGCACTGTTCCAGATGAAGTTCTACGCGCTGGTCATCTACCGCACTCGCGGGATCGTGCCCACGCAACTGCGGCTGCTGTACCTGGCGGACCGCGAGGTGCTCACCTACGTCCCCGATGCTGCCGAGCTGCTGCGCTTCGAGCGCACCCTGTCGGCGATGTGGCGCGCCATTCTGGCGGCGGGGATCAGCGGCGATTTTCGCGCGAACCCCAGCCGGTTGTGCAACTGGTGCGACTACCAGCGTCTGTGCCCGGCATTCGGCGGCACTCCCCCGCCGTATCCGGGCTGGCCTGCGGCGACAACGTAGGCCGCGAAGGACCGCAGCCGCTTCGCCCAGAAATCCTGCACAGCCGGATGGCACACCGCGATCAGCGTGTCGCCGCCCGAGCGGGAGAATTCGACCGTCACCTTGTGGTTCGTGCGCGGCCAGCTGAAGCTCAACAATTCACCCGGAAGCGCGTCGAGCACGACTCCTGGATCGCGTTCGCCGTCGTAGCGAAAGTACGAGCCCGCGCTGGGTTTGAACCCGAACTCCGGCCACCATCCGGCCCGGTGCCGAGAGCTTGTGAACATCTCCCAGGCACCGTGAATCTCTTCCGCTACAACGACTTCCGTGGTGTCGACGGCAACCGGCGCGAGTTGTTCGAGGTCGTCGACCGAGACGAGCGCGGCGGCCGGGCGGCCGTGCCGGGTGAGGATCACGCGCTCCCTTCCGAAAGCGACGCGCATGCACAGATCCGACAGTTCGGCGCGGGCGGCGACAAGCGGTATCACCGTGACGGCGCCGTCGATGGATTTCGTCATGGCGCGCACGCTAGCTGCGGGGTCTGACACAAACGCCTGAGCTCGGGAGGCGCTGCGCGCCGCCGCGGCGAGGCGCTGCGCGCCGAGAAATTCCGTACAGAGTTGCAACTGTGTACAGAATTGCAACTCTGTACCGAAATTTGCACGCGCACGTGTGTACCTGACGGTCGAGACCGGCACGAGCGCACGCGCGAATCTTGGCCGCAGCCCAGCGCGGGCGACACGCCGGCGCGGGCGGGCTCAGCCCTCGAAGTCGCTGAACAGCAACACCGAAAGCCCAAGGCCGACGAGCAGATTCACCACGGCGGCCGATCCGAACACCACGATCGGGCGCCAGCCGGCCTTGCGCAGGCCCTCGAGCGAGAACTCGAGGCCGATCGACACGAACGCGAAGATCAGGAACCAGGTGCGCAGGTCGTTGACGATCGCGATGTGCGCCTTGCCCGATGCGGCCGAAACCGAGGCAAGGTAGACGGTCCCGATCACCGACGCCGCGACGAAGCCGAGCACGAACTTCGGGAACCGGTCCCAGAACTGCGCCAACGACGGGCGGGCAGAGCCGGAGCGTTCGACGCGCAGTGCGAAGTACGCAGTCAACGCGATGGCGACGATGCCGATGAGCGCATTCTGGGTGGTTTTGACGATGGTGGCGATCTGCAGCGCCTGCTCGCCGGCGATCGCGCCGGATGCGGCGACCGCTGCGGTGGTGTCGATGTTGCCGCCGATCCAGGCGCCGGCGACGGCATCGGACAGGCCGAACACGTCGGCCAGCCACGGCAGCAGGAAGATCGACGGCAGCGCGAACACGATGACGATCGAGGCGGCATAGGCGATCTGCTCCCGCCGAGCCTGCACGGCGCCGGCGGCCGCGATGGCGGCGCTCACCCCGCAGATCGACACCGCACTGGACAGCAATGCGCGCAGCTTGTCGTCGATGCCCAGCACGCCGCCCAGCCACCAGGTGAAGAAGAAGACCGTGGTGATGAGCAGCAGCGCCTGCAGGATCGACGGGCCCGCAGCTGTCACCAGCAACTTCAGGTTGATCGACGCGCCGAGCAGCACGACGCCCGTCTTGATGAAGAATTCGGTGCGGAAGCCCGCCGACAGGTTCTCGCGCAGTCCGAGCTTGGCCAGGATCACGTTGCCGATGAGCCCCAGGGCAATGGCGTAGACCGGGAATTCGACGGCCTTGGCCACCTTGCTGCCGTCGAACCAGCCGGGCACCTCGTTCTCGAAGTAGCGAGTCAGCCCGCCGAGCGCGACCACCACGACGATGCCCGCGACCGCGGCGCCGACGGTTGCGCGCCTGTTCGCGCCGTCGACGGCGCTGGACCCGGGTGCCGTCGCCGTACCGGCCTCGGTGTCGATGCGGTTGTCGCTCATGGCACCAACGACCCCGGAATCGCGCCGGCGAGGACCAGGACCAACAGCCCCAGCCCCACCAGCACGGCGAGCCAATCTTCGTTCAGGACAACAGGTTTACGCTCCGACATGCGCGGCACCGTATGTCCGGTGCCGCGCCGCCGTCACCGGTTGCGCTCAGCTCGATCCGAAGCCGTGCGCCTCAGAAGGCGCGGCAGGAGCGGATATCCGACGCCAGGATCGCCTTGGCGCCCAGTTCGGCGAGCTGATCCATGACGTCGTTGTGGTCCGAACGCGGCACCAGGGCGCGCACCGCCACCCAGGCTTCGTCGGCCAGCGGCGACACCGTCGGCGACTCCAGCCCGGGGGTGATCGTGAAGGCCTGCTCGAGCAGCGAACGCGGGCAGTCGTAGTCGAGCATCAGGTACTGCTGGGCGAATACCACGCCCTGCACACGCGCAATGAGCTGATTGCGGGCCTTGTCGTTGCGGTCGGAGCCGCGCCGCTCCACGAGCACGGCCTCGGAATCGCACAGCGACTCGCCGAACGCCACGAGGTTGTGCTGGCGCAGAGTGCGCCCGGAACCCACCACGTCGGCGATGACGTCGGCCACGCCCAGCTGCACGGAGATCTCGACGGCACCGTCGAGACGGATCACCTCGGCCTGGATGCCGCGGCGCTTCAGATCGTCGAGGACCAGGTTGGCGAACGAGGTGGCGATGCGCCGGTCTTGCAGATCTTGCACCGACCATTCGCGGCCCGCGGGTCCGGCGTAGCGGAACGTCGACCGGCCGAAGCCGAGCGCGAGCCGTTCCTCGACATGTGCGCCGGAATCGAGCGCGAGATCGCGGCCGGTGATGCCCAGATCCAGATCGCCCGAGCCGACGTAGATCGCAATGTCCTTGGGGCGCAGGAAAAAGAACTCGACCTGGTTGGCCACGTCGAGCACGGTGAGGTCGCGCGAATCGGAGCGGCGCCGGTAGCCGGCTTCCTTCAAGATTTCGGCAGCGGCTTCGGAGAGCGCGCCTTTGTTCGGTACTGCCACGCGCAGCATGGAGTTGGTCCTTTCGAAGGGGAGTTGAAGGGCGAGGGGCGGCTACAGATGTCGGTAGACGTCCTCGAGCTTCAAGCCGCGGCCAACCATCAGCACTTGCACCCAGTACAGCAGCTGCGAGATTTCCTCGGCGAGCGCATCGTCGCCCTCGTGCTCGGCGGCGATCCACACTTCACCGGCCTCCTCGAGCACCTTCTTGCCCTGCGCATGCACGCCGGCGTCCAGGGCTGCGACGGTGCCGGACCCGGCGGGGCGGGTGACGGCGCGCTCTTGCAGTTCCGCGAACAGGGCTTCGAAGGTCTTCACGACCGCCCATTGTCGCAGACCGAATCAGCTGGTCTTCGAGATGGTGAGCTGAATCGTCGGGGCCGCGGCACAGACGATGGTGGTGGACAGCGCGCCACGGGTGTACACGTGCGCGCCACCGCTGGAGGTGGTCTCGTCGAGTTTCCAGCCCAGGCCGGGCATCCGGCTGTCGTAGAACTGCATGCAGTCTTCCGCGCGCAGCGGCACCGTGCCGGCGACGAGTCCGGTGGCTGCCTCGTCGCGCTGCTCGGTGACCGACAGGTTCGGCGGGAACGGGTAGTCGGCGGGAAACACCTTGGGCCACTGAGACTTCGACGGGGACGCCCCGGCGCTGCCGGGGGCCGACGCGGTGTTCATCGCGGCGGCGGTGGCACTGTCGCGATCCGACCCGGCCGGTGTGTCGGTGCCGCTGCAGGCGGTCAGAACAGCTGCGACACAGACGATCCCGAGGGCTAGGCGCATATCGCAAAGAATACGTGCGTCAGGTCACATTGTCGGCTTGAATGGACGAGGTGATCGTTGCCCTGACAGTTCGCGATTTCCTCGACCGGGCCGAGTCCGTCTACGGCCGCCGCATCGCCGTCGTCGACGAGCCCGAGCAGCCGGCGCCGAGTCTCGGCGAGTTCGGCTACGCCGATCTGGCGCAGCGAGCGCGTGCGCAGGCCGCGCGGCTGGACGAGCTCGGAGTGCCCGTCGGCGGCCGGGTGGCGGTCATCTCACACAATTCCGCCCGGCTGCTCACCTCCTTCTTCGGGGTGTCCGGCTGGGGACGCGTGCTGGTGCCGGTGAACTTCCGGCTGCCGCTGGCCGAGGTGTCCTACATCGTGGCGCATTCCGGCGCCCAGGTGGTGTACGTCGATCCCGCGCTGCGCGAGGTGTACGACGGCTTGGACGTGGCGCACAAGTTCCTGCTGGGCGACGACGAGGCCATGTTCCGCTTCGGCGCCGAACCACAGCCGTGGACAGAGCCGGACGAAAACGCCACGGCCACCATCAATTACACCTCGGGAACCACGGCCCGCCCGAAAGGCGTGCAGCTCACCCATCGCAACGTGTGGCTCAACGCGACGGTGTTCGGGCTGCATCTGGGCGTCAGCGACCGCGACGTGCTGCTGCACACCCTGCCGATGTTCCATTGCAAAGTTCCATATGGGGTATGTCGAGCACCGCATCCCCCCAGCAGTTCCC